>DAOUMC010000025.1:0-157355 GCA_034413595.1 Dehalococcoidales bacterium | reverse complement strand
CCCGCCGCATCACCTCCCAGGATGTAATGGACCAGCTATTCCAGCTCTTCATATTGAGGGCCGTTCCCGAGCACCTAAGGTCTGACAATGGACCTGAGTTTACCGCCAGAGAGATACGCAGGTGGCTTAACAGGATAGGCGTTAAGACACTCTTCATCGAACCCGGCAGTCCCTGGGAGAACGGTTATATCGAATCATTCAACGGGAAACTCAGGGACGAGCTGCTTAATCGTGAGGTCTTCAGCACCCTCACCGAGGCCAGGGTATTGATTGAACAGTGGAGGAGGGAATATAATCAGGTGCGCCCCCATAGCGCTCTGGGATACCGGCCGCCGACACCGGAAGCTATTATGGCCGGAGAAACTACTTAACAACTGGTACCACTATTGGGGGCAGGACAATTTCACTCGACAGTTTGCTATTTCACTTGTGTCGAGAGAAACATCTGTATACCCATCTGAGCTATTTGATCCTGCACTTCTTCAATATTGTCAACGTGGTCGTCTTCGTCATGGAGTATACGCTCAAGGATTTCCCGGGTAGCGTAGTCTTTGGCATCTCCACATACCTGAATACCCTCGTTATATCGATTAACTGCATCCAGCTCAGCCTCATGATCGTTAGCAAACATTTTAGGAACATCTGCGCCGATGTGCATCTTCTCTAGCTCACTAACGATAGGAATACCTTCAAGAAACAGGATGCGTCCGATAAGTGATTCTGCGTGCTTCATCTCAGTTACAGCACGCTTTTGGATTGCTTCGTGAAGCTTATCGTAACCCCAATTCTCGCATAACTCAGCATGCACCATATATTGGCTAACTACCGTTAGCTCACGGGCTAATAGAGAGTTGAGTGTCTCGATAACTTTTGGATTCCCTTTCATGTTGACCTCCTTATATCTTGCCAATGTCCTAATAGAACCCCAAAAATCCACAAGACTATCAGGAATAACAGGGGACTCATTATAGAGCTCAAGTCATTAGTAATGATACCTGTTGAAACGCCTGTCCCGGAGAGAAATATGCTACTTTTTGGGCTACCCGTAGAAGGTAATCCAATTTGTACTTCTGATAGTCTTTCTTCTCTATCTTCTCTTTGAGTGAACTAATGTCTTTTTCAACGCTTTCATACCATTTATTGTTTTCAATGGTATTTTCCTATTCTCCCTCAAGCTCTACTCCGCATTTAGGGCATTTTTTATCAGCCTCTGCTATTTCAGCACCACATATTTTACATTTACGGGCGGTAGAAGTTGATTCTTTTTCTTCTTTCTTTGATTCTATTTTCCTTGGCTTGGCACTTCTGATAATAATACCGGCTATACAGAGCGGTAATGTCACGAATAATGCAATTGCCATAAGTCCAATGCCATAAAAATCATCTGATTTCAAGCTAGGTATATTAATTATTATGATTATGGGGGAAATGCCGGAAAATATGATTAACAGTCCCCCAATACGTTGTTTGTACCAAGATAAAATCAAACTTCCTAAAGGCATAAATGCTGTCACTAATACGAAGGGCTCCTCAGTGAATAAAATTATCCCACCAAATATCCAGAAAACTAAAACAATAATAACAATAATAAGTCCTGAGTTATATGAATAACCCTTACCATTAGCTTTATTGCCCGTGATCTTTATCCCTATATTTTACTCAAACAGAAATGGCACCAGCTACACTTTCATTAAGCGAACTATTTCCTATCTTCGCTTCCTCCACCCACCCAAGCAATATTCTGTTGTAATGAAATACGAGTTAAATTTACTCCCCTACATAGGCGTTGTCAATACCCACAATTTGACAAAAAGCCATAATGTAATACGCGAACCCGCTATCACTACCCAGCCGGTCTGGGTAGAAAGACTCTGCACCGATACTGTAACAGCGCCACTCACTTAAATAGATACTGTTAAACCCCCTAGGGATTATTGGCTGCGTCCAGTATATCCTGCACTGTGAAGGGCTTGGTAATGTAGCCACTTGCACCCAGACTCTGTGCCAGCTTCTTGTTGAGTTCGAAGCCAATACCTGTGAGCATTATCACCGGGATTGACTTGGTGTCGTCATTCTCTCTAATCTCAGACAAGGCAGTCAAACCATCTTTTTCGGGCATCATCGTGTCCATGAATATGATATCTGGCTTGTGAGCTTGGGCAAGTCTTACTGCTTGTTCTCCGTTGCTTGCCTCTATCACAGAGTATTCACCTCCCAAGATCCTCCTCACAGAGTAGAGCACTGAAGGCTCATCATCAGCGACAAGCACCGTCTTCTTGTTAGATACTGAATTGTCAGACACTGGCCACCCCCTTCGTTTAGTTTGTGGACTGCGGGTAGTCTTATTCCCTTTCACTTTGTCTTTGGCCTGGCTATGGTTTCTTTAACCGCACGAAGCAGCTTTTCAGCGGTATAGGGTTTCTGTATAAATGGGTACCCTTTGTCGCTTATCGCCGACCACCGCGATCTCTCATCGGCGTAACCACTACTCAGCAGGACTCGAAGCCCTGGTTTTAGAGCGAGGAGCTGTTCGATAAGTTCAACTCCCGACTTGCCCGGCAAAACAACATCGCTAAGGACTAATTGGAATGTGTCCCTTTCCTTGTTGAAGACAACCAGAGCTGCTTCGGCAGACTCTACACCCGACACGTGATAGCCGTTCTCGCTAAGAAGCCTCTGGGCAGCGGCACGTATCGGTTCTTCATCCTCAACCAGGAGAATCCGTTCGCCATTACCGGTTAGCGCCTGTACGGTCGGGGTCTCGGCTTTGGCATTGCTTGCACCCTCCAAGATATCAGAAAAGACCGGCAGGTAGATCTTAAATGTTGAGCCTTGACCTAACTCGCTGTAAACATTTATCCAGCCTCCGCTCTGCTTGATGATGCCGTAGACGGTGGATAGTCCGAGCCCAGTGCCCTTGCCCTTGGCCTTGGTGGTGAAAAAAGGCTCGAAAATGTGCTCCATGATTCCCTTGCTCATACCGGTGCCGCTATCCGTGACGGAAAGGCGGATATACCCGCCGGATTTGGCCTCTGGAACACCACGGCTGTCTTGTTCATCTAGGTTCACATTCTCTGTCCTGATGATTAGATTACCTCCGTCGGGCATGGCATCCCGGGCGTTCACTACCAGGTTCATAATGACCTGCTCGATGTTCGCTCGGTCCACTTTGACGGCCTCCAGATCTGGCTCGAGGGCTGTCTCCAGCCGAATGTCTTCGCCGAGGATGCGAAACAACATCCTGTCCATATCGCTGACAACAGTATTTAGATTCAGAACCTCAGGCTCCACTATCTGGCGGCGGCTAAAAACGAGGAGTTGTCTTGTCAGTGCGGCCGCTCGTTCTGCGGCCTTCTTTATCTCCTGGATATCCTGAAGCATGGGATTGCCGTCCTCCAGTTCCTTAAGCAGCAAGTCTGTGGAGACGGTAATCACCGTAAGCAGGTTGTTGAAGTCGTGGGCCACACCTCCGGCCAGGCGCCCGATGGCTTCCATCTTCTGCGCCTGGCGGAGCTGCTCTTCGGTCTTGCGCAATGCCTCCTCCGCTGCCTTGCGCTCCGTGACGTCACGGAAGATACCCTGGCTGGAGACTATCTTGTCGCCCAATCGACGCGGTGCCGCCGTTCCCTCTATCTCGACGGGCCTTCCGTCCTTGGCCATAAACGTAGCCTGGACGTTATCCACGGCTTCACCTTTCATAACCTTTGAGAAAAGTTCCAGGCAGTGTGATTTCGAATCTGGGTGAATGATATTGAAAAGATTGAGGCCAGGCAGCTCCGCCTCGGTATACCCCAGCGTCTCCATCCAGGCGCGATTGGCAAAGATAACGCTCCCGTCGAGAGCCACGCTTTGAATCATATCATGAGCGTTCTGGAACAATGAGCGATAGCGCTGCTCGCTCTCCTGAAGCTGTTCCTGTGCCCGCTTGCGCTCGGTGGTGTCTCTCAGGATGGCCAAGTCTCCGACTATTCTCCCGTTTCTTCTCATGGCCACAGCGCTTATTTCAACGGTTACCACTTTTCCATCTTTTGTGACCATCTCGACTTCATAGGGCGGAACATCTATGCCGACCATCCTCTTCATGAAATTCTTTAAGATGATGGCCAGGCTTTTCCTGGTCATCATCTTGGCAAGAGACCTGACATTCTTCCCCAGCAGTTCTCCTCTTTCATAGCCACCGATGTCTTTGAGCTTTGCGTTAACATCCAGTATCTTGCCTCTCCTGTCCATCACTATGAGGATGTCATTGGCCGACTCGAACACCGTTCGATGCCTTTCTTCCGCCTGCTTAAGTTCGGTTTCCCTCTTTTCGAGTTCCGCCACGCGTTTACGAAGGGCTGCCACTTCTGAAGCCACTTGCTTCGTATCTGTGTTTGTGCTAGCCATCTTTCATTTCCCCTCTGGCGTTTCAACCTTTTGTATATGATTGGCCTTAGCCTTCAATCTGGCTAAATCATCATCGGTAAACAGTCTCCACCCTCTCCAGTCCCTGTATTCCACATCCGTGAAGAGTCCGTCTCTTACCCATCGGAGAAATGTCATCCGGCTGATGCCAGCCATCGCACAGGCTTCCGATGTTCTGTAATACCTTCGATTATTCGCTGTTACAGGCATCTCTAACCTTCGAAAAGCCATAACTCAATACTTAGTATATTCAATTATATTCGCGTGACCTGTGAAAGCAATCGCCTAAAAGTGCCAGCTCATAAGGAAAATAGTACTGGAGTCTAACTAAAGAAGGCCTGAATAGCGGCTAAACAAAACATCTTCTTGTTTAGTCTTGGTACTTACATTCTCCAGCCGCGCTCTCTCGCTCCGTTAGCCATATCGCTCCGTCGTTCCTTTTGCTGGTCCGTCGCTCCGCTGGTGTTTCCATTACGCTTAGGGATGACCAAGCAGTGAGTATAGTGGGTCGACGGAGCGATAAACAGAGAAGCGGAGTATGCAAGCAGTGTTATTAAGCAGAGTGATTAAGTATGGAATGCGACATGTGGCTGGAAGAGCGTGACAACTTTGTGAGTATAGCAGCATGAAGAACGATAAGTAGTGGAGCAAACCTATGAGTAGCAGGTTGGGTCTTAATCAGAAGTCTTCAGCGCGATAGAACACCTTCTCATGAGCGGGTGAATCAAGAGGCAATCATCGAACTTCTTGTTGAGCTCCAGGTCTCGGCACAGACTCTCTTTCAGTTCTGGGTCTATAAAGTCGGCTGACCTTATCTCGTTTGCCGCATCTTCATAGTGGCCGTATTTCATGAGTACCCAGACGCGCTCGCACAGGTTGCTGGCCTGCTGAAGCACCCAGAAGGCCTTTATGTATGATCTCTGAGATTCCATTGTGCTGTCATAACCTCCGTTCTGACGAATTATACGCTTGAGGTAAGACTGGGCCGAGTTAATCCTCCTCGACCCGGTCGTATACCCAGTCAAAGAATCCGGCCGCTATGGCGCCGACCTGGAGCAGCGTCATTGAGACTTCCCAGACTCTGTGCTCGTCAGGAGCCCAAGTGTCAACCTTATCCAGTACATTAAACTGCCACATCAGATGATACAGGTTTTCGGGACTGTAATAGACGGCGAAGAGGTTTTCAGGACACTCGCCTCCATCACTAACCCGAGCAAGGTCTTCATCGCCGGGAGCCTCCTCCCGCGACTCACAGAACTGCTTCCAAGGTGAAACGAACTCCGTCTCGTGCTCTAAAAACCAGGAGCGAATTCTCTGGTAGTTGATCTTATCAAGGATGGTTGGCGGTGGTGGCAAGCAAGGGAGGTATTTGTCAAACTCAAACAGGTCAAATAACAGCGAGCTCAGCTTGTGAAGGTTTTAGTGAAGGTTCGGGTGCTGGAGAAAAACCTTTACAGGTTTTTGAAGCTAACCGTGAAAGTTGTGACAGAAGTGACGGTTTTCAGGTGAATACGGAAAAGAAAATTTGTATGACTATTATTATGGCCTTTGGTCACTGCCTCATCTGCAGAAGTGTCACATCCGCCACAAACGTCTCGGAAACCATTCCTGGATTCTGGAGAGGTTAAACTAGATTATAGCCAAGGGGGGTGACCCCTGTATCCCACTTGGATTCCCTAGGGATTTCCCAATCCCAACTGGGATTTCCCAGCGTGAGAGCATAACCTATATTGGGATTATACTGGGAAAGATGATGAGGGATTCTAGTGTATAGGTTGGGATATGTTGGGAATTGCGGTCCTAATGGTATATCCTTACCCGTTTAATTTATTTCCTTTTATCCCTTTTAAACTCTTTCGAAACTCTTTCGTGCCTGACTCCGTGCCTGATGCGAAAGTTTTGAAAGAGTCGAAAGAATTTTCTTAGGATAAGAGAACTATATTAGTTAATAATCTTATTTGAGTACATGTGACAGAAAGTTATTTTGTCACATTAATTGACGTAATCATACTAATATTAAAAATGCGTAGTTAGTTTTTATATTTTATACTATCCACCCTGTATTTTATCCAAAGCCTGCTGTGCGGCATACCGAACACTAGAGTTTTCATCCTCAAGAGCTTGTGTCAAGGCTGCTATTGCCCCCACATCTCCTATCTCACCAAGTGCTTCCGCTGCTTTCCACCTAACCAAGTAGTCTTCATCCTCCAGCAGGGCTTGACAGAGTGGCTCAACCGCCCGGCTGTCCCCCAATAATCCAAGTGCCTCTGCTGCTCTACTTCGAACTGTACTATATTCATCCTCCAGTAGAGTTTGTATCAGCGGTTCAACAGCTCTGGTGTCCCCCAATAATCCAAGTGCCTCTGCTGCATAGCCTCGCGTCTCAAAATATTCATCCTCTAGCAAGGCTTGTATAAGCGGTTCAACCGCCCTACTATCACCCAATAGTCCAAGGGCTACCGCCGCCTGCCTTCTTACATAACTAGTCTCATCCTCAAGCAAAGCCTGTATAAGCGGTTCAACCGCATTAGTTACTCCCAAAACCCCAAGCATCTCTGCTGCATCACCTCTAACATCGCTATAATCACTCTCAACTAGGGCTTGTATTAGGGCATTCATAGCCTTATCATCACCTATCTCACCCAATGCCTCAACAGCATCACTCCTAGTATGCTCATCCTCATCTATTAAAGCTAATATTAAAATAGATACCTTATCACTAAAGCCAAAATCGGTAGCTATTATTTGGCCTAAATATTTAAAGTACACCTCATCTAAAAAACAACTCAAAGCACTTTGGTAAAGGTCGCCATCTCCCCAGACAATTGGGTAAGTGCTATCACTTATTACCCGCTCAAATAATAAACCACCAGCATTATCACGTACTTGTATATTGCATTGGATATCAGTACCATAGCCAGCACCACCGCTATATGGTTTGCCTTTGCTTTCGGTATACTCAGCATACAAAGTAGCATCATATTGCTCACTCCCAGTAACAACCTTTATACCCGCATCTATCAAATTTTTCTCTATGGCAGCATAAATGTTAAAAGGTTCCTCTCCCTCTCTCCACGTCTCTGCCGTTACTACCTCAATCTTAATTGCTATTGGTAATACCACGGTAAATGCGCCTGTTAGGCCGTCAATATCTATATTATAAATTCCACCAATTTCCCTGTTTACACTAAAACTAACCCTCTCATTAACCCCAGCAGCAAGGGTAACGGTTTTAACCTCCTCCTCTACACCATTAATATAAAGCTCCACATCATAACTGCCCTGGCTACCCCCGGTATTTGTTACTACCACAGTTATATTAACAGTCTCATGAGGTCCAACCTCCGCTGGCTCTACTACCAGGTCAGTTACCGTAAAATCAGCAGGCTCGGCAGTTGTAGTAGTTGAAGTGGTTGTGGTGGTTGGAGCTGTGGTTGTGGTGGGCGCGGGTGCCGTCGTTTGTGTTGTTGTTGGTGTAGTAGTTATTGCGGGTGGTGTTATGGTAGCCGTACCCGTTGTTGCTGCCCAGGTGCCGTTATAGCTGGTTGACATGGTGTAAGTACCCTCCATATAGGTACCGTCATCGCTAATAGTGCCCCCATAATTAATAGTCACGGTATCACCCTCAACCGTCATAGCCATACCAAACACAACATTATTGCCCTCAACACTACCCGAAACAGTAGTATCAACACTATTACCAAATGTGGTGCTAATAATCGTCATATCACCGCTTAAACTATTCTCACTTTGTACCAAGGTAGCAACAAACGTACCTTCCTCCTTACCATCGCTCCTACGCCATACCCCCTTCCACACCCCACTGACATCAAATGTACCAATAGCTTGCTTTACGGTAATGGTGCAAATGTCAACAGCCGTAGCTCCGTCATCATCGGTAACCCTAAGCATTGCAGTAAACGTACCCGCAGTATCGCATGCGTGGGTTGTTGAGCCACTTGTGGTGCTACTCCAGTCATAAACACCATCGCCATTAAAATCCCACTCATACATAGTAATCTCCCCATCAGCATCAGCCCCAGCCCCACTAAAATAAACGGTATCGCCTAACTGCACGGTATGGTCGCTGCCAGCGTTAGCCACCGGTAAGCTATTTGCGGGTTTACCAACCCCACCACACCCCCCAATGGTTGCCCACGTAACTACTAGACACAGTGCTACCACCAGCACCCTTAGCGACTTCATCACCCACCTCCTTGTTTTTGCTTATAACAATAAAAAGGCATCAGCTATTGCCATAACTGCTGGCAGCGCTGATACCTCCGTTGTTGCCCAGACAACTACCTAATCCTTACTTGATTTATAAACTGTTTTTACATGCGGTTTGAGTGTATTACTGTCGTATTCGATAGTCAATACCTTTGCGAATAACCAAAAGGCGAAGATGTGACAGAAAGTAAAAAAGTAATCTCCTTAAAACTCATGAGACAGAATGCAGTTTTGTTGCATATGACAAACTATTAGATTGTTATCCCGACCCACGAAATCGAATCATCTCGTATCAATCAAATCGGCAATACTTCCCGGTTTTGGCAACTTAATCAATCGGACAATGGCAAAACCCAATACACAAAAAACAATCAACATCACAAGTATGACACGATAATTCCCAAAGAGGTCAAATGTATAGCCTGATATGAAAGGGCCCAGCGACGCCCCAATAGTGAAACCAAGAGTGAGAGCACCGTAGATGGCACCGTGAGAACGCA
Organism: Dehalococcoidales bacterium; assembly: GCA_034413595.1. GTDB lineage: Bacteria > Chloroflexota > Dehalococcoidia > Dehalococcoidales > JAUWZL01 > JAUWZL01. The sequence continues at coordinate 148,221 of DAOUMC010000025.1, read as the reverse complement.
ATCCGAACAACGATGCCACGAAGGGAGATTCTATTGCTCCGCAACCTCCGTAGGTAAAGCCAAATATCGCCGCGGCTATATAGAGCAGTCCTATGTTATCAGCCAACAACAGCATCATCGATAGAGCAATCGCCATGAGCACCCAACTGACCAAGAAGACGTTCCGATTTCCAATTCTGTCTCCAGCACTACCCAATACGATCCTTCCGGCAAGGCTGGAAAACCACATCGCACTTAATACACTAGCGGCCTGAGTATCGGAGTAACTCAGATCTGTTGCATAGGGGACGATATGAACAATTATGCTGAAAACGCAAAAACCGAGAAGCGCAAGCATAAGGAAAAGGCGCCAGAATTGACTATCCCGCACTGCTTCAGAAAGTTTGTAGTGTCTGACGTTCATTTCTCCGGCATGGCTGTCTAAGCCGCCAGATGGTCTGTCTCCAGGCGGATGGCTCCTTAAGAATTGGGCTGCTATTAGAACGATAGCAGATATCATAATTCCTATTGCGATAAGGGCGCTGCGCCAATCAGATTTATTGATCAGGTAATTGGCGAAAAGTGGAAATAAGAAACCGCCGAGGCTAAACCCGGTCAGGATAACACCACTCATGAAGCTCCTGTTTTTTTGAAACCATTTTGCAATGGTCGAAAGTAGCGGCACCCAAGCCCCAGTAATGCCTATACCAACCATCAGGCCATAGAAGACGTAGAGTTGCCATACGTGGTTTACCTGAGATAGAAGCAGGAAACCCGAGCCAGTGATAATTGCGGTCACAGACAGGATGATGCGTGGCCCCACCTTGTCGTTCAGCGCTCCGATAACCACACTGGAAAAACCGTGTACCACCATTGAAAATGAAAAGGCGCCAGCTGTGACTGCACTTAACCAGCCGAATTCATTCGTCAGCTGATTCAAAAAGATACCAAACGTACCATGCGCACCCCAGACAAGCATCATGCATACGAAACTAGCCGCAACTATAATGTAGCTATAACCAAATTTGAATTTAGATGGATTTTGCTGTCGCATTAAAATCAATCAGGAACAGCTAGATTCTATCAACCACTGGGGTTACCAAGCAAGTCATTAGCAGAATAAGGCACGCAACAAAGTAACTCATTAGAGGTGAACAAGATTATCAGGAGCCTTTTTTATAACCATTCACACTCGGTAACAGCCTTTTTAAAAGCTCTGCTGGGTTTTAACCAGAATATACAGGCTGATACCAATTAATACCAGTTGAGAACGAATTAGCTATAGAACTCACTTTTTGACTTGATTCCTTTGGGCTGATATTCTTATGAGCAGTCTAAATAAAGTCATTCGAAAGGGAACTGCCATTATCAGAAAAGACCTTGTTATAGTATCCGAAAAGGGACACAACACCACTGGCATCGGTATTGCGACTGCTTCATGTATATTGAAAAGATTATTATTCGGCAGCTATATTCCCCACTGCTTCATTTTCCCCTAATATCTGTTTGCCACAACATGCTCCATTACTCAAATCGTCTTCCCCCGAAGGTCTCTTAAAACCAGACTCATAATAATATCAAGGAGGTAGCTATTGAGTAAGCGAAGAATCTTTGGAATGTTTTTTCTGTCCCTGGTCATGGTCCTAGCGACAATTGTAGGTGCCTGCAGTAAATCGGCAAGACCGATAAAAATAGTAGGTTTTTCGGTTGAATACGGTGCTATACAATCACAGGTATTCATGAGCGCATTGGAATCCAAAGGATACACCTGGGAATACACGGAAACCAACAGTATGGGCCCGCTGTATCTCGGAGTGGCACAGGGTGATTATGATGTGTACCTGGACTCGTGGATGCCGGAGTTCCACAAGGTCTATTACGATACCCAAGGAGACAAAATAGAGCTAATCGGCAACCTGTATGGTCAAAATGTCCCTACCGGGCTTGTTGTGCCACAATTCGTAGTTGACGAGTACGGCATAGATTCTTTTGAAGACCTGAAGGGTAACGGGGACATTTTTGGCGGCAAGATTTATGGCTATGAGGCTGGTACCGGCGGCATGATGAAGACGGAAGACGTGGTCGCGTTCTATAACTTGGCAGATGAATATGAAATCGTCTACGGTTCAGTGCCCACACTAATGGCTGAAGTCAAAGCCAAGTATGATTCCCATACGCCGATTGTTTATTGTGGTTGGCGGCCGCATCCAACAATGGCCATGATGGATCTGACCTTTTTAAAGGACCCGGAAAACATCTTCGGCACTAACTATGTTGGTGTTTGCGTAAACTCCGACCTTAAGAATTGGGCTCCTGATGTGTACCACTATCTTCAGAACCAGACTGTACCCTTGCCCGATGTCGAGGCTATGATGGCAAAAGCCGATACCGTGGATGAAGCCATGGCATTAGCCAAAGACTGGTACGAACAGCACAAGGCAGAAGTGGATAGCTGGTGGCCCTAAATCACAGGTCGACATTCTAAGCCAGAATAGCTGACAAAACAAAAGAAACCGGTGTGGCATCACCAAACACACGGTAATGCCTTATGGTGTCTTAGTTAGTACTATCAGTTAATGATTTATGTGGATAGCTCCCCGGTAGAAAACACGAACAATACCGATGAAGCACCCGAAGTTCCCGAGGTGGAGGTACGCGGCCTCTGGAAGGTATTCGGTGTTCCGTCCAGATTTGATGTCGGCCTAATTGACCAGACCAAAAGCAAAAGAGAACTGCAAGACGAGCAGGGGCTTATAATTGCGCTTGCCGATGTCAACCTGAATATAAATCGCGGTCAAAACTTCGTCATTATGGGCCTTTCGGGCAGCGGCAAATCAACCCTCCTGCGGTGCATCAATCGACTCATCGAACCTACTAAAGGGCAAGTTATTGTCCACGGTGAGGATATCACCGCTATGAATGGTGAACAACTGCTAAACTTCAGGCGGAAGAAGGCAAGCATGGTGTTCCAGCATTTTGCCCTGCTTCCCTTTCGCACAATACTCGATAATGTTGCTTTTGGCCTGGAACTTCGGGGTGTGCCCGAAAAGGAGCGCGGGGTTACGGCACAAAAGATGTTGAACCTCGTTGGTCTCGAAGGTTGGGGGAAATACTACCCCCGGGAATTGAGCGGAGGTATGCAGCAAAGGGTCGGTTTGGCCAGAGCCCTGACAACCGAGCCTGACATACTTCTACTGGATGAGCCCTTCAGCGCATTGGATCCGTTAATTCGCCGTGAGATGCAAGACGAATTCCTAGGCCTTACGTCGATAGTTCAAAAAACTGTTATTTTTGTTACCCATGACCTGAATGAAGCTCTTAAACTAGGAGATGAGATAGCCATCATGCAGGATGGCAAAATAATCCAGCTTGGTTCGACAAAAGACATCGTCCTGAACCCGGCCAACGATTACGTCAGAGAGTTTGTGCGTGATGTTCCTAAAATGAAGGTCTTGGCCGCCCGTGGTGTTATGGAACGTCCCGGCGTTGTAGCCAAGATTAACCAATCCCCAGAAACGGTTCGTGCCAAAATGATAAAGAAAGAAGAGCAGTATGCCTACATCGTTGATGACAACGAGCAGTTTAGAGGAATTGTTACCCGTGATGACCTGGAGTCTCATTCGGCGGAAGAGAAGCAGCTAGCCGAAATAATGACCACGAAAGATTTGCCAATAGCTGAATTAGACACGATGCTTGAAGAACTGGTCAACCTATCGGCGGTAAGTGGCCTGCCTGTAATCATTCTAGGCAAGGATAAGAAGTTGAAGGGTATAGTGCCCGTTACCTCGATTATGAAGAGTATCTCCGATGTTGAAAGCAAGTAGGAGAAGCAACTGATGGAAAAGGTCATCCCACTAGCAGACTGGGTTAATACAGTAATCAACTTTCTGCTTAGCATTTTCGGCGGTGCGCTACGCGCCTTTAGTCAGTTTCTAATGAACATTATGGAAGGCGCCGCCGATGCTTTGAAGTGGGTCCCAGCGCCGATTATCATGATTATCATTGCTATCCTTGTCTGGAAATGGGCGGGGCGGCGGTACGCAATCTTCGCTCTGGCCAGCCTGGGATTGATGTACGGGCTTGGTTTGTGGGCCAGGACACTCGATACCATCGTCATGGTGTTGGTTAGCACCCTCCTGGCCATACTGTTGGCAATACCCCTGGGTGTTCTGGCCTTCTGGAATAACCGCTTCGAGCGAATCCAGCGAGTTGTTCTCGATTTCATGCAAACAACACCAGCCTTTGTCTACCTGGTACCAGCGGTAATGTTTTTCGGAATGGGTGAAACGGCAGCCATCTTTGCCACGATAGTCTTTGCTGCCCCGCCACCGATAAGGTTCATTAATTTGGGGTTGCGTGAAGTACCCGAGGAACTGGTCGAGGCAGGCCACGCCTTTGGTGCCACCAGGATGCAGATGCTACGTAAAATCCAGGTGCCAGCGGCCATGCCAACTATTATGGGTGGTATCAATCAGTGCATCATGATGTCACTTTCAATGGTCGTTATCGCGTCCATGATAGGGGCCGGTGGTCTGGGGGGCGAGGTTCTACGAGCAATTCAAACGGTAAACGTTGGGGGGGCCTTTGAGGCCGGACTGGCCGTCGTCCTATTAGCCATCATCTTCGACCGTACGGTCGCCAGCATACGCAAAAATAATGGGAGGTAGGCAACCAAGTGAACGCAGCGGAGTTTCGAGGGCAGTGGTGAGATATGGATATCAGCACAAGGGTAACTCTCAACAACTGGGTTGATATGCCCGTTCTGGGCATAGGAACCTGGCAGTTATCAGGCTACGAAGCTGAAGAGGCTGTTTTGTATGCACTTGAAATAGGCTACCGCCTTATAGATACTGCAGCATGTTACGAGAACGAAAAAGAGGTCGGCCAGGCAATAAAGAAAAGCAACCTTCCCCGCGAAGAGGTATTTGTAACAACTAAATTAGCTAATCCTGATCATGGCTACATGTCAACAATTAAAGCATGCGAGAAGAGCCTAACGAAACTGGGGCTGGATTTTATTGACTTATATCTAATTCACTGGCCGGTACCAGAAATTAGGAACCAAACATGGCAGGCAATGCAGGTACTTTTGAAGGACGGTAAGTGCAGGGCAATCGGTGTTAGCAATTATACCATTAAGCATCTAGAGGAGTTACTAAGCACTTCGCCTACCGTGCCGTCGGTAAACCAGGTTGAGTTCAATCCATATCTTTTCCAAGGAGAACTACTCGCATACTGCCGCTCTCATAAGATATGGCTGGAGGCATACAGCCCGCTAACCCTTGGTGCCAAACTAGATGACCCAGAATTGAGAGCGATAGCGACCAAATATGACAAGACCTCGGCTCAGCTGTTAATCCGCTGGGCCCTACAAAAGGGGGTAGTGGTAATTCCAAAGTCGTCGAAAAAAGCCAGAATTGCAGAAAACTCAAGAGTTTTTGATTTCCATATAGGCTACGAGGATATGGCTTTCCTTGACTCTCTAAATGAAAACCTCAGGGCCACAGGATGTGACCCTACCCAAGTCGAATAAGTCGGTGCCCCAGTGTCAAGCGTTAATTTGAGGGTAATAGCTTTAACGGAAGCTCCAGAAAACAGGCAATACGGACTATTAGTCACGCAGTTCTTGAAGAAGGCCTGGGCGCTAGTTAGCTAGTCTACTTGAATACAGAACTCATCCTTGCACCGCTTTCATCTATTCTACCGCTCAGATGCCTGGCCTTTTTATCGTGCTTCCTCTCGCTCCTTCTTCCTTTGAAAACGAGCATCCTGACAGAGTACTTATGTCCAAAACAGGATACGCACAGGTCCGCCTGTTCCGCCAGCGAGAAATCGTGGATTACGCCGTGTCCTGGATGGCTAAATATCGGACTAAGAAAAATATAACGAGCTGACTCCAGTATTGACACAAGCGCAAAATAACGCTATAAATTTTAACCGGAAGGTGCCGACCGATACGAAAGCAGATAGAACTATGAAGAAATCATTAACAATTGCTTTTACTGCAGCACTCGTCGCCATCTCGATTCTAGAGGTTCTTCTCATTTCGTCGTGCCAAGACAAAGGGTCTGGAATAAGTGAGGACCAGACAACCGTTACCCTAAAGCAAGTCATTCAACAAGTAGTCGCGCTCCAACCAGGCCCTCAGGTGGCTTATATCATAGAAGGCAGGGTAAGACAGATCGATGACAGGAAACTGTCTATCGAGAGAAATGACAAGGTAACAGTCACCGCCGACATCATTGAGGGGCTGCGCATTGAAACCCTCAACGAAATAGCAGAAGGCAGCCCCATTGTCACCAAGCCGATGTTATTCCGGGAAATAATTATCGGCGATAGCGTTAAGCTCTGGGTTCAGATTTTTGCTGACGGCTCATTCGAGCAGACAAGACTGCTAGTAAACATTCCCTGACGTTAGTAGTTTACCTTTACTCCTATATCCTGCAAGGCTCTGATATTCAGCGTACCCTCCGAACCTTCTGGTCAAACCCTCTTCAAGGTCAGTTACGTACAGCGGACAGGTCAACAAGAACGATGACGCTGGTCTTCATGCCCGCCCCATCACGATGGTTACGAGCTGTTAACTATGATAACTGATATAAAAATAACGCTCCGGTCTGGCCAGGCTATTGACAATCTGTACTTTCTGTGGTACATTTCGAAAAATGTCGAATAATGAAACAATCACCCTCAAGCAACTGTCGGACATCTTCAAAGCGCTGTCCAACCCGCACCGGTTGAGCATCTTCATGCGGCTGACCTGTTGCGCTGAAGAAATGAAAGGCAACGGCACAGACGGTCAGCTATGCGAGTGCGTCGGTGCTCTGGGTAAAGATCTGGGCATCGCACCATCGACCGTGTCCCACCACCTTAAAGAGCTCTCCAGGGCCGGCCTCATCAAAATGAACAAGCGGGGGCAGACCACCGAGTGTCTGGCTGACATCGAGGTGGTCAAGGCGGTTGCCGAGTTCTTCGAAAAACCGATTATGATTGATAGACTGCGCGGAGGTAGTAGTGGCTAAGAAAATCACCATCTATGAACCGACTCTTTGCTGTTCCAGCGGAGTGTGCGGCCCGAATCCCGACCAGGCCTTAATAGCCTTGCAGGATACGCTGGCCAAGGCCAAGGAGCACGGCATCGAGACTGAACGCTATATGATTACCACTCACCCCAAGAAATTCATGGAAAACCCGGAAGTGATGAAACTGATGCAAAAACAGCAACTAAAGGCCCTGCCTATCACCGCCGTTGATGGGGAAATCATAAAGATGGGCAGCTATCCCACGCTAGAGGAACTGAACGAGTTTTTCTAGACGCATTCGGACTTTAGATGAAAAGCAACCAAAAAGCCAGATTCTATTTCTTCTCCGGCAAGGGAGGCGTCGGCAAGACAACCATGGCCTGTGCCAGCGCCGTGCACCTGGCGGGACTGGGCAAGAAAACTCTAATCATCACCACCGACCCGGCCTCTAACCTGGCCGACGTCTTCGAACAGGCCATAGGTGACAAGATAACTCCGATACAAGGAGTTCCAAATCTCTTTGCCCTAGAGCTAGACCCTGACAAGGCGGCCGAGGAGTACCGCGAGAGAGCACTGGCTCCACTGAGGGGATTTGTCCCCCCAGACAGCCTGGCGGTTATCGAAGAGCAGTTGAACTCCCCGTGCACTGCCGAAGTGGCCGCCTTCGAGCGCTTCACCGACTTCCTGCAGGAGCCAGATTTTGAGGTCGTCATCTTTGACACCGCCCCCACCGGCCACACGCTAAGGCTGATACAGCTCCCTGTTGAGTGGAGCGGAGTTATCGAAAACGCCGCCAGGGATGGCGGCACCGGCCAGACCTGCGTCGGCCCGGTCTCGGCACTGGCAGAGTCCAAGGTGAAATACGACCGGGCGATTCTAGCCATGCGAAGCCCGGAGCAGTCCCGCTTCATCTTTGTCTTGCGCCCCGAAGCGACCTCCATCTACGAAACAGGACACTCCATCACCGAACTCCAGAAACTAAGCATCAATTCGCAGGAGCTAATCATAAACGGCATCTTCCCCAGAAGCGCCTGTGACAATCCCTTTATGGCGCACCGCTTTATCAAACAGCAGGAATTCTTACAGGTAATCAGGGACTCTTTTGGTCTGCCGGCCAGACTGGTAGAGCTGGAGGCAAGCGAGGTGAAGGGCGTACAGGCTCTGGTCAAAATGGGCGAGAAACTGTTTCGAAGACCGGTAGGCGCTGCTGAGGATACACTCCGGCCCCTGGAGACAGATAAGGCAACCCCGCCGAAAGAATACCCGGCTATAGACGCAGAAATATACCGATTGTTGACCCCGCAGAACGGCTGGAGGCGGACCATCTTCTTCACCGGCAAAGGAGGTGTTGGCAAGACCTCCGTGGCCGCGGCCACCGGCCTCTGGGTAGCAAGGCAGGGGTACAAAACACTGCTGGTGACCACAGATCCAGCGGCACACCTGGCACAGGTCTTTGAACAGGAAATCAGCGATGAACCGACTCCGATTGAGGGCGAGCTTAATCTGTGGATATCATACATCGACCAGCACGAGGCGGCACAGCAGTACAAGACAAAGGTGCTGGCAGAGGTCAGCCAGAAGTACGACAAAGAGAGGGTGCTGGCGATTAAGGAAGAGCTGGACTCGCCCTGCACCGAAGAAATGGCCACCTTTGAGAAATTCATCGAATTTGCCGTTCGCAAAGATTATGAGGTAATAGTCTTTGACACGGCGCCGACAGGGCACACCCTTCGCCTGTTAAGACTGCCGGTCGACTGGAACAAACAGCTCGAAATCAAGATATTCACCACCGCTGAGTCCGAAGCCGACAAGATCACCAAGTCGCGTTTTGCTGAGGTCATTGATATGATGCAAGACCCGGCTAAGACGACCTTCAGTTTTGTGATGTACCCCGAGAGCATACCCATTGAGGAAGCCTCCCGGGCGATGGCCGAGCTTTCAGAAATCGGCATCAAGACCGGCCTGGTGGTGGCCAACCTCGTCCTGCCCGACTCCATCCTGACCAACGATTATCTGAAGCAGAGAAGGTTGATGCAGGACAGATATCTGCTGGAAATGGCCAGCAAGTTTAGTGCCCCCATCATTTCCCTTCACCTGATGGCGGACGATTTAGTGGGCAAGGATAAACTGATGGAGGCCGGACTGTCTTTATACGGAGTCTGAAGAACAGCACTGTCTGAATCGGTTAGAGGGAGCAAAGAGATGAGTATGAATAACTCTCCTGAGTCGAGCCAACCGAATGGGGCCACCTCGTTTTTTAAATCAATCAAAAAGTTCTCCCCCGGCCAGAGAGGAAGGGCGGTGTTTTTGGCCCTGGTGGCACTGCTAGCCATAGGCATAACCATCAATTCCAGCATACAGTACGAAGCGAAGAACAGCGGCGATGGTCAGACAGATAAACCTGCGCCCACATACACCGGGGGCGCCCCCCTGTCTATAACCAGCGTCGAGGAAGCATTCCAGTCTAATAACGATTTCGTTCTGGTGATAACGCCCTGCCACGACGACGCCCTGAATGCATCAATAACCGACATCGTGATAGCAGCAGGCGACAAAATACGGTCTACTGATGGGATATACGTGGGGGTGTTCACCTTGCCCAAAGACGAGTCTCTTGCTTACCCCACCGTGCTCACCCGCCTTTTGAACAGAGGCGATAACCCCATTTACCAGTACACTATCCGCAAGGACATCACCCTGGATAATATCTACGATGTATATCTTACCCGCAAGTATTTCAGAGAATAGTGGAGGATATAAAAAATGGATGCATGGCTTTCGCAGATTCTCAAGGGTGATGAGTTTGGCTTCATAGTGCTGGTGGCGGCATTCCTTTTCGGGCTATCCTCTGCGGCCACCACGGCGGCTTGCGGCGGCCTACCGGCGATGCTGGTCATCGTCGGCTACACCGGCGCCAGCAAGGGCGGAGGTAACCGGCGATTACTGCTGGCGGCGGCGGCTTTTACCCTGTCCACGGTAATAGCGCTTGCTTCCCTCGGAGCCCTGACCAGCTATTTCGGCTCGAACGTTCTGTCGCAGACCGGCAGCTTGGGTTTTTACGCCAAAAAGGCGCTCGGCCTGGTGGCCATATTCATCGGGCTTTCGGCGCTTGATTTATTGCCCTTCCGCTTTCCCACCTTCAAGGTGGCTACTGACAAGATTCCGAGTGGAATGATGGGCGCCATAGTGATAGGTCTTACCGTCGGTCTGGCGACTGCCGGCTGCGCCACGGCCTGCTCTCCGCTGCAGCTCCCGATAGTGCTGGGGTTCGCCGCCCTGCGCGGCCAGGTGCTGCAGGGTACCATAATCCTCATCCTTTTCGCGCTGGGTTTTGTTTTTCCGTTGGTTGCTATTATGCTGGGCATAGGTCTGGGAAAGGCATCAAAATTCATGGAAAGAATGGACAAGCCTCTGAGGTTGGTATCCGGCGTCTTTCTCATCGGCCTGGGATTCTGGTTCCTGCTGCTGACCAGCTAGGTGCTAATACAGCCGATATCTCTGGCTGACGGACTGGGTAATGGCTATTGGGCCTGCCCATCCCGAAGCGTACAGGCCAGATGTCACAATTTCGTAATCTTTTAGCCCGGAATTTTATGACCTTGAGACAAATGGGCTGATATTCTCTAGAGGAAGGTTCGAAACCATCTGTCTTAGGAATGCCCACTACAATAAAAATAACGTAGGAACGTAATTGACCAGACTCTTGAAGGTATCCAGGACCTCGATGCAGAAGTCGGCATCCAGCGTGTTGGAAAGCCTCCGGGAGAGCACCAAAAAACCCATAGAAGAACCAGATACGGATTTCAAGTAAGTTTGGTGGGCAGTACTGAACCTGAACCAGTGACCGAGGGCTTGGTTGCCACACGGGCAACACCACTAGTTTGCTCAGCCTATACCGAATGTACCCTGCAATCCCTCGATGTTCACGGTGTAGACGCCTTCTTGCCGCATGCCCCAAAATAGATTGAACTCCACGCCCACACTTTCACCAGCGGCAAGGGTAACACTCTTTTTTTCTACCTCCACCCGGTTAACATACAGAACTAAATCATGGCTTCCCACTCTATCACCAAGGTTGGTAACGGTTACGGAGACCACAAGACCTTCATCGGTTCCGACATTGTTTATGTCGCACAGGGGAGAAGAATCATCTGGTCTGATGACGAGGTCTGATACCGAAAAAACGGCGGCCCCGGCAGTTTTGCCGATCGGCGTAGTAGCCTCTTGAGTCAGCTGGTTATCAAAGGCGGGCACCAGGAGTAAAAACAAGACAACAGCTAAAAGTGGAAGCAGTATTCTAAATTTCATATCTACTTTCTCAAATTATAATATCTATCCCTTTAGCTGTCTAACTATACATAGGAGTATAAATTATAATGGCAGTTGTGTATGTAACTTATATCTCATGTTTGCTCGAAAAAATACATACAATGGCGGCGACTGAACTTGAACCAGCTTAAAAGAAGAGGGGGCAGAATATAAACCCTGCCCCTATTACTAATCCCAACGATTCTAATTAATAGTTACTACGGGTCAAAATGATATTTTACTGTGTAAGTACCAACATAACCGCTTCCGCCATCAGCATAAACTACAGCATGAAAACCAGCTAATTCACCAGTACCACCTGAAAATATAAGCTTACCACTGTAAAAAGGTATCATTCCTTTTAGTATAAGGGTATAATCTGATGTACCTTCTTTGCCATCAAAAAAACCAGTAAACGTTCCCTTTGCGTACATAATCCATTCACCATGGGGACGGAATATTGCAGTCCCTATTGATACCATGTCACCTTCAAAACCACCTGTTAGTGTGTGTGTACTTGTGTACTTCAAGAACATATTACCGTTAGCATAACGTGGAGGTTCCAATGGAACCGCACCAGGCCCAGAAAAAGTACCGCTGAGAGTTTGAGGTTGTGTTGCACCAACAGGTACCACAAATACAAGGAAACTGGATAACAACGCTAGTGACAATGCAATGGCTAACATCTTCCTCTTCATAAGCAATTTCTCCTTTCTTTAATATTTAACTGACCATTTCCTAACTAGTATATCTTCTATATAGCACAACCTCCTTTGCTGATTTTTTAAAAAAATAAACCGACCTATAATTAGGTCGGTTTCACTATTGACTCCCCGCCAACTAAGTGACCAAGCTTAAGGTGACAGTTCAGCATCCCCTATAATTTGGTCCTGGTTTACTATAATAAATTAGTGATGATACTAACAGAAGCTAAAGTGCTTTTCAAGGTAACTTATCTTAACTTTTTTTACCTATTTTGGAGACAGAATGGGAAACTTGCATAAAAAGTGGCAGCGGCGGGATTCGAACCTGCGATTTCCACTCTATCTTATGACAGGTCTTTTCTAATCTACTCAAATTCTTCTTTTGATATTTCGCCTTTGGCGTAGCGTTCTTTAGCTATTTCCAGGCGACGGGGCTTTAGTTCAGGGCCGTCTCGTTTGGTTAACCGAATTATGGCCCAAACTACAAGACCGATTACAACGCCCCAGAACAATATGCATAATATTAGAAAACCAAACAAACCCAAACCAAGATGGAACTCCATTTCTCTAACTCCTTTTCCATAAAAGCTATTTCTCTATGATAAACATTATTGCTCAAACCCTCTATGGCGTATAGGACTTACGTCTTAAGTTAGTCAGAAGAGGGCATAAGTGGCAGCGACTGGATTTGAACCAGTGACCAAGGGCTTATGAGTCCCCTGCTCTACCCCTGAGCTACGCTGCCTTATCGATTAGAGCTCTATCTCATACCAGAGACCTGGCTATTTTATAATTCCGCCCGGAGTGTTGTCAAGGCAAAAATATCAATTTGACGGCAGCCCTGACCGCCTGCTAAAATGCCCGATTATGGACATCAAGAAGGTTGGCGTAGTCGGCTTTACCGGCGTTATGGGCTCGGGCATCAGCCAGTTGTGTGCCCAGTCAGGCTATCATGTGGTTAGTTTTTTCCGGGACGAGGCGCGGGCCAGGAAGACAATGGCCTCAATCAATGGTTTCCTCGACAGGAGCGTCGAAAAGGGAAAGATAACGCCACAGGACAAGGAGGCAACACTTAGCCGCATTGAATTGACCTCAAGTCTGGAAAACTTTGGCAATTGTGACCTGGTAATAGAAAGCATTATTGAAAACCCTCAAATCAAGAAGGAGTTATTTATCCAGCTGGATAAAATCTGCCCCAAGTACACCATTCTGGCCACCAACACCTCGGCCCTGTCCATCATTGACATGGCGATGGCCACCGGAAGGCCGGACAAAGTACTAGGGTTACACTTCTTTAATCCGGCGCCAGTGATGCAGTTGCTGGAAGTTGTCAGGACTATCGCCACCAGCGATGAGACCATTGAGGTGGGTAAAGCCTTCGGCAAGTCGCTGGGAAAGACCGTGGTGGTCGCCAGGGACACCCCGGGGTATATCGTCAACAACCTTCTGGTGCCCTATCTGCTCAATGCCATCCGGATGCTGGACGCCGGCATAGCCACTAAAGAAGACATTGATACTGCGGTAACACTGGGCCTTAATTACCCGATGGGGCCGCTCATGGTGTGCGATTTTATCGGGCTTGATTCCTTGCTATGGGTGGCCAATATCATGTACGAGGAGTCCAAAGACCAGCAGTATGCCGCGCCAACACTGCTCAAGAAAATGGTCACTGCTGGCTGGCTGGGGCGGAAGTCGGGCAAGGGTTTCTACGAGTATAAGTAGGCAGCCGGCAGGCAGAACACGCTATCTGCCTCTTTTCTTATAATCCTGGCACCAGGTAGCGTTGGGGCGCTGCGGAATATGGCACGCCCCCCGCCAGTTCCACTGGCAGCTATCACACAGAAAAATATTCATACCCAGTGCCCTCTTAATCTTCAGGATAAGTCTGTGCCTTAACGGGAGCTTCATTTTTGACGATAAATTGCGGTAAAATAATCTATAAATATATCTGTTTATTATAGCAGTTAAGTACCACAAGAGCAAAGTATGTGATAGAATAGGCTATTTGGAGAAAGAAAGGCTCGCATGGCTACCTCGCAGACCAAAAAGGAAGAGCGGCTCAACATGGAGTCGGTTAGCCTGGGTGACCTCACCTGGATAGACATCGCACGGCCTGAGGAGAAAGAGAGGGAGTACCTGGCCCAAAACTATCCGTTTCACCCTCTTGACCTGGACGACACGCTCAGCCGGATACAGCGCCCCAAGATAGATGAATATCAGGACTACCTGTTCCTGGTTTTTCACTTTCCAATATACCGGAAAGCGGAGAGGGTGCTGGCTTCCAGCCAGGTCTCGGTATTCATCGGCCGCAACTACCTCATAACCCTGCACAACGACGAGCTTAAGCCGCTGGTAAAACTGTTCCGGGAATGCCAGATTGATGAGGCGGCGCGGCAGGAATATCTCAGCCGGGGTTCAGGTTTTCTCCTCTACCGCATGCTTGACAGGCTGGTTGACTACTGCCTGCCCATACTGAACAAGGTCGGCAGCGGCATAGAGGACGTGGAAGAGAGCATCTTCTCCATCAAGCAGAAGGACACACTAAGAGAAATCTCACGGCTTCGGCGTGATGTTATTGTCTTCCGCCGCATTATATGGCCGATGAGAGCGGTTATCGGGCGGCTTGAACCCAAGATACGCCGCTTTGCCGAACCGGACCTGGCCGTCTATTTCGGGGATATGGTTGACCACCTGGACAGGATATGGGATGGCCTGGACGAGTACAAGGAGATTATCGAAGGACTGAACGACACATATGACTCACTGGCTACCCACCGCACCAATGAGGTGGTCAGGATACTGACCATTATCGCCATCGTCATGCTGCCGGTCACCGTGGTGGCCAGTATCTACGGAATGAACATACCACTACCCTTCCAGGAGTCAAGCTACTCTCTGCTATATGTCTTCCTGATAATGCTGGTCGTTATCGGTGGTCTTCTTGTCTTGCTGCGTCGCCTGCGGGTAATTTAGCCGTGCCCAGATAGCAGGGGCTTAATTATGAAGGTCTCTTTCCGATTGGTAGTTGTGGCCGCCATCTTTACCACCTGTCTCATCACGGCCAATATCATCGCCGTAAAAGTGATAGGCTTCGGCTCCCTCATTATGCCGGCAGCCATTGTCGTTTTCCCCATAAGCTATATCTTCGGTGATATTCTGACCGAGGTCTATGGCTACCGCTGGGCGAGGCGGGTAATCTGGTTGGCCTTTTTCTGCAACCTTGTCTTTGTCTTCTTCGCCTGGGTGGGGCTCAAGCTGCCCCCGGCTTCTTTCTGGGGAGACCAGCAGGCTTATGAGAGCATCCTGGGCTTCACCTGGAGGCTGCTTATCGCTTCTTTCTGTGGCTACCTGGTGGGGGAGTTCGCCAACTCTTTCGTCCTGGCCAAGATGAAACTGTTGACCCAGGGGCGCTGGCTGTGGACCAGGACTATCGGCTCCACCATAATTGGCCAGGGGTTGGACACATCGATATTCATCACCCTGGCCTACATCGGCACTTCGTCCTTTGTGCCCATAATGATTCTCTACCACTGGCTGGTAAAGACGGCCATTGAAGCCCTGGCCACGCCCTTGACCTATAGCGCCGTCAACTATCTAAAGAGGAGCGAGGGGGTTGATAGCTATGACTATGACACCAGCTTTAACCCCTTTGCCGTCTCAGGCTAAGGATTAAAGGATGGAGATAAAGTTCCTGGGAGCGCACAACACCGAGTCTCAGAGTACCAGGCTTTCCGGCCTGGTGATTGATGACAAGCTGGCTCTGGACGCCGGCAGTCTGACCTCAAGCCTGCCCTTTTCCCAGCAGCTAGGGCTCAGGGCAGTCCTGCTTACCCACCAGCACTATGACCATATCAAGGACATACCCCTGATAGGTATGAACTTCTTCCTTAACAGTGCCAGTATCAGCGTCTATTCCATACTGCCGGTAAGGGACGCCGTCGCAGACCGTCTGCTTAACGGCAGCCTTTATCCCGAATTCCTGGAAACGCCCGAGGGCAGGGCAACCATCAATTTCCATATACTGGAACCCTATAAGGAAGCCCGGATTGAGGGCTATGGTGTTCTGCCCATACCTCTAACCCACTCCGTGCCGGCCGTCGGCTATCAGGTGGCCTCAGGGGATAACAGGCTCTTTTACACCGGGGACGCCGGGCCGGGCCTGGCCCACTGCTGGCAGTATGCTTCCCCCCGGCTGCTCGTTACCGAGGTGACCGCCTCAAACCGCTTTGAGCAGTTCGGCAGAGAGTCAGGGCATCTTACCCCCGGTCTGCTAAAGGCAGAGCTCATTGACTTCCGGGAGATGAAGGGCTACCTGCCCCGGGTGGTCACTGTCCATATGAACCCCTTTCTTGAGGCCGAGATTGAAGCTGAACTGGCCGTAGCGGCTAAAGAGCTGGGAGCTTCTATCATCTTAGCCTACGAGGGGTTGCAGATTACCCTCTAACCGCCAGGATTGGGAATGGCAGAAGATACCAGATTCATAGTTGACCAGAATGTCGGCAAGCTGGCCAAGTGGCTCAGGATGATGGGCTACGATACCCTGTTCTATGGCGGGCGTGATGACTGGGGCATGATAAGAACCGCGCTGGCTGAAGGAAGGGTGGTGCTCACCCGTGACAACCAGATAATGAAAAGGAGGCTGGTGACTACCGGAAGACTGAAGGCCATTCTTATAGCCAGTGATGAACCCGAGGAGCAGATTAAACAGGTGGTGGAGACCCTCAAACTGGACACTCAATCCCGACTGTTCTCCGTCTGCCTGGAGTGTAACCGGCAGCTGGCTCCCATAAGCAAGGAGCGGGTGAAAGAGAGGGTGCCACCCTACGTTCTCAAGACACAGGACCAGTATATGGAGTGCCCTTCCTGCCACCGCGTCTACTGGCGGGGGGCTCACTGGCAGGCAATGAATGAGAAGGTTGACCGGCTGGAGCAAGGCCAGCAAGAGGAGGAGCGCTGATGAAAGTATACGAGGCAGCTATCAAAAGACGGTCTGTCAGGCAATTCGGGGGCAGGCCGGTGCCCTACGATATTCTGAAAAAGTGCCTTAACGCCGCCCGGCTGGCGCCGACGGCCGCTAACCGCCAGCTCTGGAAATTCATCATCGTTGACGATGAGAAGCTCTTGCCTCAGGTCTTTGACACCGTGGGCACCTGGGCGGGTCAGCCCAGACCGGAAGGCGGCTGGCCACAAGAGCGAAGACCTGAAGCCTACATCATCAGCCTGATAGACAGCTCCCTTGAAGCCGAGCTTGGTGGCAACCGTACAGATACCAACTATGATATCGGCATGGCGGCGGAGAACATGATTCTGGTCGCCCTGGAGCAGGGGGTAGGTAGTTGCGTTATAGCATCATTCAACCCGGACAAGCTGAGGCGGGTCTTAAACATACCCAATGAATATGAGGTCGCCCTGGTGCTGGCGCTGGGCTTCCCCGATGAGAACCCGGTGGTCGAGGTCGCCACCGACTCCGTCAGACGCTGGGTGGATAACAAAGGTGTGCGCCACATCCCCAAGCGAAGGCTAGAAGACATCCTGCACCGGAACAGATTTTCCTAGCCACAGTTGACCCCTGCCCAGGGTATTGCTAAACTCTGGGTTAATCACTGCTACGAATAATATGAAGGTCTTAACCTCAGAAGAGATGCGACGGGTAGAACAGGGGAGCGCCAAACTCGGCGTCTCCACCGATATGCTTATGGAGAACGCCGGCAGGACAACGGCCGAGGAAATCAGGCACATCCTGGGCAGTGTAAAGGATAAGCACTTCCTCCTGCTCATCGGGCCGGGCAACAACGGCGGTGACGGGCTGGTCACCGCCCGGCACCTCCACGACTGGGGGGCGAAGGTCAGCCTGTTTCTCCTGGGGCAGAGAGCAGAAGATGACCCTAACCTGAGGCTGGTAAAGGAGAGGGGTATAGCCGGCTACGAAAGTACAGATAGACTCAATGAGCTTCTGTCTTCGGCCGACGCCGTTGTTGACGCCCTTTTCGGCACCGGGAAAATCCGTCCTCTCGGTGGTGCTTTCAAGCAGGCACTGGAGCAGGTGGCTGAGGCTAAGAAAAGGTGCCCAGAACTTAAGATTTTCGCCCTGGACTTGCCCTCCGGGCTTGACGCCGACACCGGCGCCTGCGACCCGGCCTGCCTTCACGCCGACTACACCATCACTCTGGGATTCCCCAAGCCGGGCCTGTTCAACTCCCCGGGGACAGGGAGGGCCGGACAAATAACAACAGTTGATATCGGTATCCCCGAACACCTGGCCAAAGATATAACTGCAGAGCTGATGACTGCCCAATGGGCTAGGTCGGTTTTGCCCGGGCGCCCGCTTGATGCCAACAAGGGCAGCTTCGGACGCGTGCTGGTGGTCGCCGGCTCAATAAACTATATCGGTGCCGCCTATCTTGCCTGTAGCGGCGCCATGAGAGTCGGCGCCGGGCTGGTAACCCTGGCTACGGCCAAGAGCCTGCAACCAATCCTGGCGGCCAAGCTGACCGAGGTTACCTATCTACCACTGCCGGAATTCAGCCCGGGCATCGTCTCAGATGAAGCCACTGGTCTTATCCTCCCAGAACTGAAAAACTATAATGCCCTGCTTATGGGCTGCGGGCTGGGGCAGAGCCAGCCAGCCATAAGTTTGATGAGGTCCGTCCTCTTTCAAGCAGAGAAGACACTGCCACCTCTGGTGCTGGATGCCGACGTCATAAACACTCTGGCTAAGACCCCGGACTGGTGGCGAAAGCTGGCCGGCGACGCTATACTCACTCCACATCCCGGTGAGATGTCCCGCCTTACCGGCCTGCAGGTGGATAAAATACAATCTGACCGAGCAGGCATAGCCAGAAGGATGGCTTCCAAGTGGGGAAAGACCATTGTCCTCAAGGGAGCTTACACCGTAGTCGCCATGCCCGATGGCCGGTGCCGAATCAGCCCATTAGCCAACGCCGGTCTGGCATCTGCCGGCACCGGTGATGTACTGGCCGGGGCTATCACCGGGCTCCTGGCGCAGGGGCTAAGCCTCTCTGACGCCGCCAGCCTCGGCGTCTGGCTGCACGCCCAGGCTGGCGAGATGGTCAAAGCCGAGCTGGGAGACGCCGGCATGCTCGCCAGCGACCTGTTACCAGTGCTGCCAAAGGTAATCAAACGGCTAAAGGAAAAACAAACTAGAAGCTAAAGAGAAACAAAGAGTCATCTCTTCTAAATCCCCCCTTAATCCCCCTTCATAAAAGGGAGAGTGAGAGGGATTTGGCCAGGAGAGGGTGAGGTTGAAAAATATGTTACTAGCGGTTGATATTGGCAATACCGAGACCACCATAGGTGCTTTTGATGGTGAGGAGCTCAGAGCCTCCTGGCGCATGGTAACAGCTATTCATCACACAGCCGACGAATACGCCTCGCTGCTGATTAATCTTCTTGGTAATCAGGGATTAAGCGTTACTGATATTAAAGAGGTCTCACTGTGCAGTGTCGTGCCGCCGCTAACGGCCACCTTTGAAGAAATGTTCCGGCGCTATTTCGGCATCTCGCCACTGGTGGTAGCTGCCGGTGTTAAGACCGGGGTGCGTATCTGCATGGACAACCCGAGAGAGGTCGGCGCCGACCGCATCGTAGACGCCGTAGCCGCCCATCACCTCTACGGCGGACCGGTAATCGTTGTTGACCTGGGAACAGCCACCACCTTTGATACCGTATCCCAGAAAGGCGACTACCTGGGGGGAGCCATAGCCCCAGGTATGGCCACCGCTACTGAAGCCCTCTTCCACCAGGCAGCTATGCTCCCAAGAGTGGAGCTTGTCCGCCCCAGCCATGCCATCGGCACCAACACCACCGACGCCATGAAGTCAGGCATCATCTTTGGCTACGTGGCACTGGTAGAGGGGATGGTCGCCCGTATCCAGAGGGAGCTGGGGCAAAAAGCCAGGGTAGTGGCCACCGGCGGCCTGGCCGGGCTGATAGCCAAGGAAACAAAAGTAATTGACGCGGTGAACCCTGACCTGACCTTAATCGGTCTCAGGCTCATTTACCAGATGAATAGAGCCTAGCTCGTGAGGGTGAGGTTAAAAGACATATTTAAAAGGAGACAACATGCTTTCGGGAAAGACGATAGTGCTGGGTATCACCGGCAGCATCGCCGCCTACAAAGCGGCTGACATCGCCAGCAAGCTGGCCCAGGCCGGGGCCAGGGTTGAGGTGGTCATGACCGAGTCTGCCACCAGGTTTATCACCCCGCTGGCCCTGCGCAGCATCACCAACAGGCCGGTGGTGACCAGCATGTGGGAGATGGCTTCCGAGTTCAGCATCGAGCACGTGGCTCTGGCTGAGGCGGCGGACTTGGTGGCTATCGCCCCGGCGACGGCCGATACCATCGCCAAGCTGGCCTGTGGCCTGGCCGATGATATGCTCACCTGCACCGTGCTGGCGACCAGGGCGCCGGTCATTCTGGCACCGGCCATGAACGACAACATGCTCAACAACCCGGTCACCCAGGAGAACCTGGCAAAGCTAAAAACCCGAGGCTTTATCATTGTTGGGCCGGAATACGGCCGCCTGGCCTCGGGCAAAATGGGTGCCGGGCGTCTGGCTGATGTCGAGAAAATCATCGGTGCCATCAAGCAGGTTTTAGGCAAGAGCGGAGACCTGGCGGGAAAGACAATCGTGGTCACCGCCGGCGGCACCAGGGAAGCGATTGATCCGGTGCGATTCGTCGGAAACCGCTCCTCGGGCAAGATGGGCTACGCCCTGGCCGAGGCCGCCAGGGACAGGGGGGCTGAGGTCAAGTTGATTACCGCGACCACGTCTCTGCCCAAGTCGGCTGGCGCTGAGGTCATTCCAGTTGAGACCGCCCTCCAGATGAAGCAGGCGGTAGCCGATGCCACAAAAGACGCCGATGTCCTGATTATGGCGGCAGCGGTGGCCGACTATATGCCTGAGACCGCTGCCGAGACCAAGATAAAGAAAGAAAGCCCAAGCCTGACCCTCAAGCTGGTGAGAACCCCGGACATACTGGCTGAGGCAAAGGGGAACTTCGTCAAAGTCGGCTTCGCCGCCGAGAGCGAAGATTTAGTTGCCAACGCCCGGAAGAAGCTAAAAGAAAAGGGGCTTGACCTCATCGTGGCTAACGACATCACTGATAAAGACAGCAGCTTTGGCGCCGACACCAATAAGGTAACCATAATTGACCGGGATGGCAAAGTTGAAGACCTGCCCCTGATGAGCAAGCGAGAGGTGGCGGATAAGATACTGGACAGGGTGGTGGGGATGGTAGGAAAGTAAGCCGGAACGGAATGAACAAGTCACAAAACAATTATGCTTTCATTGATAGCCAGAACCTCAACCTCTCCATACGAGAGCAGGGGTGGGTGCTAGATTTTCGAAAGTTCAGGACATATCTAAAGGACAAGTATGGCATAGCTAAAGCCTTTGTCTTCATAGGATATGTGCCACAGAATCAAGACCTTTACACCAGCTTGCAAAAGGACGGCTATATCCTTATCTTCAAGCCAACTTTGAGTCTACCTAGCGGGAGTGTTAAGGGGAACGTTGATGCGGAGCTAATTTTGCATACAATGATAGAGTACAACAACTACGAAGAGGCTCTGATTGTTACCGGAGACGGTGATTTTTATTGCCTAGTGGATTACCTAGTAAAGAATGGCAAACTACTAAAGCTCATGGTTCCCAATATGAACAAATTCTCTTCCCTGTACCGGAAGATGATGACGCATATCGTGTTCATGAATAATCTGAGAAGGAAATTAGAGCATGTGTAGAAGAGATAATAAAAAGAGAGGCATTACCGCGGGACGGAACCCTTTGGATAGCCTCTCATCGTGATTCTAGATATAGAATAACAAATTTTGTTGAGTTTGTCAATAGCCTTCTAGAGATGGGTGGAGAGATACTGGACAGGGTGGTGGAACTAGTTTACTAGCAGCTATAAACAAGGAGGCATGTCAATGAATGCCGAGATGGATATATCCCTCTATAGGGATAGCCTACGACAATGGAAGGAGCGGGTCTCATCTCTCCGGCAACAAGAATGGCTTCTCCCCTCGGCTATGCGCGTGAACAAGGCTGCGATTGTTGTTTCCATGCCTGCGTGTGCAATAGCTCGCATAATTGGAATACCACTCCAGTTTCTAGACCTTATTGTAGTCGTGCTTAGGATGAGGATATTCCAATATTCGGTGAAGGTCAGGAAAAGTCCGCCTAAGGCCGAAGCTATAGCCCTATTATTTCTAATTCCTTGGGTTACTGCTCCATTACGCATTTTACTATGGCCGTTAATGTGCTTAGTTCTTGATTCATGTAACGTTTGGGTACGAGTGCCTGCAACTAGGCCAATTCTGCTATTGTTCATGCCAGTCGTGGTTATTTTAGCCATGATTTTGATATCTTTAATTCCGTATGAACCTGATATTCGGGAAGTAAAATATAGATTGTGTGAACTATGGCCACTCAGTCAGCGCCGGTTGAACTGGATTGACACTTACGGAAGTGGCAAGATTATTAACTAAATCGCAGAAAGGGTAGAAATGGCACAAACAACACCCGAAGAAATGCCCAAAACTTATGAGCCGGCTAAGGTGGAAGAAAAGTGGTACCGGTTCTGGCTGGAGAAGGGGTATTTTACTCCCAGAATAGACCCCGAAAAGAAACCCTTCGTCATCATCATGCCGCCGCCCAATGTCACCGGCGACCTTCACCTTGGGCATGCCCTGACGGCGACCATAGAGGACATTATGGTGCGCTGGCACCGCATGAAGGGCGAGCCGACCCTGTGGCTGCCCAGCGTTGACCACGCCGGCATCGCCACCCAGGTGGTCGTTGAACGGGAACTGGCTAAAGAAGGCACTGACCGCCACACCCTGGGGCGGGAGAAATTTTTAGAGCGGGTGTGGCAGTGGGTGCACCAGCGCCGCCAGAACATCACCCGGCAGCACCAGAGACTGGGTGTCTCCTGCGACTGGAGTCGGGAAAAGTTCACCCTGGACGAAGGCCCGAGCAAGGCGGTGCGCACCGCCTTCGTCCGCCTCTACGACAAAGGGCTGATTTACCGTGGGGAGCGCATCATCAACTGGTGTCCCAGGTGTGCCACCGCCCTCTCCGACCTTGAGGTAGACCACCAGGATGTAACCGGAAACCTTTATTATGTCAAATATCCTCTGGCCGAGGGCGAGGGATTTATCACCGTGGCCACCACCCGCCCCGAGACCATCCTGGGTGATACCGCCGTGGCCGTCAGCCCTCACGATAAACGGTTCAAGGCCCTGCTGGGCAAAAAGGTCATCCTGCCGGCGGTAAAAAGAGTTATACCCATCATAGCCGATGAAGCCGTTGACCCCGAGTTCGGCACCGGCGCCGTCAAGATAACCCCGTCCCACGACCCGGTGGACTTTGAGGTCGCGCAGCGCCACGGGCTGCCCCTGATTAATATCCTGAACTCCAACGCCACCATGAACGAGAACGCCGGGCCTTATGTCGGCCTAGACCGCTTTGACGCCCGCAAGGCAATCCTGGCTGACCTGGAAAAGGAGGGGCTGCTGGAGAAGGTTGAAGCCTATTCCCACTCCGTGGGTCACTGCCACCGCTGCCGGACGGTGATAGAACCCGTAGCCAGCAAGCAGTGGTTCGTCAAGATGGCGCCGCTGGCTGGGCCGGCTATTGACGCCGTTACCGGTGGGGGCATCAAGATTCTGCCCGAGCGCTTTGTCAAAGTGTACCTCAACTGGATGGAAAACATCCGCGACTGGTGCATCTCCCGCCAGCTGTGGTGGGGGCACCGCATACCGGTGTGGTACTGCCGCGACTGCAACGAGATGACGGCCAGCATTGACGAGCCCAGAGCCTGCCAAAGCTGCGGCTCGAACCGGGTAGAACAGGACCCCGACGTCCTGGACACCTGGTTCAGCTCGGCGCTGTGGACTCATTCCACGCTGGGCTGGCCCGAGGACACCGAAGACCTGCGCTATTTTTACCCCACAACGGTGATGGAGACCGCCTATGACATCCTCTTCTTCTGGGTCGCCAGGATGATTGTGATGGGGCTGGAGGACACCGGCCAAGTCCCATTCGGTGTCGTCTATCTCCACGGGCTCATCCGCGACGAGAAGGGAGAGAAGATGAGCAAGACACGGGGCAACGTGCTCGACCCGCTTGACTTCATGGAGAAATACGGCACCGACGCCCTGCGCTTCGCCCTGTCCACGGGTACTGCACCGGGAAACGACATCAAGCTGGCACTATCAAGGATTGAAGCCGGGCGCAACTTTGCCAATAAGCTGTGGAACGCTACACGGTTCGTGCTCCGCAATTCCAGCACCTATCACGGCGATATGAAAATCAAAGAGTCCCTGCCGCTGGAAGACCGCTGGATTCTGAGCCGGCTAAACAGCACCATAGCCAGCGTTGGCCGGCTGATGACCGACTTCCAGTTCGGGGAAGCCCAGCGCCAGATTCACGACTTTCTCTGGGGGGAGTTCTGCGACTGGTATATTGAGATGGCCAAGATTCGGCTTGGCCCGGTAACCGAAGCGCCATCACCCATCCCTGTTCTGGTTCATGTCCTTGAGGTGTCGCTGCGTCTCCTGCACCCCTTCATGCCCTTCGTCACCGAGGAGCTGTGGCAGAATATCAAGAATGAGCAAATGGCCGAATCCATAATGATAAGCCCCTACCCGGAGGCAGATAAGAAAACACTGGACCCCGAGGCAGAAAGAGTTATGGAGTCGGTCATAGATATAGTGCGCTCCATCCGCAACGCCCGGGCTGAGTACGAAGTTGAGCCATCAAGACAGATTGAGGCTCGGGTCTATGCCGGCGGCCTCAAGCAGGCCATTACAACATATTCCAAGGCCATCCGGACTCTGGCCAGGGCAAAGCCGACCATCAGTGACAAACGTGAAAGGCAGCCGCCCAAAAACGCCTTAGTATTGGTGCTCAAAGAAGCCGAGGTGGTGATTGCGATGGAGAGCATGGTTGACCTGGAAGCCGAGAGGCAGAAGCTAAGCCGGGAGATGGAACGGCTCCAGGCTGAGGTGAGCCGCCTCGATGCCAGGCTCAAGGACGAAGCGTTTCTGACCAAGGCGCCGGAGGCCGTTGTCGCCAAAGAGCACGACAGGCTCGAAGCCATCAAAGACAGACTGGGAAAGCTAAACGAGCGTCTCGGCCAGCTTCATGCCTAGCGACAGGCTGAGTAATCCAGATTCGGTTTAGCTCCGCTGGTAGGGATAGAAGATGAGGAAGGCGGCAGCGAAGATGGCATTCAGGATTAAGCCGAGCCACACCTGGCCGATTTCAATGTAGCCCTGCCAGAGGCCGTAGAGGGGCATTACCAGAAGCAGACCGGCCCACAGTATGGCGAACCTAACACTGTTGATATTGTGCACCGGGTCAAGGAAGGTCATGGCAAACCAGACCCCGGCGGCGATGAAGGCGGCGCCGGTAACAGCCATAAGATAGGCTACCCGGTCGTTCACCTCGCCGAAGCCGTACATATCAGCCATTCTTTCGGGGGCCACCAGAAGAACAATCCCCTGCGTTATGTATATAGCTCCATAGATAACCAGGGCTATCTTCAGATTAAGGCTGCGCATCGCATTTGCCCTCCTCGTTTAAAGCTGCGTTCCAGCTCTCTCTTAAGCCGTTATCGGGTAATTTTACACAGCCCCGGGGAGCGTGTCAATAGCCTTGGGCGGCGCTTCTCCTGAGCCACCTGAGCGCCTTACTGGTGTCGCTGGCGACCCTGGCCTTGTCGTTGTGCCTCAGCCGGTACTTGAACAGCCAGTAGGTGAACTCTTTTAGCTCGGTCAGGCCGATAGAGCGGGCCTGGGAATAGCCCTTCGCCCGTCTGAAGTCCCGCAGCAGCTGGCGCTGGGTCGCCCCGTATATCCGGTTATAGGCCTCGTCGGCTATGTCCTGCTCGTCCTTCCGCCCCGGCGCCCACCCTTCCTTGCGCACCTCTCCCTCGACCGCCTGGAGCAGGGCTTCCTCGGCGGTGATGCCGTAAAAGTAGTTAAGGTACTGGTGATACTTGCGGCCACCGATGAGCTTCTTGAACTCAGCCGCCGGAAGCTCAAGCGGCGGTCTGCCGTGGAAAAGTAGAGCCGCTTTCTCATCCTCGGGAATTAGCCCGTCCACCTCCCCCAGCAGCCGTTCGGCCAGCACCAGCCAGTCAAAGGCCTCGCCCTCTATGAGATACTGGTAGCTCTGCCCGTTCACCGTCTCCTCGGTCGCCTGCCACAGCCCGACAGCCTCAAGCAGGGCAAGATACCAGTGCTTACCACTGGCAATAGCCTCCTTAAGATGCCCTATCGCCTCCTCCTCCGCCGGGGTGAGGTGGGTGGATGGTGATGACTTGAGATTAGTGGTAGTCATTATATTACTCGACTGGTTGAAAGTTACCCACTCCCCAAGCACGACATTCAGGGCATCCAACTGGGTCGCCGATTTCTGCGTCGCCGAAATCCTTGTCTTCTACCCAAGAAGTACGACCATCAATAAACTCAGGGTCTTGCTCGTTTGAAGCAACGCAATAGGTATAGTCGTTGAATTGATATATCAACTCGTCCCCGCTATAACCGCAATTCAAACATCTGTATTGCGCCATACTTCTCCTCCTAGCCTACTTCGGACAGGACGATATCATCTGCCTGGGGGTTCACTCTATACTGCAACAATCTTACAGTCTTCTCTTCAATAAACTTTCGCTTTTGAACATATTCGCGGACTTTATCATCAAAATCAAAGCCGATGAGGATACTCTGCACCATTTCGCTGTCGCCGTCTGCTAGTTTACGAGTTAACCAGTTCTCATACTTGACTATCTGGTTCAAGTTCTCCTCGTCGCAAACGCCTGTCTTAAGCTCAACGCAGGTGAATTTGTGAAGGACATCCACGCCATCTACTTGAGTTACATGCGTAAGGAACACATCCATCACCTTGTTAAATGAGGTTGGCACAAAGTTCAGAATGTCACGATATTCACCAATTATCTCTTTGTGCCTGCCATTGACAAGACTTCTTATGAACCAGGCGTTTAGATAGCCCTCATAGTTTAGTGTCCCCTTCTTGCCTGTGCTCAATCTGATTGGTAGCGGACTGGTCTTAATCGGGTAGGGTTTACTTATGGGGGCAACTGGGCGAAAGACCGGATTATTTCTTAACAGCAGGCGAATAAGTTCCTTACCTTCGGCAGTTGTGATGGGATTGTGGTTCTTCTTAACCATAGCACCGAGGTCAAAAGTCCAAATCTTGCCTCGATCTCTCAAATCCAAGATGTCGCTCAACGCAATTGGCTTGGAAAAGTATCGGATTGACGGCTCGAAACAAACACGATAGGGATAATCCTTTCCCTCTACACCCCAAATCAGGGACTTATCAAAAAACGGGCGACTGGTCGCCTTCCATAGTCCATAAACTCCAACATTCCTAACATAAAAGAAAATAAAATCGCCTGGCTTGATGGCCTCAAAACTGGCTATGACCTCGGCATTGGTTTTTTCATTCTCATGGGCATTTACTCCGTATACTCCGTTCTCAATGCACTTTTGGTAGTTATCTTGGCCAACCAGAAAAATATGGTTTCCCATGAGCTACCTCCGTTAATAGTTCACCTCTACCTCATCCCAGCAATCAAGGTGACAAGCATATCTTATTTCGGGCTCTGGTGCTTCTATTTCGCTATTTTCTTTAGCAACGGTGCTTAGTCCTATTGTAACAATTTGTTGCCCTGTTTTCATAGGTTTAGCACACTTGTCGCAGGTGGTTACTCCCAATATCATTCTCATTTCTTACCTTACTTCCCGCAGCATTTTTTGTATTTCTTGCCACTGCCACAGGGGCAGGGCTCGTTTCTGCCCACCTTTTTGCCGGTAGGCCTCGGCGGCCTTTGTCCCCCGCCACCAGCCACACCGGCGGCAACGGCCATCCTTGACGGGGCCGGCCTGGGGGCAGCCTCCCTCTTGATGCCCACCCGGAATATGGTGTGTGCCACATCGTGCTGGATGGTAGACAGCAGCTCCTGGAACATCTCGTGGCTCTTTCTCTTGTAGGCCACCAGCGGGTCGTGCTGGGCCATGGCCTCCAGCCCGATGCCCTGGCGCATGTACTCCATGGCGGTCAGGTGCTCCACCCACAGGGTGTCAATGATGCGCAGCATCACCAGCCGCTCCAGAATCCTCATGTTGGTGGCGCCCATCTCCTTCTCCCTCTGCTCGTAGAGGGCTTGGGCATAGCCTGCCAGCTTTTCTTCTACCTCCTCCGGTTTCAACCGGGACAGGGCATTGGCGTTTAGCTCCGGGGGCAGGGGGAAGATGGTCGCCACGTCGGTAACGAGCCCGGCCAGATCCTGTTCCAGCCCGGCGAAGCGGGACATCACCATACTCTTGATTTCATCGCTGACCATGGACAGGATGTTTGCCTTGAGGTCGGCCCCCTCCAGGATTTTACGCCTTTCACCGTAGATGACCTCGCGCTGCTTGTTGATGACGTCGTCGTAGTCCACTAGGTGCTTGCGGATGTCAAAGTGGTAGCCCTCGACCCGGGTCTGGGTGCTCTCGATGGTCCGGCTGATGAGGCGGTTCTCGATGGGGGTGTTCTCGTCCATGCCGGCCCACTCCATAATGCCTTTGACGCGGTCACCGCCGAAACGGCGCATGATGTCGTCCTCAAGGGAGACATAGAAACGGGAGCTTCCCGGGTCTCCCTGGCGGCCGGCCCTACCTCTTAGCTGGTTATCAATACGGCGTGCCTCGTGGCGCTCGGTGCCGACGACGTGCAGCCCGCCGAGGCTGACCACCTTATTGTGCTTCTCCCGCCACTGCCGCCACTCCGGGTTATCACCGTCGGGTGGCTCTTTGCCGCCGAGGACGATATCAACACCCCGCCCGGCCATGTTGGTGGCAACGGTGACCGCCCCCGGCTCCCCGGCCTGGGCGATGACGCCGGCCTCTTTCTCGTGCTGCTTGGCGTTGAGTATCTGGTGAGGAGTACCCCGCCTCGTTAAGAGGTCGCTCAGCCGCTCCGACTTCTCGATGGAGACCGTGCCCACCAGCACCGGACGGCCCTGCTTCGAGGTCTCGGCAATCTCGTTGGCCACCGCCTTGAACTTGGCCTCCTCATCTTTATAGATGCGGTCGGCGAAGTCCTGCCTGACCATGGGCTTGTTGGTGGGCATGACCACTACCTCAAGCTTGTATATCTTGTGGAACTCCTCGGCCTCGGTGACGGCGGTGCCGGTCATACCCGCCAGCTTCTGGTACATGCGGAAGTAGTTCTGGATGGTGATGGTGGCAAAGGTGCGGCTTTCCTGCTGAACCTTGACGTGCTCCTGGGCTTCAATCGCCTGGTGCAGGCCCTCCGAGTAGCGCCTGCCCAGCATCAGCCGGCCGGTGAACTCGTCAACGATGATGACCTCGCCGTTCTTGACCACATAGTCGCGGTCTCTTTTGTAGAATTCCTTGGCGGTGAGGGCATTCCTCAGATGGCGCATCAGGTCGGCGCTCTCCGGGTCGTAGAGACTAGCTGACCTGAGCGCCCCTTCGCGCTTGAGCATCCTCTCCACGCCGGCAAAGCCGTCGTCGGTCAGCTCGGCTGACCGCTCCTTCTCCTTGACCTCGTAGTCCTGCACCGGACTTAAGCGCTGGACGAGGCGGGCAAAGAGCTGGTACTTCTGTCCGGCTTCAACATCGGGGGCGCTGATGATGAGAGGCGTCCTGGCCTCGTCAACAAGCAGATTGTCCACTTCATCGACAATGGCGTAGTTTAAGGGACGCTGGACGCACTGGGAGAGGTCAATAACCATGTTATCCCTTAGGTAATCAAAACCAAAGTCACTTGATGTGCCGTAGGTGATGTCCGCCTGGTAAGCTTCTTTGCGGGTGACGGGGCGAAAATGCTTCCACGAGTCATTTTCTTTGCCGGAATCGTAGTCCGGGTCGTAGAGGCGGGCCGGGGCGTGCTCGTCCGGGGACTGCTGGGGATAGATGCTGGCAACGCTCACCCCCAGGGCGTGATAGATAGGCCCCATCCAGTAAGGGTCTCGCCTGGCCAGGTAGTCATTGACGGTAACCAGGTGACAGCCCTTACCGGTGAGTGAGTTGAGATACAGGGGCAGGGTAGCCACCAGGGTCTTACCCTCGCCGGTCTTCATCTCGGCGATCTTGCCCTGGTGAAGGACTATGCCCCCCATAAGCTGGACGTCGAAGTGGCGCTGGCCCATGGTTCGCTTGGCCGCCTCGCGGACAGCGGCAAAGGCCTCCGGAAGAAGCTCGTCCAGCAAAGCACCGTCTTTGAGACGGGCTTTGAACTCATCGGTCTTGGCCCGAAGCTCGGCATCATCCAGTTTTTCAAACTCGGGCTCAAGCTCATTTATCCGGTCAACTGACGGCTCAAGGCGCCCGAGCTCCCTTTCATTCGAGTCAGTCAGTCCTCCCAACCACTTAAACATATAACCCCTTCTCAGTTAGATATTCTCCGCCTAAATCCCTCTCATTCTCCCTTTCATAAAGGGAGAAGTTATCCCCCTTTGTAAAGGGGGATTAAGGGGGATTTCCCTTCACAAAGGAAGAGGATAGGGGGATGGATTTCTAGGTGCTGTCAATTATTCTCCTGGCTTCCTCTGCCTGCGAGTCCGGGACCATAATCCTCACCTCGCCCAGACCATTGATGGCAAAGGTGTGGACTGAGCTAGAAGCGTGAGACTGAAGCAGACAGGGTATTCCGTAACTATCAAGCAAGCCTTTGATAACCTGGGCCTCCAGTTCACCCTTTGCCTTATAGACCTCTATCATACCTTGTGGTTACTCAAACATAGCCCCGATTGACAGGCCGGTGTGAATGCGGTGGATGGCTTCGCCCAGAAGTGGCGCTATGGGCAGGACGGTAATCTTGTCCAGTTTTTTGTCACCCTCAACCGGGATGGTATTGGTAACCACCACCTCCTTTACCGGAGATGAAGCTATCCTCTGTATGGCCGGGCCAGAGAACACCGGGTGGGTACAGCAGGCGTAGACTTCCTTAGCCCCCCGCTCCACCAGTGTCGCCACCGTATTTATCAGCGAGCCAGCGGTATCGATTTCGTCATCCACGGTGAGTGCCGTTTTGCCTTTCACCTCACCGATGACATTCAGTGTCTCCGTTTCATCTTCATTGCCGACCCGCCTTTTCTCCATAATGGCCAGGGGGGCGTTAAGCTTGGCGGCCAGGTCTCTCGCCCGCTTGGTGATGCCGATATCGGTGGCCACCACCACCAGATTTTCGAGCTTCTTCTTTTTGAAGTAGTCACTGAACAGGTTAAGGGCGGTGAGCTCGTCCACCGGTATGTTGAAAAAGCCCTGAATCTGTTCGGCGTGCAGGTCAACAGTCAGCAACCTGTTGGCCCCGGCCACGGTGAGCAGGTCAGCGACCAGCCTGGCCGTTATGGGCACCCGGGGCTGGTCTTTCTTGTCCGTGCGGCCGTAACCATAATAGGGGACGACGGCGGTGATTCGCCCGGCCGACGCCCTTTTCAGGGCATCCACCATAATAAGCAGCTCCATCAGGTTCTGGTTGACCGGGGATGAGATGGGCTGGACAACAAAGGTATCACGCGAGCGCACATTCTCCAGGATACGGACAAAGATATTCTCGTTGCTGAACTGGAAGACCTCCGAGCGGCCCAGTGGCATCCCCAGATACTCCGTAACCGCCCGGGCCAGGGCGGGGTGAGCATTGCCGGTGAAGACCTTTAGTTCATCCATCCAATTTTGCCCCCTGTAGAAGAGCTTTGAACTCATTAATGGTATATTCATTATAACACTATTAGCTGATAACCTCACCCTTCTAAAACTAACGGTTCCGCTTTATTCGGTTGAAATAACCATTCCTTATCCCTTCCCTTGCAAGGAAAGGGAAGTAAAAACAGAGAGGGACAAAGTCCCCCTCTGTAGTAAGGGGAAGAGGATAAAAAGATGGGGTGGCAGATAATGTCAGTCATCAATGCCCGGCGTCGGGAATCTCTGGCACATCTGGCTGACTTCATCTCTCACCTGCGCCTGCACCGCCAGGTCATCAATATTGCCGATTATCTTTACAATCATAGAAGCGACCCGTCTCATTTCATCCGTGCCGAAACCGCGGGTTGTTACCGCCGGAGTTCCCAGGCGTATGCCGCCGGCTATCCTAGGTGAAGAGGTATTAACGAAGGGAACCGCATTGCGGTTAACGATAATGCCCGCCCGGCCCAGAGCCTCCTCAGCCTGTTTACCGGTAACCCCGGCCTGGGTAAGGTCAACCAGAATCAGGTGGTTGTCCGTGCCGCCGGATATCAGGCGCAGTCCGGCCTGCTCCAGCTCGTCGGCCAGGACAGAGGCATTTTCCAGTATCGCCCGCTGGTAACGGGTGAACTCCGGCTGCATGGCCTCATAAAAGGCGACCGCCTTGGCGGCGATAACGTGCATCAGAGGACCGCCCTGCATTCTGGGAAAGACGGCGGCATCCAGAGGAGAGGCCAGCTCCCGGGGACACAAGACGAAGCCCCCCCGCGGGCCGCGCAGCGTTTTGTGGGTGGTTGAGGTTACTACATCGGCGTAGGGCACCGGTGTCGGATGCAGACCGACGGCCACCATGCCGGCTATGTGGGCCATGTCAACCATCAAACGGGCACCAACCAGGTCGGCGATATTGCGAAAACGCTCAAAGTCGATTATCCTGGGATAGGCGCTGGCCCCGGCGACAATCAACTTGGGCTTATGCTTCAGGGTGAGCCTCTCCACCTCTGGATAGTCAATTCTCTCCGTCTCCGGGTTCAGGCCATAGGTGACGAAGTTGTATGATTTGCCTGAGAAGTTAACCCGGGAGCCGTGAGTAAGGTGCCCGCCATGAGCCAGCTCCATACCCAGAACGGTATCGCCATAATCAAGCAAAGCAAAGTAGGCTGCCATATTGGCCTGGGCGCCGCTATGGGGCTGGACGTTGGCGTGCTGGGCACAAAACAGCTTCTTGGCCCGCTCAATAGCCAGGGTCTCTATGGTGTCCATATTTTCACAACCGCCGTAGTAGCGTTTTAGGGGATAGCCTTCGGCGTATTTGTTGGTCAGAAAAGAGCCCTGGGCTTCGAGCACCGCCTGGCTGGTATAGTTTTCAGAGGCGATGAGGTTTATCGTCTCCTTCTGTCGTTTCCCCTCCAGTTCAATAGCGTGACTGATTTCGGGGTCGGTCTGGCTCAAAAAAGTCATCCATCTCCTTCCAAAACAAAATGGGCACACTCATTTTACTATTGTTTCTGGTGGTTTGGCAACCTGAATCATAGCCGGGGCGAGGCCATCACCAGGGCCACGCCGTTTGACTATACCCAGGTAGTACAACGTGAAGACATAGACCAGCAGCCCCAGTGGTATTGACCAAAGCAAGGGAATCGGAACCAGAACAACAAAGGTGGCCAGATGGAGCAGCAGATAGAGAGGGACCACCAGCGTTATAAACCATCTGAGTTTGCCTCTCTGGCGAGCCTGGGCGGTGGCCAGCAACTTGAAAATGACTATGGCTAGGCCAAGGCAAACGGCGCCGATGGTAGGGTAAAAATAGAAGATGTAGCTGGCCCTGTCGGTAATAAGGCTGGCCGGTATCCAGACCAAGTAGGTGCCGACAAACCAGGCAAAGGGGAACAGAACCCTGGTCTCACCCTTTATCGCCCGCCATATTATATATAAAAACAGGGGCATAATAAACACGGTAAGCGTGGGGCTGACCATGCCCAGATAGCTCCAGACACCGGTAGGGCCGAACAGGCCGCCCTGCCAGCGCAGGGCCCCGCCGTACGGCAGGACGAAGTGAGCCAGATCCCATTTTCCATACCTGAGGGGCAGCAGCCAGTCCCAGGGCCGGGTGGCGATGCTGTAGGGGTCGTAAGAGCCAAAGGTTATGCTGCCGGTCAGCTTCATCATGTCCCTCAGTTCCACAATAGGATTGTAGTTCCCGTGTATAACTGGGTTCGGGCCAAACCATTGCTGCCACCAGATAAAGCAGTCAAGCAGAGGCATCAGAGCGATAACGGTAATCGGGACAGCCAGTATGACCAACAGAAAGCGCCACTCTTCCCGGCTTCCGGTCAAAAACTGGCGCAGCGAACGCCACCTGTCTTTGCGTCCGGTCAAGAACCAGGGCAGGGAACGCAGTTGCTTCCAGATTTCGGGCCAGCCTTTGGTCAAGAACCAGTGGAGCCCTATCACCACGATGGCCAGTGCCCCACTCAGCTTGGCCAGGATACTCAGGCCCACAGCCATCCCGGACAGGACATACCTGTTCTTCAGATAGAGCCAGAAGGCAGCCAGGCTAAGGGTCAGACTGAAGACGTCCAGCATGGCGACATGGCCCTGAACCCAGCTCAGGTTTTCCAGGGCTAACAGGAAGGTAGCCAGATAAGAGACCCTCCGCGACAGATTTAGCCGACGGCAGATGAGGTAGAAGAAAACGATACCGGCGGCGCTGAACAAGATGGGGAAGAAGCGCCAGCCAAAAGGGTTATCGCCAAAAAGCTCAATACCGGCGACTATTATAAGCTTGGCCAGGGGCGGATGCTCGGGGCGCGCGGTACCCCCGCCGCCGATGATAAGCCGGGCATCCTTAACATAGTGCACTTCGTCAAAGAGGGTCTCATCGGGCTGCATGATGACAGCAAAGTGCAAAACCACAATCACCAAAACCAGCAGGCACAGCCCGGTGTATTCCCACTTGCCTAGGCGATTGAGCAACTTCTTTACGTTTTCCATGTCCACCAGTTGTTAAGCAAATAGTTCCATAGCATGGCCACGACAATGGCTATTACCAGGGAGAGTAAATCGTACAAACCCAGTCCGACTGCCAGGAGATTGGTCACTCCTATCTGAATGAGGGCACCGATGAGGCATATCAGATTGAAGTTTAGCAGGCGACCAAGAAAAGACTTTACCCCTCGCTTGTTGCGGTCGGCGAAGGTAAAAAAGTTGTTAAGGGTAAAGTTGGTGATTATGGATGCCTCTATGCTTATGGTCAAAGCCAGATTGCCTGACAGGATATCACCGACAGCCGCATTATCAAGCGGAGTAAAGCCGGCAAACCTAGTAAGCAGCCAGTAAAGCCCGACATTAACGCCAACCCCACTTCCCCCCACCAGACAGAACTTGACGAATCTGGTCAACTCCCCGGTGCGTCCCATCAGATCAAGGATGTGCTTTAGATAATCAACCTGCTGTCTGGCATTTAACTTGCTCTGGCCCCTTTCCCTGGTGCCAAAGGTGTAGGGAACCTCGGTCACCGTCTGGTATCTGCCGACCATGAGTATCTCCAGCAGTATCTTGTAGCCGGTTGGTCTCAGCTGGACGCCTTCAACTACCTCCCTCTTAAACATGAAGAAACCGGACATCGGGTCTTTGACCCGCCTGGTTCTGGGCAGAAGCAGGTGGGCGAGAAAGATAGCCACCCGGGATATGATTTTCCTGGTCCTGTTCCAGCCCGGGCAGCCGCCTCCTTTGATATACCGCGAGGCAACGGCGACATCGGCACCGGCTTCTACTTCCCTTAGCAAATCAGAGACAACCTCGGGCGGATGCTGCAGGTCGGCGTCCATTACGGCTATAATCTGCCCCGAGGCATAACCCAGACCATCAACAACGGCCGAAGCCAGCCCCCTCTTGTCCTTGCGGACAACAACTCTTACCGGGTAGCTGCCTTCTAGAGACGCCGCCAGCCCGGCGGTGCCATCGGCGCTGTTGTCATCAATAAAAACAATTTCATAGCTATAGCCAGATAAGGCATGGCCAAGCTGCCGGGTCAGTGGTACTATATTATCATGCTCATTATAAGTAGGTATAATTAAAGAGATGTCCTTATTCATCAGAAGCTATCTGGTCGGACGGTATCTGCCGATTTTTCCCTATATTCTACCACACACCCGGTCTCTCGTCATTTTGGCCAGCTGAGCAGAATTGACTTGACATATGTCCGATTTTATCATTTAATGATTAAGTAACAGAGTAAGATGTCAGCGCTGAGCGAGCTTTACCAAGAAATAGCACACTGCCAGAGATGCGAGCTTTATAGGTACAGGACCCGGGCGGTGCCGGGAGAAGGGGCAGAAGACGCTGACATCATGTTTATCGGCGAGGCCCCCGGCTGGCATGAAGACCAGCAGGGAAGGCCTTTTGTCGGGCCGGCCGGGCAATTCCTGGATGAGCTGCTGGCTTTAATCAACCTGAAACGCCAGCAGGTTTATATTACCAACGTGGTCAAGTCCAGACCTCCAGGAAACCGCGACCCCCTGCCTCAGGAGATACTCGCCTGTCGTCCCTGGCTTGACCGCCAAATTGAAATTATCCGCCCCAAGATAATCGTCACTCTGGGGCGTTATTCTATGTCCCTGTTCCTGCCGGGAAAGAGCATAAGCAAGGTTCACGGCACCGCCGAAAAACGGGATGGCATCATCTACTACGCCATGTACCATCCGGCGGCCGCCCTGCACCAGCAGAGCCTGCGTGAGGTGGTAAAAGCCGATATGCTCAAGATTCCGAAGCTTCTGGAAAAGAAAGAGACCATACCCGAAGCCAAAGAGGAGCCGGCGGCGAGGCAGCTGAATATGTTTGAGGGTTGAAAATATGGCAAAGCCAAGACTAAAAGTGATTCCCCTGGGGGGGCTGGGCGAAATCGGCAAGAACATGACGGTGATGGAGTATGAAGAGGACATCATCGTGGTTGACGCCGGGCTGATGTTCCCCAATGAAGAAATGCTGGGCATTGACCTGGTAATCCCGGACATCGGCTACCTCATTGAGAGGCTGGGTAAGGTGCGGGGCATCGTTATCACCCACGCCCATGAAGACCATATCGGCGCCCTGCCCTATATACTGCCCCAGCTGGATGTGCCCGTCTTCTGCACCCGCCTGGCAAAGGGGCTCATTGAGGTCAAACTCAAGGAGCGAAGGACATCGCAGGCAGCCAAGATTAATGTTATACCTCCTGGCGGCCAGTTTGCCCTGGGCAGGTTCAACGTTGAGTTCTTCCCGGTGTGCCACAGCGTCCCTGATTCCGTGGGCCTGATCATCAACACACCGATAGGCACCGTGGTGCACACTGGCGACTTCAAGCTTGACTACACTCCGGTTAGTGGCAAACCCACTGACCTCTCCCGGCTAGCCCAGGCCGGAGCGAAAGGGGTCCTGCTCCTTCTCTCCGATTCAACCTACGCCGAGCTCAGCGGCTACACGCCCTCAGAGAGGGTGGTCGGTGAAGCCCTTGACCAGATTGTATCCAATGCCCCGGGCAGGGTGATAGTGACCACCTTTGCCTCGTTGGTAGCACGCGTCCAGCAGGTGATTGACGCCGCCGCCAGACACCAGCGCCGGGTCTTCGTCATCGGGCGCAGCATGACTGATACCGTGCGCATGGCGCTTGAGCTGGGCTATCTTAAAGTATCAGATGGGGTTCTGGGACGGCTTGACGAACTACGCAACATACCCCACAACAAGATTGTCATCATCACCACCGGCAGCCAGGGCGAACCCACCTCGGGGCTGGTGCGCATCGCTAACCGCGACCATCCCCACGTCAGTATAGTCCGGGGTGATACCGTGGTCATCTCGGCCTCACCCATCCCGGGCAACGAGTCTCTGATTAACCGGACGATAGACAGCCTCTTTAAGCAGGGAGCCGAGGTCAAGTACGGCACGGTGGCCCGGGCGCACGTTCACGGGCACGGGAGCCAGGAAGAGCTGAAGCTGCTGTTAAGTCTGACCAAGCCCAGGTTTTTCATGCCTATTCATGGTGAATACCGTCATCTTTCACTGCACGCCAAGCTGGCGAGGCAAGTGGGTATACCGGAGGAGAACATTTTCGTCCTTGAGGACGGCGATGTCCTTGAGCTGAGCCCTAACTGGGGCAAGGTAACGGGCAAGGTCGCCTCGGGCAACGTCTATGTGGACGGCCTGAGCGTCGGCGACGTTGGCGGCATCGTTCTCCGCAACCGAAGAATGCTCTCCCGGGATGGCATCGTGGTGGTCATCTTCGCCGTCAACAAGCAGACGGGAAGGCTGGTGGGCCGCCCCGATATCGTGTCCCGGGGCTTTGTGGACACCAACGAGTCCAAGGACATGCTGGAGCAGAGCCGCGACCTGGTGGCTAAGATTCTGGACCACGGAGGCAAACGGACTGCCGAGTGGGGCTTCGCCGACAGCAAGGTAAGGGACGCATTGAACCGCTTCTACTACGAGCAGACCAAGCGCCGGCCCATGATTCTGCCGGTCATGGTCAAGGTGTAGCGATTTATGGCCAAGAAAAAAGCTAACAAATCCGGAGGGAAGCCCGCAAAGGGGCTAAGCTCAGGCTTCTTTGGCTTCCTGACAAAGCCGATAGTTCGGCGTCTAATCCTTCTGTTTGTCTTCCTGACCCTGCTCTTCTGGCAGTGGGAAGCCATCTCTTCCTGGATGACAGGTGTCTGGCAGGCGCTCGGCTGGGGTCTGGTTCTTATCGTTATAGCCGCTGTCGCCATAGCCGGCGTCATATTCCGTGGGCAGCTGTCAGAGCTTGCCCGTCGCTGGAAGCTGTACCAGTGGAACCGGTGGCTGGGTGCGGCTGCCTTCTTCTTTGCCATCTGGGGGATACTGGCACTTCTTGAGATGGGAGGTAGCTTTGGCCTGGCTATCACCGGTGACCAGTGGCCCATTGGTGTATTAAGGGTAGCCGGACTTCTTGTCCTGGGCGCTGTTCTGGTCGCCCCGAAGGCAAGCTTTGGTGCACTAAAAGCGTCAACACTCTGGCTGGCGGGCCGCTTCAGGATGCCGTCACTGCCACCCAGGCCCGGCAAGGAAAAGATTGGTCCCACAGCCTACAAACAGACTCCGGCTGGAGAACCCACCAAGAAGATGACTCCACCCCAGGTACTGGTGCCACCCGAAATCCCGGCCATGGAGCCGGCGGCCGCAGAGTCCGGCACCGCTCAACCCAAACAGGACTTAAGGCAGGTGGCGCAGGAGGTGTGGAAGAAATACGGCGAGTCGCCGTCTCTGGTTACCATTGACGGCTGGAGACTGCCGCCGATTGACATCCTGGACAAGAGCACCGAGGTGGAGTTCGGGCAGGCGGACAACGCCCAGAGGGCCAAGATAATCGAGGACGCCCTGGCCAGCTACGGCGTTGAAGTCAAGGTAGTCCAGATAAACGTCGGGCCCACCGTTACCCAGTTCGGCGTTGAGCCCGGCTGGGACCGCAGAACGAAAGAAGTAAGGGAGAGGGACAAAGAAGGCAACGTCGTCATATCCCAGAAAGAGGTATCCCGCACCAGGGTCAAGGTGGAGAGAATCACCTCGCTGGCCAACGACCTGGCGCTGGCCCTGGCGGCACCCAGCATCAGGATTGAAGCCCCGGTGCCGGGCAAGTCTATAGTTGGCGTGGAGGTGCCCAATACCATCTACAGCATCGTCAGCCTGAGAGGGGTCATCGAGACCAGCGCCTACCAGAAGCTGCTGGCGCGTTCCAGCCTGTCCATAGCCCTGGGCAAGGGCGCCGGTGGCGAGGCAGTGGCCGGCGACCTGGCCAAGATGCCCCACCTCCTCATCGCCGGCGCCACCGGCAGCGGCAAGACCGTCTGCCTGAACGCCATCATCTGCTGCCTGCTGATGTACAACACCCCGTTTGACACCAAGTTCATCATGATTGACCCCAAGCGGGTGGAGCTGACGCCCTTCAACAGCCTGCCCCACCTGGCGGCACCGGTCATTGTTGACACCCAGAAAGCCCTGTCCACACTTCGCTGGCTTAACCAGGAGATGGACAAGCGCTACCAGAGGCTGGCGGCGTCTGCTGCCCGCAACATCGAGGGCTACAACAAGAACAAGGCCGCTGAGAAGCTGCCCAACCTGGTTCTTATTATTGATGAGCTGGCCGACCTGATGATGACCGGCTTTGACGAGGTGGAGCACATCCTGTGCCGCCTGGCCCAGCTCGCCCGGGCGGTGGGCATCCACCTGGTGGTCGCCACCCAGAGGCCCTCGGTGGACGTGGTCACCGGCCTAATCAAGGCCAACTTCCCCACCCGCATCAGCTTCGCCGTGACCTCACAGGTGGACTCACGCACCATCCTGGACATCGGCGGCGCCGAGAAGCTCCTGGGCAGGGGCGACATGCTCTACATGCCCACCGAGGCCGCCAAGCCCAAACGCCTCCAGGGCTGCTTTGTCTCCGACCCCGAGGTGGAGAGGCTGGTCTACTTCTGGGGCAGCCAGAAGCTGGAAGAAGCCGCACCCCGGCTAAAGATTGAGGAGCTGGTGCCTTCAGTGACAGCCGAAGGGAGAGAAGGCTACCCGGAAGACCCGCTTCTGGAGTCGGCCCGGCAGCTGGCTGAGCAGTACACCCACATATCAACCTCTTTCTTGCAGAGAAAGCTCCACATCGGCTACCCCAGAGCCGCCCGGCTGATGGAACAGCTTGAGGAGGAGATGGGGAAGGGGGAGGAGAGAGAAGAAGCCTAACACCGATTAGTCTATAGAACTGAAATGTTCCTAATCTGCTACCTATTAAAGCTGCTACTTGATTTTTTGGACTCCCTATCCCTTGCTCCTTATAGGAAAATTTTGACCTATAGGGACAGGGGTAAACTGTTGAGCCAAATGAATAGATACAGTAGGAAGAAGGGTTTACCACCTTTAGGTCGGGTTAAGCTATTAGACCAAATTGCTTATGACCACTCCAGAAGTATGGCTAGAAGAAAACACTGCGACCATAGGGGTTTTCAGAATAGAAGACATGTAATTGATAAAAAGATGGGGATATCTTATGTCGGAGAGAATTGCTTTATGTATCCATCGAAAAGATATGATAGGCATACAGCCTATAAGCTGCTAAGAGGGGTGGTTGCATTCACCTGGTCATCGTATGAACATAGAAACCCCTGGATATAAAAGAACAGGTATAGGTATAATAAAAAGAGGCAGCTACATATACGCTACCCAAATATTCACTAGTTGATGGTGTCGATATTACCCAAACAGGTCATCAATCAGGCTTTGTTTCTCCACCTCAAGATAGGTAGCAACCTCATTAACGATGCTGCTTAGGGTGCCCACCCTCAGAGTTTTATGCCGGGGAATCGTGAGGTGATGCTCTGTGCCCTTGTAAGTAGAAGTTAGCCTTATATGGCTACCTATCTGGCGAGTCACCTGATAACCATATTTGCCCAGAAGGGCGGCAAGCTCCTCGCCACCCAAGTTTCTGGGCAGCTTCATACCGCAATAACCTCGTCCTTCACCATGTGCAGCCTGATGAGACGTGGCATTTCCGCTGGCTCAAAATGGCACTGCACAGCGTCCTGTGCCATCTTCTTCAGTTCTTCAAAGGTATTTGCCTCGGTAAAAATAGCATGACCAAGGGCCTTTGCCTGATAACCGCCCTCAGGTGCTTCCTCTACCAGAAAAATGATTTCCTTTTCCATTGCCCTCCCTCTGTTGCCCTGTTGCCACTCAAGTATATCACAGTTCATGCTAACACCTGAACTTCTTTCTACCCCTCCACCACCCTTCTAAGATTGCCTAGTATCTTCTCAATGTTCTTGCCTATCATGCCGGCAAGGAAAAGGTCGGTCATCCTGCCCGACTGCATGCTGCACCGCGCCCTTAATGGCGCCTCAGCCTTTTCAGGATGGCGTCCATATAGACCCTAGCCAGGTTCTTGCCGTGCTTGGGCATGCGCTCCTTCTTTTTCTTGAGGCGCTCCTCACGGCGCTCCTGCCTGGTCTCTACCTCGTCGTTGCTCACTCGGGCAACTCCGCGGTGGCAAGCTCACGCCTGAGTTCTACGATTCTGTCACGTAGCAGGGCGGCCTTCTCAAACTCCAGGTTCTTGGCCGCCGCCTTCATCTGCTTCTCCAGCTCCCTGACCAGCCTTGCAATGTCCTCTCTGGTCTCAGGGATGGCGACATACCCGGTTTTGGCCTCGGCCACCACCTTGACCCGCTCGGTGATGTCCTTGATGGCTTTCCTTATCCCCTGCGGGGTGATGCCGTGCTCCCGGTTGTAGGCCTCCTGGACGCGGCGGCGGCGCTGCGTCTCCTCGATGGCCGCTTTCATGGAGGTGGTCACAGTGTCGGCGTACATGATGACATGGCCGTCGATGTGACGGGCGGCCCGGCCCATGGTCTGAATCAGCGCTCCTTCGGAGCGCAGGTAGCCCTCTTTGTCGGCGTCCAGGATGGCCACCAGGCTGACCTCGGGCAGGTCAAGCCCCTCCCTCAGCAGGTTGATGCCGACAACGACATCGTAGACCCCCAGGCGCAGGTCACGCAGTATCTCCACCCGCTCAAAGGTCTCAATCTCGGAGTGGAGGTAGTGGGTCTTGACGCCCATCTCAAGAAGGTAGTCCGCCAGCTGCTCGGCCAGCCTCTTGGTCAGTGTGGTCACCAGGCAGCGCTCGCCCTTGTCCACGCGGAGCTTTATCTGGTGGAGCAGGTCGTCAATTTGACCTTTTGTCGGCTTGACCTCGATAGTCGGCTCGAGGAGGCCGGTGGGGCGCACCAGCTGCTCCACCACCTGCAGGCTGTGCTCGTATTCATATTCGGCGGGCGTGGCCGAGGTGTAGATGACCTGGTTGGTGCGCCCGTTGAACTCCCGGAAGTTGAGCGGGCGGTTGTCCAGGGCCGAGGGCAGGCGGAAGCCGTAGTCCACCAGCGTCTGCTTCCGCGAGATGTCGCCGTGGTACATCCCCCGAATCTGTGGTATGGTCATGTGGGACTCATCAATAATCATCAGGTAGTCATCGGGGAAGTAGTCCAGGAGAGTCCAGGGAGGGCTGCCCGCCGGTCGCTGAGCCAGGTGGCGGGAGTAGTTCTCCACGCCGTTGCAGTAGCCGGCCTCCTGGAGCATCTCCAGGTCGTAGTTGGTGCGGGCCTCCAGTCTGGCGGCCTCAAGGAGCTTGCCCTGGCCCTTAAGCTCGGCAAGCCTTTCGGCTAGCTCCTGCTTGATGCCCTCAATCGCCAGCGCCAGCTTCTCCCGCGAGGTAACAAAGTGCTTGGCGGGGTAGATGTCCACCGAGTCCAGCCCGGCTAGAAGCTCGCCGGTGAGCGGGTCAACCCTCAGGATACGCTCAATCTCATCGCCGAAGAACTCAATCCTGAGCGCCATCTCCTCGTAGGACGGCAGAATTTCCAGGGTGTCGCCCCGCACGCGGAACTTACCCCGGCTAAAGTCAATATCGTTTCTTTCATACTGCATGTCCACCAGCTGGCGCAGGAGCTTCTCCCGCCGGTAGCTCTTGCCCCTCTCCAAGCTCAGGACAAAGCTGCGGTACTCCTCAGGCTCACCCAGCCCGTAGATGCACGACACCGAGGCGACGATGACCACGTCCCGCTGCTCAAAGAGGGCGCGGGTGGCGGCGTGGCGCAGCTTGTCAATCTCCTCGTTGATGTCGGTCTCTTTCTCAATGTAGGTATCGGTGCGGGGGAGATAGGCTTCCGGCTGGTAGTAGTCGTAGTAGCTGACGAAGTATTCCGCGGCGTTATTGGGGAAGAACTCACGGAACTCGGAGTAGAGCTGTGCCGCCAGCGTCTTGTTGTGGGAAATGACCAGCGTCGGCCTCTGCACCCGGGCGATGACGTTGGCCATGGAAAAGGTCTTGCCGCTGCCGGTAACGCCGAGCAGGGTCTGGTGCTTAAAGCCTTGCTCTAGACCGGCCACCAGCTTATCCACCGCCTGTGGCTGGTCACCGGTAAGACCAAAATCGGAGACTATTTCAAAGGGAGGCATGATATTAGTATATAGGCTTGAGGCAATGGTTACAATTTGGGGGAGTGTGGAAGAATAGAAAAAGAGAGGCTTCGCTTCTCTTGGACTCTCCCTAGCCTCTGTTAATGACGGGATGAGGGCAATTTAGAATTTGAAAATCGTTTCTGAATCAAAAAAGGATATCTTATGGGATGCGAATTTTCTTCTTAGGCGTTTGATTTCTCCCTGTAACTCATCCTTGGATTTATTACCAATATGAATTGACATAGCTAGTTCTCTCTTGTTCTTTTTGTAGTTGATCGCAATAGCGATATGTGCGTCTTGCTCTGATAGAGATGAGCCAAATATAACTAGCTTTTCTTTAGATTTCTCAAAGCTTTCATAGCAAAAACTTAGATAATTGCTGCGCTCTATTGCTTTGAGTTTTTCTTTGTATCTGCCTTCGCTTACAAAAAGTGGCATTACCCCTCTTCTTACTATCACCTCTCTAATCATTTCAACCAGTTCTGCAGAATCATCGCCTCTTATTAGTTTGCATGTATCCGGCGGCAGTTTAAAAATAAATAATGTCCCATGCAGGTAATAAACATGTTTTTCATGTCGAATATCGTAATCCATGAATTTTTTAAACCGCTCATCATAATCACCCCAGAAAAAATCACTATAAGATGGGTATCTTCCTTCTTCAATACTTTTATCTTTCATT
The DNA here is from genome assembly GCA_034413595.1 of Dehalococcoidales bacterium. Taxonomy (GTDB): domain Bacteria; phylum Chloroflexota; class Dehalococcoidia; order Dehalococcoidales; family JAUWZL01; genus JAUWZL01. Next base: position 103,788 of record DAOUMC010000025.1, on the reverse strand, counting down.
TGTAAAATTATGTGATATAGAAAGAGGTCGTAGTTTAGCGTAAAAATATCCCCGAAATTAGTCAATTGCTTCGACAAACTCTCTAATTGATTCCAATCTATCTGGTTAGAACGCGGATGATTATTTTGTATTGACGTGATCAATCCGTTCCTTAGTAGTTCTAAGGCATCTTCGATTCTACTGTCTACAGTTATCTTGAATATCTTATTGACATTCTTTGCATTAATCAGAATTTCTTGAATAAGCTCAAAGTGGTTCGTGCCAAAACTTTTGAATGTTTTGCGTTCATTTTCCGTTAAGCGACTCAGAAAATCCTTAAATAATGACTCGTAATTGAAATGTCCGGCGAGATTCAGTGAAAACCCATTACCAAGAAGCAGGTCTGCTCCAGCAAAATCGCTGGCCAAATCCGACCAGTTTCCTATTCCCATTGCTTCCAGCTGCTTCTCGCTGAACATCTTGCCTTTTACTTTACTTCACTTACTCCCCAATCCCCGTCACTATCTTCATCTACCTCCTCGCCAGCGTGCGGGCAAATACTAGGCAATTTTTACTTCCCCCCAAAATCCCCATCACCCTCTTTAACTACCCCCTTGCCAGCGTTCCGGCGAATACCTGCCAGGCAAGGGCTGATTTAGCCACCAGACTCAACAGTATGTACATTGATTCGCCGAAGAGGTAGTTCCGCCAGGGGCCTGCCTTCTTGTACTGGAGCACCATATTGACGGCGAAGCTGAAGAAGAAGACAAACAGCGTGCCCAGGACGAAATAGACGAAGGTGGGCACCGCCCCCTCGGTGGCCCTGACCGTGCCGATGAAGTAGATGGCGATGGCAATCCAGGGGACTATGCCGGCAAAGCAGCCGCAGATGAAGGCTGTCCAGTTGGTCTTGGCCGTGGTCTGGTTGTGGACTTCCATCACCAGGCCGAAGAGAATCATCGAGGTATTGAGCGCGAAGATGAGTATCAGGCTGGCGATGTCGTACATCCCGCTCAGCATGGCGATGATGACAATCATCACCGAGGCGCTGACGGAGTACTCATACCAGCGGGCGTAGTTGATGCCCTTAGCCAGGTTGCTCTTGTACCAGGTGAACACTCCCGGCAGCACCAGGGTGAAGTGGGCTATCGCCGATACCAGCAGGAACAGTGCCACCAGAGGCCCCAGCCTGATGTTGGCCAGTACCTCCGGCGGCGTCTCTATAATGCTACCCGGCATACCGCCGATGAAGCTGGTGGTCACCGGCAGGGTAAACGAGCTGCTCAGGGCGAAAACAGCCACCGCCTGGGCCAGGTGAAAGAAGCCCATGACCCCGTTGTACAGCCTGAGGCGGTTGAAGGTGGCTTCAGCATAGACTGCCGGACTGTCTGTAGCCATGTTGCACCTCCTTAGTAAATTAAACCTTATTGTTCTATATCAGCTCCATAAGTCTGTGCCTGATGCTTCTTAACTTGGCCAAGGCCTCTTCAATTTCTTCTTCGGTCTTGTCAAGCTCGCGCAAGAGTTCTTTGGTCATCTTCTGAGTTGGCACCGTGCTCGTCTGGGACAGTTGCGTAAAACGGGGGAGCAGCTCCCTGAGGTGCTTGCTGGCGGCCACGTATTTAGTGGTCAGGTCATGGTATTCGTTAAAAAGGTGCTCAGTTAACTTCATGTCGCCCCCTCTTTCTTTCATGTCTTACCTCCCTCCCAGATAGCCCAGCGCCAGTTTGACCTTCTCCTCAAGTGAGAGCTTCTCGTCTTGGGGCAGGGCGGCCAGGGCGTGGGTGGCTTCCGAAGTAGAGTAGCCCAGAGAGGTCAGGGCGGCCAGGACATCGGCGTTTTCCCGGGCGAGTTCAGCCGCCGGGGCTACTGCCCAGCCGGCGGCCAGCTTGTCCTTAAGCTCAAGGATAATGCGGTTGGCTATCTTCTTGCCCACTCCGGGAATGTCGGTCAGAAGCTCGGCATTGCCGGTGGCGATGGCGGTAACAAGCTGGTCAATGTTCATCGCCGAGAGCATAGCCAGCCCCATCCTGGGCCCCAGCCCTGAGACATTAATCAGAATCTTAAAAAGCTCGAGCTCCTCGGCCGAGGCAAAGCCGTAGAGGGTGATGTTGTCTTCCCTGAGGTATAAATGGGTATGTAGCCTGACCTCGCTGCCAACAGAACCGATGGTGCTCAGAGTGGAGGTGGGCATCAGAACCTGGAGCCCGATACCGCCGACATTGATAACAGCCCGGTCACTGTCCAGCGACTCTATCTTTCCCTTGAGGCTGGCTATCATCTCTTCTACCTCTCGGTCAAATGTCTGAGGTGCGTCTCCTGCAGGTGGCAGATAGCCACCGCCAGAGCATCGGCGGCATCATCCGGCTCAGGCGCCCGGGCTAAGCCGAGCTGGAGCCTGACCATCTCCTGCACCTGCTCCTTTGAGCTGGCGCCGTAGCTGGCGACGCTCTGCTTTATCTGCCTCGGGCTGTATTCATAGGCCGGGATACTTCTCTGACTTGCCGCCAGCATAGCCACCGCCTGCGCTCTACCAATAGCCAGCGCCGACTTGGCGTTCTTGGCCACAAAGGGGCTCTCTATGGCCACGGCATCCGGCTGATAGCGCAGTACAACATCGGCCAGCTTGTTATAGAGATGGTCTAAACGCTCTCCGGCCGGAGAGCGTTCCCGGCAGGTCAGGGCACCGCAACAGACCAGGGTCATTTCGTCTCGCTCGCTGTCTATCACCCCGTAGCCAATCACCACCGTACCCGGGTCAATACCCAAAACTCTCATTATTTAACAGCTTGTGCCCGGTATTTCTCCAGAACCTCATCAGAGAAATCGACATTGCTGGAGACGCTCTGCACCTCATCCAGCTCTTCCAGCTTTTCCAGCAGCTTCAACACCTGTAGCGCGGAGTGTTCGTCAAGCTGGATTGTGGTCTTGGGTATCTTATTTAACTCTGCCGACTGGATGACTATCTCGTTCCGCTCCAGGGCCTTCCTGACCGTCTCCAGCTCCTCCAGCTTGGTATAAATCTCGACATAACCCGGCTGTGGATTGACATCCTCGGCGCCGGCGTCTATCGCCTTAAGAATCAGTTCGTCAGCATCCATTCCATCAGTTTCTACCGTGATTAATCCTTTGCTATCAAAAAGCCAGGTAACACTGCCGCTATCGCCCAAGCCGCCGCCGGCACGTGAAAATATAGCCCTGATTTCCTGCACCGTGCGGTTACGGTTATCGGTGAGTGCCTCTACCAGAATGGCCGCCCCACCGGGGCCGTAGCCCTCAAGGACCATCTCGGAAAGCGTGTAGCCCTCAAGAGTCCCTTCGCCCCGCTTTATCGCCCGGTCGATGTTCTCCGAGGGCATGTTGCTGTCTTTGGCTTTCTGTATCGCCAGACGGAGCCGATAGTTTGCCTCCGGATTGCCACCCCCCTCACGCACAGCAATAATAATCTCATGGGTCAGTTTGGTGAACAGCTTACCCCGCTTGGCGTCAGCCACTCCCTTCTGGTGCTTGATTGAAGACCACTTAGAATGCCCCGACATCTCAGCCCTCCTTATAGCCGGGAATCACACCCTAATTCTATCACTTGTAAGGAATAAGGGGAAGAGGATAGTGGGAAAAAAGGTTGTTGTAAGAGATAGTCTATCTTCCGCTAGGGAAGAAATTACGGAGAAAAGTAAAAGCAGCGCCTACGATAGTTCCGAATAGAAAAGTGGCAGCATCAGAGGATATTTTACCATACCAACTCAGCCAAGCTACGGGGGCTACTATGATAAGAGCTAATACAACAGTCCAAACGAGCATCCCCCTTGTCGCACCTCTTGTGTAACTTGTTTGAGCTTCAAGCTGGGCTTTTGCCAATGCATTCTTTGCTTCAATGTTTGTTTTGATAAGGTCTGGGATTTGGGAAATAGCTTTCTGAACATCTGGAGAAGATAAAAGTATATCTAACGTCTCAGGAGATTCTTCTTCCTCTGGTTGCTCCACGTTTTCCACGATTGACATTATATAGAGCAGATTTTCGCATGTCAATCAAGAAGTGCAGAATTGAGGTGTTGAATTACTAACTGCAAATCAATCTTTACCCTCGCCAACGACGCAGGCGACGGCATAGTCTTTGCAGTGGGAGAGGCTGATGGTCAGGTCAGCCAGGCCCAGTTCCTTGGCCTGACTTTCAGCCTGTCCGTGGAGCTTTAGCCGGGGTTTGCCGCTGGGGTAGGCAAGGATTTCTATGTCTTTTAAACCGATGCTCCTTGAATCCAGTGCCTTTATCACCGCTTCCTTGCCCGAGAAACGGGCCGCCAGGGAGGAAGGACTGCTGCCGTACAGCCTAAGCTCGGGCTGGGTATAGACCCGATTGAGGAAACCCTGCCCCCAGCGGGCGATAGCCTCCTCGATGCGGGCTATTTCTACGATGTCAACACCGATGTGCTGCATGCCAGACCCTAATCGGCAATCTTTTCCACTCTTACCGCGCAGACCTTGTACTCTGGTATCTTGGACACCGGGTCAACCGCCGGGCTGGTCAGTATGTTGGCCGGGCTTTCGGCGAAGTGAAAGGTCATAAAGACCACCCCGGGCGGTGAAACTTTGGTCACCCTGGCCCGGGCAGTTACCTCACCCCGCCGCGAGGTCACTTTTATCCGGTCGCCATCGGCGATGCCAAGGCCGCCGGCGTCTTCTGGGTTTATCTCCACCCTCTCTTCGCCTTTGAACAGATTGAGCCCCTTCACCCTCCGGCTCATAGTGCCAGTGTGGAACTGAAACAGGCTGCGCCCGGTGGTCAGCACCAGCGGGTAGTCACCATTGGGCAGCTCAACAGAAGGCTTGTATTCCAGGGGAACGAACCTGCCCTTGCCCCGGGCAAATCTCTGGGTGTGGAGGATGGGTGTCCCCGGATGTTCTTTGGTCGGGCAGGGCCACTGCAGGCCGCCCGACTCCAGACGCTGGTAGGAGACGCCGCCATAGCTCGGGGTAAGGCGGGCTATTTCATCCATTATCTGGGAAGGGTGCTCAAAGGCAAATCCCTTGGCTCCCATCCTCCGGGCAACCTGGCAGATGACCTGCCAGTCGGCCCGGGAGCTGCCTACAGGCTCAACTGCCTTTCTCACCCGCTGCACCCGGCGCTCGGTATTGGTGAAGGTGCCGTCCTTCTCGGCAAAGGTCGCCACCGGCAGGACGACATTGGCCAGCCGGGCCGTATCCGACAGGAAGATGTCCTGGGCGACGAAGAAGTCCAGCTTGGGCAGGGCCTGCCGCGCATGCCCGGCGTTCGGTTCAGTCAATACCAGGTTCTCCCCGATAAGGTAGAGGGCTTTTATCTTCCCTTCAAAGATGGCATCAATTATCTCGGTGATGGTCAGTCCGGCGTCAGGCGGCAGCCGGCGGCCCCAGGCGGCTTCAAACTTCTCTCTGGCCGCCGGGTCAGTAACCGACTGATAGCCGGAGTAGACATTGGGCAGGGCACCCATATCGCAGGAGCCCTGGACATTGTTCTGCCCGCGGAGAGGGTTAACGCCGCTACCGGGCTGGCCGATATTTCCGGTGAGCATGGCCAGGTCGGCGGTGGCGATGACGTTGTCGGTGCCGTGTGAGTGCTGGGTGATGCCCATAGCGTAGAGGATGGCCGCCGGGTGGTTGGTGGCATACATCCGGGCGGCCCGGACTATCAGGTCCCGGGGTACCCCGGTAACCTTCTCGGCAAACGCCAGGTCAAAAGCGCCAAGGGACTGCTTGAAGGCATAAAAATTCTCACAGCGCTGGTCAATAAAGCCCTGGTCATGCAGCCCCTCGTCCAGGATGACCCTGGCCATAGCCATAAGCAGGACAACGTCTGTACCCGGTCTTTGCCTCAGCCAGATATCGGCGAAGCGTGTCAGATGAATCTGGCGGGGGTTGGCCACTATGAGCTTGGTCCCGCGGCGCACTGCCCTCTTGACATCAAAACCGATAATGGGGTGGGTCTCCGTGGTGTTGGTGCCGATGGCCAGGATGCAGGCGGCGTCAATGATATCACCGCTGGAGTTGGTCATGGCACCACTGCCAAAGGTCTGGGCCAGGCCAGACACCGAGGGAGCATGGCACAGACGGGCGCAATGGTCAACATTGTTAGTGCCCAGCACCGCCCGGGCAAACTTCTGGGCGATATAATTCTCCTCGTCGGTGCACTTGGCTGATGAGATGACGGCCACCTGGTCGCTTGAGTAACCGGACAGCTTGCGGGCGACGAGCTCCAGGGCCTCATCCCAGCTTGCCTCGTCAAACCTGCCCTCTTTCTTGATGAGAGGACTGGTCAGCCGTTCCGGGTGGTGGACAAACTCGGCGATGCCGTAGCGCCCCTTGACGCACAGCCGCCCGTTGTTTGCCTTGCTGTTCCGGCTGCCGCGCACCGAGACGATACGGCCATCGCGCAGGCCGAGGTACATCATGCAGCCGACGCCGCAGTAGGGGCAGGTGGTCTCCACCTCGGACGTGGGCACTACGGACTTCTTAGGCACCAGGGCCGCCACCGGGCAGCGGACAACGCACTCGCCGCAGGACTGGCAGACCGATTCCATGAGGGGCTTATCGCCGAAGGTGCTGACCTTGCTGCCGTAGCCACGGTTTATAATCTCTATGGCGTTGGCCACGGTTATTTCATCACAGGCACGGGTGCATCTCTGGCACAGGATGCAGTAGTCGCGGTCAAGGGTGAAGAAGGGGTTGCTGGCATCAACCGGACGCTCTCCGGCCGTTCTGCGGAAGCGCCTCCGGGTAATCCCCAGGTAGGCGGCCACTTGCTGTAGCTCGCACCTCTGGTTCTTGACACAGGTGAGGCAGTCTGTAGGGTGGTCAGCCAGAATCAGCTCAACGGTATTGAGCCGCACCTGGTTGATTTCGGGCGATGAAGTGGTTATCACCATGCCATTAGTCACCGGAGTGGTGCAGGCGGTGGGCAGGCCACGCATGCCGCCAATTTCAACGACACACAGCCGGCAGCCGCCGAAGGGCTCCAGGTCGGGGTCGTAGCACAGGGTGGGGATGTAGATACCAGCCTCCCGGGCGGCCTCCAGCACCGTCATACCCGACCTTGCACTAACAGACTGCCCATCAATAGTCAGTGTGACCTCATCACTCAAAGCCATGCCTACTCCTTTAAAACCGGCATCCGACAGACCCCGGCCGGGCAGCGTTTGTCCTTGATATGCGCCTGGTATTCATCCCCAAAATGCCTGATGGTGCTCAGTAACGGGGCCGAGGCACCACCGCAGAGGGGGCAGAAGGCGCCGTTAACCATCGACTTGCCCAGCTCGACTAGCAGTTCTATGTCCTGTGGCTGCCCCCGGCCACTGGTTATGTCATTTAGAATCTCCCGCATCTGGTTTGTCCCCAGCATACCGGTCAGGCACTTGCCGCAGGCCTCGTCGCAGGCGAAGTCCATCAGTGAGCGGGCGATGTCTACCACGCAGGCTGACTGGTCAATAGCCACCATACCGCCGCTGCCGACGCCGCTGCCGATTTTATCCAGCTCTTCAAAGTCAATCGGCGTGTCTATAAGGCTGGCAGGGACAAGCCCGAGCATAGCCCCGCCCGGCTGGAGAGCCTTGAGCCGGCCCCCGTCAGGTGTGCCGCCAGGCCCCTCTATCAGCTCTCTCAGCGTGATGCCGAAGGGAACCTCAAAAACACCGCTGCGGATGACACTGCCGCTGAGACTGAAGAGTTTGGTGCCGGTGCTCTTCCCGACGCCGATAGCGGCGTACCGGTCGCCGCCTCGCTCAATAATGCCCAAGATGTTGGCCAGTGTCTCCACGTTGTTGACATTGGTCGGCTGGCCCCACAGGCCTTTACTGGCCGGAAACGGGGGGCGAACCCGGGGCGTGCCCCGCTTGCCCTCTATGGAGTTGATGAGGGCCGTCTCCTCGCCACAGATAAAGGCCCCGGCGCCCTGTCTTACTCTCACCCGGAAGCCGAAGTCGGAAGCCAGAATGTTACCGCCCAGAAGGCCAAGCTCCTCCGTCTGCCTTATGGCTGTCTCCACTATTTCACAGGCCAGCGGGTATTCACCCCGGATGTAGATATAGCCCTCGCTGGCCCCTGTGGCATAGCCGCCGATAGCCATCCCTTCCAGGATGGAGTGAGGGTCACCCTCCAGAAGCGTCCGGTCAACAAAGGTGCCCGGGTCGCCTTCGTCGGCGTTGCAGATGAAGTACTTGGTCTCGCCCGGGGCATCGTGGCAGAACTGCCACTTGAGCCCGGTGGGAAAACCGGCCCCACCGCGACCACGAAGCCCCGACCTTTTGACCGTATCAATTACCTCCTGCGGTGTCATCTTCAATGCCCTGGCCAGGCTGCTGTAACCGCCGCCGGCGATGTAGTGGCTGATGCTCTTCGGGTCAGTAAGGCCACAGTTCCTGAGCAGGACGCGCTTCTGGGCCTTAAACACCGGCAGTTCAAAGAGTCGGGGTATGTCGTCAAGGTCGACATCGCCCACCGTGCCCAGGGCTAGGCTGGGGCAGGGGTTGTCGGCCACGATATAGTCTCCAATAAGCCTGACTATGATTTCCGGGGTGACATTGCCATAAAAGACCGCCGGCCTGCCTGACATGGCTATAGCCACCAGGGGCTCGGCGTAGCACAGGCCGAGGCAGCCCACCTGAGTGATGCCGGCCTCTATTTTACGCCGGGCAAGCTCATTTCTGGCCGCCTCCAGCACATTCAGCGCCCCGGCAGCCCGGCCGCAGGTGCCGGTGCCGATAAGAATACGGGTTTCATCACCGTGCCGAAAGGCCTGCCACTCTGCCATCGCCCTGGCCTGTATCTCGTCAAAGGTCACGCTTCACCTCGTTGTTCCTTCAGGGCCTGGATACTATCCACCTTGACCTTGGTCATGGAGCCGTATACCTTGTCATCAACTTCAACCACCGGTGCCAAGGCACAGGTTCCGGAGCAGGCAACCGTCTCCAGAGAATACTTGAGGTCAGCCGTGGTCTCTCCCGTCTTAACACCCAGCCGTTTCTCTATCTCGCCCAGCAGGCTGTTGCTCCCCCGGATATGGCAGGCCGGCCCGCGACACACCCTGACCGTGTTCTTACCCGGAGGAGTCAGCCTCAGTTGGGCATAGAAGGTGGCCACCGAATAGACGGTGCCGTTGGACAGTTTCAGAAACTCGGCCACCGCCTCCAGAGCCTCCTCTGGAAGGTAGCCCAGCTCCCGCTGTACATCCCTGAGAATGGGTAACAGATTACCTCTATCCTGGCTATAAGATGAAAAAATATCCGCCAGCTTTTTTTCGGTCTTTATGCTCATAGACCCCTTTCATTGCCGAGTCTGGTGATTAACTTGCCGAATTATAAGATTATAGGTCATTCCAGGCCGGCAATTCAAGTCAGCCGGCCCGGTTCAGATAGATAGCGACACCCGGTTTCCGGGGCCCGTCTCATTCGTATTAACCTCAAGTTGCCCCGATAACAAACAGTATGCTATGATTATGCACAATAAGGCCCAGTTTTGGACTGGTTTAATTGACGACCAAAGACAAGCTAAACAGACTGGCCAGCCTCAAAGAGCAGGCCCAGGCCGGTGGTGGCCGGGAGCGGATTGAGCAGCAACGGGCGCGGGGCAAGCTGACCGCCCGGGAGAGAATCAACCTCCTTCTCGACCGGAACAGCTTTACCGAGATAGGAGCTTTTGTCACCCACCGGGCCACCGACTTCGGGCTGGCTGAGCAGCAGTATCCGGGTGACGCCGTGGTTACCGGCAGCGGTAAGATAGACGGCCGGCCGGTCTTTGTCTACTCCCAGGACTTCACCGTTCTCGGTGGTTCAATATCCGAGGTGGTCGGCCAGAAGGTGTGCCGGGTTATGGACCTGGCCCTCGGCAACGGCGCACCAGTCATCGCCATCTATGACTCCGGTGGGGCACGTATCCAGGAGGGTGTCTTGAGCCTCGCCGGCGTCGGTGATATGCTGCTGCACAACACTCTGTGCTCAGGCGTTATTCCGCAGCTCTCGGTCGTCGTCGGCCCCAGCGCCGGCGGTGCCGTCTACTGCCCGGCGATAACCGACTTCGTTTTTATGGTCAAGGGCATAAGCCAGATGTACATCACCGGCCCTGACGTGGTCAGGGCGGTTACCCACGAGGAGATAAGCCACCAGGGGCTGGGGGGCGCCGAGACACACGCCCGCAAGAGCGGCGTCGCCCACTTCATAGCCGACGGTGAACAGGAATGTTTTGAGCAAGTACGCCGGCTGCTCGGTTTTCTACCACAGAACTGGAGAGAGAAACCTCGGGCGGTAAAATCCGAGGACGACCCCGAGCGAACCGATGGTGGCCTGCGCCACCTTGTCCCCGATGACCCCAGGAAGGCTTACGACATGAAGAGTCTGATTGGCAGTGTCGTTGACGGTGGTGACTTCATGGAGGTGCAGGAGCAGTTCGCCCCTAACATTATTGTCGGCTTCGCTCGGCTTGACGGCAGGACGGTGGGCATCGTTGCCCAGCAGCCCGCCTATCTGGCCGGAGTGATTGACATCGATGCCTCGGTCAAGGCCGCCCGCTTTGTCCGCTTCTGCGATGCCTTCAATATCCCGCTGGTCAGCCTGGTTGATGTCCCCGGCTTTATGCCCGGCCCGGCCCAGGAGCACGGTGGCATCATCAGGCACGGCGCCAAGCTTATCTACGCCTACGCCGAAGCCACGGTGCCCAAGGTCACCACCATCACCCGCAAGGCCTATGGCGGCGCCTACATCGTCATGAGCTCAAAACACCTGCGCGGCGATATAAACCTGGCCTGGCCCACGGCGGAGATTGCCGTCATGGGAGCTGAAGGGGCGGTTAACATCGTCTCCAGAAAGAGCATAGCCCAGTCAGAAAATCCAGAGGAAACCAGGCAGAGACTGGTCAGTGAATACCGCGAGAAGTTTGATAACCCCTATATCGCCGCCGCCCGGGGCTATATTGACGATGTCATTGACCCGGCCGAGACCAGGCCCAGGCTGATACGGGCGCTTGACATGCTGAAGGACAAGACCGATATTAACCCAGCCAGAAAACACGGCAATATCCCGCTGTAAGAAGGACACTATGCAGAAGAACCCGCTAAAGATTACCGATGTTACCCTGCGTGACGGTCACCAGTCACTCCTGGCGACCAGGATGAGGACCGAAGACATGCTGCCCATAGTCCCTGAAATGGACAGGGCCGGCTTCTACTCCCTAGAGGTCTGGGGCGGAGCCACCTTTGATGTGCCCACCAGATTCCTGAACGAAGACCCGTGGCACAGGCTGGCCAGTCTGAAAAAGCTGGCACCCAGCACCCCGCTCCAGATGCTGCTCCGGGGACAGAACCTCGTCGGCTACCGCCACTATGCCGACGACGTCGTCGTCGCCTTTGTCCACCACGCCGCCGAGACCGGCGTTGACATCTTCCGGGTGTTTGACGCCTTAAACGACGAGCGCAACTTTGAGACCGCTCTCCAGGCGGTCAAGGAGAGCGGCAAACACGCCCAGCTGTCACTGTGTTATTCGCTGACCGAGCCCAAGATGGGTGGGCCGGTCTATAACCTTGAATACTATATCGGGAAGGCGCTCAAGCTCCAGGATATGGGAGCCGATAGCCTGTGCATCAAGGACATGGCCGGTCTCATCGCTCCCGATGATGCCTATGAGCTGGTCAGGGCGCTCAAGCGGGAGCTGGCGATACCGGTGCAGCTTCATACCCATTACACCAGTGGCATGGCATCGATGAGCCTTCTCAAGGCCGTTGAAGCCGGGGTAGACATCGTTGATACCGCCCTGGCCCCCTTCGCTCTTCGGTCATCGCACCCGGCGGTTGAGCCGGTGGTGGTTGCCCTTCAGGGCACGCCCAGAGACACCCAAATCAATCTAGGGCGGCTTTTCCGGCTGGGACAATGCTTTGAGTCTATCGCCCCCAAATATCGGGAGTTTTTGGGCACAACGCGGATGGCGGTCATTGACACCGAGGTGCTGGTGCACCAGGTGCCCGGAGGCATGATCTCCAACCTGGTGGCCCAGCTAAAAGAGGCCAATGCCCTGGACAGAATTGATGAAGTCTACGCCGAGCTGCCACGGGTGCGAAAAGAACTGGGCTATCCGCCCCTGGTCACTCCCACCAGTCAGATTGTCGGCATTCAGGCGGTCCAGAACGTCCTCTTCGGCCGTTACAAGGTAATATCAGCCCAGGTCAAGGACTACGTCTACGGGCTCTATGGCCGACCACCTGCTCCGGTTGACCCTGAAATCCAAAAGATTGTGCTTAAAGGCTATGAGAGAGGCGAGGCACCCATCACCAGCCGGCCAGGGGATGTGCTTGAGCCCGAAATGGAAGCGGCTCACCGGGCCACCAGTGATATCGCCCGGGACATCGGAGATGTGCTTATCTATGCTCTGTACCCCACTACCGGCATGCGCTTCCTGAGGTGGAAGTACGGGCTTGAGCCACCGCCGCCGGAGACGAAGCCCAAGACCCTGGAGGATGTAAAGCGTGAGGATGAGCTTATCGCCAGGGCGAGGGCGGGGTCGCTGCCGGAACCAGCAGTGGCCGACGACCCGGCTGCCATATCAGCACCAGCGGCCGAAATCAGAGCCGGAGAGACTGCTATCACCGCTCCTATGCCCGGGCTGATACTCCGCTATGATGTCAGGGTCGGCGACGAAGTCAACGCCGGCGACAATATAGCCGTTCTGGAAGCTATGAAAATGGCAATAGATTTGCCGGCTCCGTCAAGCGGGCGGGTCAAGAGCATAAACTATAAGGCCGGAGACCACGTCGCCCGGGATGACATCCTGGCCATTATCGACTAGTTTACGACCTCTTCCTGCCCTGTTTCTCTTTCTTCCCCCCACTTAAAATCCCTCTCAATCTCCCTTTATTAAAGGGAGAAGTTAGTCACCCTTTGAAAAAGGGTGAACCAAGGGGGATTCATAAGAGTTTGCTTTGTCGCTCAGCAGATTGCCCACAAGTAAGCGGTGTGTTATGATTTAGGTTCATATGGCTAATTCGACGGGCAAGACGTTAGCCGAGAAGATACTGAGCCAGAAGTCCGGGGCCGATGCCCGGGCCGGGGATATTGTTGTCTCCCGGGTCGGCCTGGCTTTTGCCCAGGATACCACCGGGCCGCTGGCGGTGAGAGAGTTTGAGTCCAGCTTTGAGTTCCTGGCTGACCGGGAGAGGACTGCCCTCTTCCTTGACCACGCCGCCCCCAGCCCCGGACACCAGCTATCCACCGACCATATCCTGCTCAGGCGCTTCGCCCGACGCACCGGCTGCCTTTTATCCGATGTCGGGCAGGGTGTCTGCCACCAGATAGTGGCCGAGTCCCTGGCCAGGCCGGGTGACGTCATCGTCGGCGCCGATTCCCACACCGTGACCGCCGGCGCTCTGGGTGCCTTTGCCACCGGCATGGGCTCCTCAGACATCGCTGTGGCCTTCGCCCTGGGCAAGACCTGGTTCCGGGTGCCGGAGAGCATCAAGGTGGTGGTTGATGGCAGCTTCCGGAAGGGAATTTATGCCAAAGACTTAATCCTTCACCTTATCGGGCAGATAGGTGCCGATGGCGCCACCTACCAGTCGCTGGAGTTTCACGGAGAAGCTGTGGATGCAATGTCCATATCCGAGAGGCTGACCATCGCCAACATGTCGGTGGAGGCCGGGGCCAAGGTGGGGCTCTTTGCCGCCGATGACACTACCAGGGAATATCTGGCAAAGCAGGGACGGAGAAACGACTACCAGCCGGTATTCCCCGATGCCGACGCCAGTTATGTAAAGACCATTAAAATCGGCGCCTCAGGCCTGGAGCCGACGGTGGCCCAGCCCCACACCGTGGACAACACCGCCCTGACCAGGGAGCTTAAGGGAGTCAAAATCCAGCAGGTGTTCCTGGGCACCTGCACCAACGGGCGCCTGGACGACCTGGCAATAGCCGCCTCAATGCTGGAAGGCAAAAAGTGCCACCCCGAGACCAGGCTGATAGTCGTGCCGGCTTCCCGTGGTATCCTGCTGGAGGCGATTGACGCCGGCTATATCAGGACATTTGTCGAAGCCGGGGCCATGGTCATATCACCCGGCTGCGGCGCCTGCCTCGGTCTGCACCAGGGGGTACTGGGCGATGGCGAGTCCTGCCTGTCCACCGCCAATCGCAATTTCAAGGGGCGGATGGGCAATCCCAACGCCTTTATCTACCTGGGGAGCCCGGCTACAGCGGCGGCCACGGCTATCACCGGTGAAATCACCGACCCCAGAGAGGTGCTCAGGTGTTGAAGGGAAAAGCCTTTAAGTTCGGTGACAACATCTCCACCGACCACATCATACCAGGAAGGCTGGCCCACCTGAGGAGCAACCTTCCCGAGCTGGCGAAACATGCTATGGAAGACGCCGACCCCTCCTTCGCCTCGAGGGTCAAGACGGGTGATTTTATCGTCGCCGGTGACAACTTCGGGCTGGGCTCAAGCCGGGAGCACGCCCCTCTGGTCATCAGGATGGCCGGAGTGAGCGCCGTTCTGGCCAAGTCGGTGGCTCGCATATTCTTCAGGAACGCCATAAACCTGGGTCTGCCGGTGCTAATCTGCAACACCGACAAGATTGACGATGGAGACGAGCTTGAGGTAGACCTTGAAGCAGGTATAATAAAGGACAAGACCAATGGCAATGAGCTTCCCTTCAAGAAAATACCGCCGGTGATGCTTGGTATACTCAAAGAAGGCGGGCTTATACCCTATATCAGAAAGTATGGTGATTTCAAACTATGAGTTACAACATTACTCTCATACCCGGTGATGGCATCGGGCCGGAACTTACCGAGGCCACCAGAAGAGTCCTAGAAGCCACCGGTGTCGGCTTCAACTGGGAGGTGGTCTATGCCGGTGCCGATGTCCAGGAAGAGTACGGCACACCGCTGCCGGAGCACGTCATCCAGTCCATCAGGAAGAACCGGGTGGCGCTCAAGGGGCCGGTGACCACGCCGGTGGGCTCCGGCTTCAGGAGTGTCAATGTCGCCCTGCGTAATAAGCTCGAGCTCTACGCCTGTCTGCGCCCCTGCAAGAGCTACCCCGGAGTGCCGACGCCCTATAAAGATATAGATATCGTTATCGTCAGGGAGAACACGGAAGACCTCTACGCCGGTATCGAGTTCGAGAGAGGTACTCCCCAGGCGGCAGAGCTGATAGAACTGCTTAAGAAGACCCACGGCGTCACTATCAGGGAAGACTCGGGCATCAGCATCAAGCCCATCTCGGAGACCGGCAGCCGGAGGATTGTCCGCTTCGCCTTTGAATACGCCCGCGCCAACCAGAGAGGAAAGGTGACCGCCGTCCACAAAGCCAACATCATGAAGTTCTCGGACGGGCTTTTCCTGTCCGTCGCCCGCGACACGGCCACAGGCTACCCCGAGATTGAGTTTGAGGACAGGATTGTGGACAATATGACCATGCAGCTGGTGAAGAGGCCGCAGCAGTTCGATGTCATCGTCGCCCCCAACCTCTACGGAGATATCCTCTCCGACCTGTGCGCCGGGCTGGTCGGCGGCCTGGGACTGGCTCCGGGAGCCAACATCGGTGATGAGGCCGCCCTCTTCGAGCCGACCCACGGCAGTGCTCCCAAGTACAAGGGCATGAACAAGGCCAATCCCATGGCCATGATGCTCTCCGGGGTGATGATGCTGCGCCACATCGGTGAGGCAGAGGCAGCCGACCGGCTGGAAGGGGCCATCGCCGGCGTCATCGCCGAGGGCAAGAGTGTCACCTATGACCTGAAGCCACAAGGGGAACAGTCCCTGGCCGTGGGCACCTCTCAGGTGGCCGATGCCGTCATCGAGAAACTAAGAGGATAACAATGACCCCTAAAATTAGCATCATCGGCGCCGGAAATGTCGGCGGCAGTCTGGCCCAGCGTCTGGCGGAGAAGGACTTCGCCGACATCGTACTGCTTGATATTGTTGACGGCCTGCCCCAGGGTAAGGCCCTGGACATACTTCAGTCGGCGCCTATCATTGGCTTTAGCCATAACATCATCGGGGCTAACGACTATCAGGACACGGCTAACTCGGATGTAGTCGTCATCACCTCCGGCGCTACCCGAAAGCCGGGCATGACCCGTGACGAGCTGCTGAAAACCAATGTCAAGATTGTCTCCGAAGTCATTCAAAATATCACCCGATACTCACCCAACGGCATTATCATTATGGTCACCAACCCGGTGGACGCCATGACCTATCTGGCACTCAAGACGAGTGGTTTCCCGGTAAACCGTGTCCTGGGACTATCCGGCGTCCTTGATGGCGCCCGCTTTGCCAGCTTCATCGCCGCTGAGCTTAAAGTGCCGGTAACAGACGTATCCGCCCTCGTGCTGGGGGAGCACGGGCAGAACATGGTCATCATCCCAAGGCTGACTACAGTCAAAGGTAAGCCTATAACGCAATTGCTGCCCCGGGAGACCATCAGCCGGCTGGTGGAGCGCACTATAAACGGCGGCGCCGAGATTGTCCGCCTGCTCAAGACGGGCAGCGCCTTCTACGCCCCGTCAGCCGCCGCCGCCAGAATGGTTGAAGCGATAATTCTGGACAAGAAAGAAATCCTGCCCTGCGCCGCCTGCCTTGACAGGCAATATGGCATAAAAGATGTGGTTATCGGCATGCCGGTAAGGCTGGGCAGGGGTGGCATCGAGGAGATAGTTGAGCTTGAGCTCACCGATGAGGAGAGGAAAGCTCTTACTGCTTCTGCCGAGGCAGTAAGGAACATTATAGATGCGATAAAGACCGGGTAGTTTGAAGGGGATAAGGTTGTAGCCCCAAATGAGACAAATCAAAGCCCAGGATATTACCCAGGCCGTCTCCAGACTGTGCCAGCAGGCCAACTTTGAGCTGGGCGAGGACGTGCTATCAGCGCTAAAAGGAACCCGTGACGAGGAAGAATCACCGCTGGCAAGAGACATCCTGGATAAACTCATAGAAAATGCCGGTATCGCCCAAAAAGAAAGCCTGCCCCTGTGTCAGGACTGCGGTACGGCAGTCATTTTCGTTGAGATAGGACAGGATGTCCACATCACCGGCGGCGACCTCGATACCGCCGTTACTCAGGGGGTCTGCCAGGGCTACAGGCAGGGCTACCTGCGCAAGTCAATGGTCAGCCAGCCCTTCTCCGCAAGAGTTAACACCGGAGACAACACCCCGCCGGTAATCCACACTAAAATAGTACCCGGCAGCCTTCTAAAGATAGCCGTTATGCCCAAGGGCAGCGGCGCCGAGAACATGAGCCGGCTGGCGATGCTCAAGCCCGGCGCCGGAAAACAGGGCATCATTGACCTTGTAGTTAAGACGGTGGATGAGGCGGGGGGCAACCCCTGCCCGCCTCTGGTTATCGGACTGGGCATCGGTGGCACCGCCGAGAAGGCGATGCTGATGGCTAAAGAGGCATTGCTACGGAAAGTGGATGAATCAAACCCCGACCCAGAAATTGCCCAGCTGGAGCAGGAAATTCTGGCTGGGGTCAATGCCCTGGGCATCGGCCCGCTGGGCCTCGGTGGCAGGACAACGGCCCTGGCGGTTCACGCCGAAGTCATGCCCGCCCATATGGCCAGCCTGCCGGTAGCCGTCAACCTCCAGTGCCACAGCGCCCGCCACAAGGAAACAATATTATAAGGGGATTAGGTTGACAGACATTATCAAAATAACCTCGCCAATTGAGCCTGAAGTAATTAAGAAACTAAAAGTCGGCGCCAGGGTTCTCATCTCCGGCGTGGTATATACCGCTCGTGACGCCGCCCACAAGAGGCTAGTCCAGGCGCTGGAAAGCGGTGATAAACTGCCCTTAGACATCAAAGGCCAGACCCTTTACTACACGGCGCCGTCGCCCGCCCGGCCGGGGCAGGTCATCGGCTCCGCCGGGCCGACCACCAGCGGCCGGATGGACATCTATACTCCACCCCTTCTCGCCGCCGGGCTGAGGGCCATGATTGGCAAGGGCAGCCGCTCACCGGAGGTAAAGGAGGCTATCAAGAAGTACAAGGCTGTCTATTTTGTCACCTTCGGCGGTGCCGGCGCCCTGCTGGCGAAATCCATCAAGAAGGCGGAGATCATCGCCTACCCCGAACTGGCGGCCGAGGCTATCATGCGGCTTGAGATGGGGGACTTCCCGGCTATCGTGGCCAATGATATCTACGGCGGCGACCTGTTCACCCAGAGCAAAACCAGACCCTAGAGGAGGCAAGATGGATTGCATTTTCTGTCACATTGCTGCCGGCAAAATACCCAGCGACATCGTGTATCAGGATGAAGAGGTGGTCGCCTTCCGCGACATCAACCCCCAGGCGCCGGTGCACCTGCTGGTCATCCCCAGGAAGCACATAACCTATCTGGCTGACCTGACCGAAAAAGAGACCCCCCTTCTGGGGCACATGGTCAGCGTCGCCAACAAGCTGGCTAAGAGCGAGGGTATCTCCGAGACCGGCTACCGCCTGGTCATCAACAGCGGCAAGCAGGGCGGGCAGCTGGTGCCTCATCTCCACCTGCATGTCCTGGGCGGACGGCAGCTATCGGGTCACCTTGGCTAGATATAAAAGAAGCCCGGCGATGCTCTTGGCGTCGCAGATATCGCCCGAGGCGATAAGCCCGGGTACCTGGCCAAGAGGCACCGGAACCAGCTCAATGCTCTCGGTGTCCTCGGCGTGAAGAGGGTCAGGAACAAGCTCGGCGGCCAGGTAGATGTGAAGATACTCGGTGCAGTAGCCCGGCGCCGAATAGAATCCGCCCAGCCTGTCTATCTTCTGGGGCAGATATCCGGTCTCTTCGCGCATCTCACGGCGGACGGCGTCTGCCGGCTCCTCCCCGGGGTCAATACAGCCAGCCGGTATCTCCAGAAGCTCCTTTTCCACCGCCTTGCGGTACTGTCTCACCAGAAGCACGTTGCCGCCGGCGTCAATAGCCACCACCGCCACGCAGTCGCCGTGTTCAACAATCTCCCGTCTGGTTCTTCGGTCACCGGGCAGGCTGACATCATCAATCCGCAGATTTAAGATACTGCCGCTGTAGACTCTCTGGCTGGATAGGGTCTTCTCCTCCAAGCTAGGTTTCCCTTTCAAAGCGATAGATTAGGGCAAGCTCATCGCAGTTGGGGAACTTGGGGCACAGGTAGCACTCCCCCCACACCTTGTGGGGCAGCTCTGATTTGTCTACGCGGGCAAAGCCGCACTTGCCGAAGAACTCCGGACTGTAGGTCAGGCAGAAGACGGTGGAAATACCCAGGTCGCCGGCTTCCTCAAGGCAGGCACCGACCAGCCGCTCGCCAATTCCCTGTCTCTGGTGCTTCTCGGTAACCACCACCGACTTCACCTCAGCCAGGTCTTCCCAGCTGACGTGCAGGGCGGCGCAGGCAATCACCTGCCCACCTTCCCTGATGACGAAATAGTCCCTGATGTTCTCGTAAATCTCGCTCAGCGGCCGGGGCAGCATCTCGCCCTTATCGGCAAAGTAGTTGACCAGCCTGTGTATCCGGCTGGCGTCGCTTACCCTGGCCTTCTCCACCTGAAATGCCATTGGTTTTTATCCTCTCAGCTTCTGCTCCAGCGTGCTATAGAAAGAAGCCCGCGGACTCACTCTCAGGAAGCGGGTTTTTACCCGGCTGCGTCTCACCATTATGGCATCACCACCGGCCAGAGGCAAGCTTATGTGCCCATCTATGCTCAGCACAGCCCTGTGAATGGCGCCCACCGTTAGCCTGACCTCGGCTTCCGATGGCAGCACCAGGGTGTGGTTCAGGCTGAGGTGGGGCACTATCGGCACCAGCAGAAACTGGCTCGCCTCAGGGTGAAGGACAGGCCCCCCCGCCGCCAGCGAATAACCGGTGCTGCCGGTGGCCGTAGCCACGACGACACCGTCGGATTTGTAGGTGGTCAGCGGCTGGCCATCAATGGTGACTTCAACATATATGATGCGGGCGATTTCTCCCCGGGCGACTACGACGTCATTGAGGGCCAGATATCTTCTGCTTGCCTCCTCTCCACCCCTTACAAGCTCGGCTTCAAGCATAGTGCGCTCATCAATCCAGCCCTTTCCCCCCAGAAGGGCGGGCAGCTTCTCCACGGCCTCATCGGCACCGAGCTCGGTCAGAAATCCCAGCCTGCCCAGGTTGATACCGGTAATAGGTATCGGGGCAGGCGCCACCGCCTGGGCCGCCCGTAGTATGGTGCCATCGCCGCCGGTGGCCAGAATCAGGTCGCTACCAGGCGCCTGCTCTCTGGCCTTCCCTCCCTCCCAGGCAGAGCAGAGCCAGAAAGAGACGCCGATCGACTCCAGAAACTGCGCCAGCCTCTTTGCCAGGGTCAGAGCCTCTTCGTTGAGTGGATGGTACAGAACACCGACCTTTTTCATAAGCTACAGCCTGTCTGTAATAATGAAATGATTGTTTTTGAACCAGACCTCAGCCACGTCTGGCTATAATTATTGTCACCAGGCCGAGGGCGACAATGATTATAGCCGCAAACGGACTCCAGACAACCCATTTTATCATGTTCAGACCGGACAGCAGGACCAGAATACCTACCAGAATAACGATAAAGCCAACAATCTGTAGGCGGGAGTGATGGGTCTGTTTCGGCTGCCTCCTTCTCCTGGCTCTGACCGGGGCTTCGTCCTGCGGAGCAGAATTGACCGTCAGCTTTCTCAGCCGCGTTACCCCGAAAATGATAAGGATAATCACAAGAATAATGCCAATTTCCAGAGCGCCAAATCTCATCGCCTGACTCCATCTAATTCTTTTTTGACCGGCTTATATAGCATAACACATCTGGCACAAAAAGATTAATCCGGACAACCCTTAGCCGCCGGCTACTCCGGCTGCCGGCGTGACCGGTAGGCAAAAGAGACGGCAACCAGGGCGGCTCCGACTAACAAGAGTGCGATGACAAATATCAACAGCGGTGTCAGTGAGCCGCCAGCCAGCCTGACCAGCCATTCCTGGACCGATGCCGGGATATCGGCGGACATTATCTGTGCCCGGGCCAAGCTCCGGACAATGAATACGCCCACAAGCTCAAGGGTACCATAGGCGAGAAAGACTATGCCCAGGACACGGGTACCGGCTCTGATCTGACGATAAACTAGAATGATGCCTGCAATCAGCAACAGAATAAAGCCGATTGACAGGCCGAAACCCAGCTGAAAATAACCAATATACCCCCTGGCTTCCCCTAGTGCCTGCTCGGCGTCCCCGAGTGCCTGGGCAACGTCCGGCCTGATTTTATCCAGACCGAGGAAGCTTTCATTAAGGGTGAAGGTGGCCGGTATGCTTCTGGCGAACTGCTCAAACCGGGTATCGAACTCCTGCTCCAATACCGCCGGAGGCAGTCCGGCAAGCTCCGGCGGCGGTGATTCCAGAAAAGCCTGCTCCAGAACCGTCCTCAGGCTCTCTTTAACCGGCTCTAGAGATATTACCACATTCAGGTGCTGGCTCTTGCCCAGGACATAGTCATAGGCCGGCGGGACAACAACGCCCGCCTGCTCATTTATCCAGGGCCCCAGCTCTACGGCGACATCGCCCAGGTATTCCTTAACCGGGAAATCACTCGGCCAGTTACCTATAAGGGCCAGTATGTTGTCACTGAAATGTTCCGCCAAAAAGGCCTTGTCAAGTCCCCCAATCAGCTTCGTGGTCAGTTGAGGGTCAAGGATGGTGGCCTCCAGTGTGTCTGCCAGCTTCAGGTCAGGGGCTCTACCCAGCAGGTAATCGTAGACATCGCCGATGGCGTTACCCAACCGCTCCTTTACTTCAGGCTCGTGTTGAGTGACAAAGCCTTCAATATAACCGGCTACCTCGGGGTTATCTGCCACCGCCCGGGGTTCAATCTCATGAACTAAAGGAGAGACAGGCAAATCATTCAGTCGGGAGGTGATAAAGCCGGCACTTAACGCGGTCGTCCTGGCGGTAAGCGTCAGACCGAAAACAGCCAGTGAAAGGAAAAGGATTAGGCCCAGAAAAACACCGGCCAGAACTTTCAGGGTTTTCATTATCTGCACAGTCTACGGTGCCGTCTATCTTGTGTCAAACAAGCCGGATAAAGGCCAAACCGGATTCAAAATCATTAAAGAGGCGGGAGTCCGAGAAGGGTTCTTAATCCTCGGCGTCCCTGTTGGTCTTTATCCCCAGGCTCTTGGGCCGGTTCAGCCGGATAATATCGCAGAAGACCTCTACCAGTTCCGGGTCAAACTGGGTGCCGGCACAACGCCTGAGTTCATTAAGGGCATTCTCTGATGACAGCTGCTCCCGGTAAGGCCGGGGCGAGGTCATGGCGTCATAAGCATCGGCCACCGCCAGAATGCGGGCCTCCTTCGGAATTTTGTCACCCTTGAGGCCCGCCGGATAGCCACGGCCGTCAAAACGCTCGTGGTGGTGCATGATGGCCGGCAAACAGTTCACCAGGTCAATGATGTGCCGCAGTATCTCAACGCCGAGTTCAGGATGGGCTTTGATTGGCTTCCATTCTTCATCAACCAGAGGTAGCTTTTTGTTGAGTATAGAATCCGGGACACCAACCTTACCTATGTCATGCAGCAAACCGGCCGCCCGTATGGTCCTTATATTCTCCTGGGGCATCTTGAGCATCTCTGACATAGCCACGGCATACTCGCTGACCTTCCTGGAGTGCCCGTAGGTATAGCTGTCCTTGGCGTCCACGGTGGCCGCCAGAGCATAGATTATGCTCAGGGCCCTTGGTTGTGCCTCAAGCTCGGCAGCAATCTGGGGTGTTCCCGGCTTTAAAACATCCGATGACAGGCAGATCCGGTTCCGGCCCATCTGTTTGGCCTGGTAAAGCGCGGCATCAGCCCGGCCGATGACCTCCTCCTTCATTACGCCGTCATTGGGCCAGTTGGCCACTCCCAGGCTGGCGGTTATGGGCATTGCCCGGGAGCTCGTCTTGGTCTCAATGGTTTTGCGAATACGCTCGGCCACCTTGTAGCCATCATCCAGGCGAGCCTCGGGCAGCAGGATGGCGAACTCCTCGCCGCCATAGCGAAAAGCCAGGTCTATGTTTCTGATGGAGCTGTCAATATAGCGGCCAATCCGCCTCAGAACCTGGTCTCCTGCCAGATGCCCGTAATTATCGTTGTAAGACTTGAAAAGGTCTATGTCCAGCATTATCAGGGAGAAGGTGCTGCCAAATCGGGAACCCCGGGCGATCTCCTGCTCAAGACGCTCATGGAAATGTCGGTGATTGTACAGTCCGGTCAGTTCATCGGTGTTGGCCATTATCTGGGCTTGAGTGAAGAGGTGAGCATTTTCTATTATAATTCCGGCTTGATTGGAGATATTGGTCACCAGCTCTACATCCTCGTGAGAATAAAGCCCCCCCGACTCCTTTCTGCCCAGAGCCAAGACACCGATGAGCTTATCGCGGCTCTTCAGCGGGTACAGAAAACCCAGCTCAGACCTGGCCAGCTGTTCCTTCTCATCCTGCCATAACCCTTTGAACTCGGGCAGGTTGTCAATCTGCCCCGGGTCAATGGGGCGGCCTGTCCTGTCTAACCAGGCGATGACCGGGCTGTCACCACTGAAGACCAGGTCGTTGCCCGGCTTTTCCTTGACCTCGGGGAAGGTAAACTTGGACACGAAGTTACCAGTGTCACTATCCGGGAACAGTAAGCTGGCCCCATTGATGCCCAAGGCCTTGGTCATTGTGGGTAACATCTCTTTAGCCAGTTCGTCAAGGTTAAGGATGTTGCCCATCCTGCTGCCAAAGCCGAGCAGCGCCTGGCGGTAGTTGTATGTCTGCCGGTAAAACAGACGGTCCACGGTTTTTCCCACCCACCACATCATTGGCCGGGCTAGCACAATTAGCATAAGGGCAATCAGGGTGGCAAAGAATACAATGCTGACTTGTGACTGCTGGCCAAGAAAATCTCGGCCAAAGAACACGATACCGGTGACTATGCCGACCAGAACACCAACCAGAACGGTATACGTCAGCCCTCTTCGGGCCACCAGCCTGATGTTAAGAAGTTGATACCTCAAGATGGCATAGCTGATTATCAGGACGAAAAAGATGTTCCCGATGTGGTCAACGGAATAGTTGGCCAGGGTCGGGATAATGTTGGTCAGAGCAAATACCATATAAGTGCAGATGGCACTCAGCAAGTAGACCAGCCGGTTTCTTTCGTTGGGGTCGGTTGCTCTCCTGAACCCCTGTATAAGGTACAACATCGACGTGACCATAAAGCCGCCCAGAAAGACAAAAAGCAGATAGAACGAGGCGTCATGCTCCCAGTACAGTTTACCGTCAACCACGCTGGAGCTTTTCAGGATGCCACCCATATTGATGAAAACGGCAAAGCCTAACAGGGTGATGTAGCCCAGCTTGGCGCCGATTCCGACAGGTTTGTTGAAATAAAACCGGATAAAATGATAAAAAAGGAGCGGCACCGATATCGCCAGGACAAGAAGAGCTCGGTTCCAGAGTAATGTCTGGGTGGGAAAGATGTTGGCATGCAAAACAAAGGAGCTGAGACTCCACAGCGCTGACGCTATCAGAAGGTAGATGAAGATTCTGTGTACCCTGGCCAGGGGACGCAGGACAATCAAACCGATCAGTACTAGATAGGCAATAAAGCTGACTAGTGGTATTAAGGCATATACGTTCACTCGGGCCTCTCCAGCCCGCATTATCCACTATCGCACCATAGCTGTCAAGCAAATACCGCTACCGGATAGGACTATAGTACTTAGCACTCGCTTGCATGAGGAGCCATCCCCGTTACAAATTGAGCCCCTCCAAATGGAGGGGCTCAATTGCAGACTAGAATTATGGCCTATACTCTCTCAACCGGTGTCTGCCGGGGTTGCGCCGGGCTGGGCACAGTTATCTTGCGCGCCACCCTGACCAAGAAGTCTATCGCACTGTCTGACGGATTTATGTGCGGCACTTTCAAGCGGGCCATATCGGCACCAGCCGCCTGCTGCTTAAGGCGGTAAGCCTGGAAGGCATCCCTGGGCAGCAAAGTAATCTCTAAGGCTCTCAGCCCCAGGAATGATTCCAGATTGGCGTAGTCGCTGTCCAGTTCTTTGAGCTGCCGGTGGATAGCGAGTTCAACCTCCTCTTCCTGATGACTATTTTCCT
Organism: Dehalococcoidales bacterium; assembly: GCA_034413595.1. GTDB lineage: Bacteria > Chloroflexota > Dehalococcoidia > Dehalococcoidales > JAUWZL01 > JAUWZL01. The sequence goes on along the minus strand of DAOUMC010000025.1, from coordinate 78,716 downwards.
TGAGTTCCAGGTATATATGCAGCTTCTGTTGCTCCTCTAGGACTTCCTTGCGTGCCGTCCAATCCTCACAGGCTATCGCGGAGCGTTCTATGGCCTGCCAGATGACTCTCTCGGTCAACCGGGTAAAGCCGGCGATGTCAATCAGGTCATCGACGCGGGAGTGGAATTCCATCTGGGGTATGTCTATATCCAGTTGTTCATTGCGAAGCGAGGTAATCTTAATCATGTCACCATTTCTGTATCTAACCATAACTCCGCCGAGAAAGTTGGTGATAACCAGTTCATACTTCTCACCGGCCTTTAGCTCATCAAGGAGAAGGGTTTGAGGCTGATACGTTGGGTCCTGCCTCAGTTTATAGCTGTCCGCCTCGGGGATAAACTCAAGGAAGTTCATGTGGGGCAGGAAGGTCATTCCCTGATAGTCCCAGGTCTGTACCGCCACCACCAACCCCTCGGTAAAGGCATAGATATTCAGCGGATATCGCCCCCACATGTCTTTGATCTTATCCCTGAAGATGGTGGTATCGGTACCACCGGCCACCACACCCTTCAGCGACCATATATCTTTGGGTAACATCGGGCGGTGAGCCAGTTTACTTTTGGCATAGCCCCTTGCCAGCCGCATCAGGGCCTTTGGCCGGCGCAGAAAGGGCCTGACATCTATATTCCCATTACCCTGATTGAACCGCTCGCCCATTGACACCAGCAGGCTGGCTATGGCACCGCACACATCCATCCCCTCAAACAGGGCCAGCTTAAAGCCCTGCCTCACCGAGTCGGTAAACTCCATTTTTTCTCCGGTTTCCAGCGTCGGCATGAAGTCCAGAAAATCTTCCTCTTCAACCCTCCGCCCGGCTACGCCGGAGAGATATGGTACCGGAGCCAGAGCATAGAGATATTTGTCATGCACTTTAAGGACGACATCTCCCCTGTCCTGGCAGCTGCTAAAAATCAGGGCTGAGAGCATAGCCGGCCCCATCTCCCGATACTGCCTTCTGGTGAGTGGAACCCATTTAAAAGGGTATTCACCAGACCTGCCCGAGGTGTGCATCCAGGTTAGCGGCTTCTCGGGCAGCATATCCGGCCGGCGTTTGAGGAGATAGGGGGCGTAGTCAGCATAGGTGGTCATGGGAACAAGCTCGCGGAACTCCTCCACGGTCTCAGGTCTGACCCCATTCATAACCCTTCGCCCCAGCTCGCACTTCTTGAGTAAAGCTATCTGCTCTAATAGCAACCGCCGCTGAATCAACATAAAGTCTTCAAGGCTGAGGTCAATAAAGCCGCAGCACTTCTGCCACACCTCCTCGGTTTTACCTTGCCTGAGTAGCTCACCTAGTGTAATCATTTTGTCCAACCTCCTTTGTTTTTGATTACTCGTTTTTGGTGGCCTTAAAAGATTGATAAAAGTGGTTAAACTCTTCCTGTTGGGCACCAGCATCGGGGTTTCCTTCTGGTATTCCTCATATCCCGGGAACATCCGGGTAAGCAAAAACCTGTCCTGGATAACAACCAGCAGGATGTCAAACAAAATCCATGTCGGGGCGGCAACCAGTAACAGACCCGACCCGGAAACCAGAAACAGAGACAGCATGAACAGAATGAAGCCATACACTCCGGGATGGCGCACTAGGGCATAGAAGCCCGTTCTCACCAGCTGGTCACCAGTGCCAGTGGAAACATAGGTCTTGACAAAGGGAAGATTAATAAAAAGAGAGTGCAACAGCAGAATAAGCGAGCCCGGGAGCAGTGACCAGCCCAGCCAGAGCGACCAGGTCGGAAGCGACATCCTCTCCGGGGTGAGGCAGACCATAACAATAGAAAGAACCAGCAGGCTGCTGCCCGTAAGCCAGATAACCGGCTTCAGCAGGGGTGTCCTTTTTAATGAGGCCAGGTCAAAAAGGTGTAACACCAGAAAACCCAGTGTGCCTAAAAAAATGTAGGTCATAAACCTCTCCGCCGCCCACTATGGCACACCGGTAAAGGCTATGGGAAGGTTTTGTATTCTAGAACAATGTTCTATTAAAGCTAGAGGAGAATAAAAAAGCCCTCTCCGGTAGAGGAGAGGGCAGGTCTTAGCTATAAACCCGAATAGGTCAGGAATCTACTTCCACTTAAGTTTTACCTCGCCACCTTCTTCGGAGGCCAGTTCATCCTCAAGCCCCTTGAGTTTACTGGTTATCTCCGCCAGCTCATTGGTAGGGGACTGTTTACCAAGTTCAAGCCCGTAGCCGATAAAGAAATCCAGAAAACTCTTGAGCAGTTTCCGCGTGTCCTGCTGAAAAGACAGAAACTCTTCTCTGGTGGCAAACTTCTGCTTAGCTGCTTCTTCCTTGGCAAGGAACTTGTTTACCGCCGTCTTCAGCGATTCCATCTCTTCCTTACTGACACCCCTTTGCCCCCTGGTCTCCTCACTCAGCCGGCTTTCAATCAGGAAGTCAATGAATTCTGCCTGAGACATGTCACCGCGGTTCTCATCAATCTTCCTGGCAAGCTCTGCCGGAACTATAAGCATCACCTTTTCCGACATAGGTCTCTCCTTTCAAACTCACCCATTCGCCAACGCCTACAGCTCATCTGTATCCCTGAGCTCCAGGGTCTCCAGGACGGCATCTATGCTCTTCAGCGTCCTAAGCCCTTTCTTGGTCACCCTGTAGGTTACAGAAGGGTTCCCCAATGTTACCTTGTCAATCAGGCCGCGGTCAAGCAGAAAGCCTAGATACTTCTGTAACTGAAAATAGCTCATATTGACACTGTACATTATCTCGGTCTTACCCGCTTCACCGAGCCGGAGCATATCAGCTATTATCTCCATGCTGGACCTTCTCCGGTCTAACTTCATGATACCCCCCTACTATTGAGCCAGTACTATTATACTAGTTATCATATTATACTAGCCCTGTCAATAGGGTATCAGGAGAATTAACAAATTTTGGTCTAGCGATTAAAAAGGCCCAGATACCAGTTAAGGATACTGCCTCCCCAGAGCAGAGTGAGCATGACACCCAGGGAGAGGAAAGGGGCAAAAGGGATGCCCTGCTTGCGCCCTCTTGCTCTGAATACCATCAGTAGCCCGGCTATCAGGCCGCCCAGAACCACAGCCAGAAAGAGGGCAACAAATACCAGAGGAAAACCGCAGACCACTCCTATTAGAGCCGCCATCTTGACATCCCCCCAGCCCATACCACCACGGGAAATGACAACAATCAACAGGAACAAGCCCAGGCCGATAGCACCACCAGCGGCCGCCCCGGTGATATCAGGCACAATCTCCAGGTCCGGCAGGAATTCACCGATGGCACCGAGGATTAAAGCGAGCACTATACCGGGGTATACCAGCCGGTTAAGAATAAGCCCGTGCTCCAGGTCTATAACCATAAGAACAACGAAAAGGCAAAAGTAGACGGCGGCCACCGCCAGTTCCGGGCCGAGACCGTAGTGCCAGTAGAGAAAAACAAACAGGGCTCCGGTGCCAGTTTCTACCCAGAGCAGGCGCCTGGGTATGGGGGCCTGGCAGTGGCGGCAGCGGCCACGCAGCCATAAATAGCTGAAAACAGGAACAAGCTCCCTGACTGTCAGACGGCGCTGGCAGGAGGCACAATGAGACGCCGGAAAAGCGATTGACTGGCCGGCGGGCAGGCGGTCAATCAAGACATTGAGAAAGCTGCCTATAGTCATCCCCAGTAAAGCAAAGACCACCATCCAGACGCCATCCATGGTTGTCTATTTTGGCTGATTTTACCGCTCCCGTCAAATAGAGGCTTAAGCAGGTGTGTTGACTTTTACCACCCGGCAGCATATACTGGCGATTAAGAGGGTGAGATTGACGTGGCCGAGTCCTTTACCGATGACCAGTTGCGGGAGGTCCAGAAAAGGATAAGGTTTGTGGCCGATAAAAAGGCCATGAACCTGCTGGCCGAGATGCTGGCGGGCAACATCGTTGACATTCGTCCCCAGCTTGATTTCACCAGTGAGCTGGGCTACATCTACCCGGCGGTAAAAAAGGTTCTAAATGTCGAGGACAAGGAAATAGTCCATGTTCTGGAATCGCTGGCCAATGAAGGCATCCTGGAGAAAAACTTCTTTGACCGGCTGCTGCGCTGTCCCCAGTGCAATTCCATAAACCTAAGACCAGCCGTCCTCTGCCCCAAGTGCAGCTCGGGAGACATAGTCCGCGGCCGAATCATGGAGCATATTGTTTGCCACTATACCGGCCTGGAAGATGAGTTTAATGATAAGGGCCGATACATATGCCCCAAGTGCCATCAGCCATTAAGAGCCGCAGAAAGCGACTACCGCAGCCTGGGGATGCTCTACAAGTGTCACGATTGCTTTGAGATTTTTGGCCTGCCCCAGATGAAGTGGCACTGCCTGAAGTGCTACGCCGTAACCGAGGAGGACAAGGTCACCCAGGTTGACATACACTACTACAGTTTGAACGAAGCCAAGAGAAGCCTGCTGGAGTTTGAGCTCAAGCCCAAACCCCAGCTTCTGGATTTTTTGCAAAAGCGGGGCTACCAGGTGGTTGAAGACGCCGTCGTCAGGGGCCGGTCAGGGGCAGCCCACAAGATAGACATTCTGGCTACCAGAGACGACGGCATTATCACCTATACCGTCGCCATCGGCGTCAAGGTCGCCGGGCAGAAGATAGAGCTGGGAGAGATTTTTGACTTTGACGATAAAGCCTATGACATAGGCATTCACGATAAAATACTGGTTGTACTTCCTGAACTGGGCCGGGAGGCCGAGAAGTTCGCCAGCCAGCAGAGGATAAAGGTGCTGGAGGTCAGGGACCTGGAGACGGTCCTGGCCGGCGGCGTGCCTGAGTCAAGGGAAATAAGCAAAGAGCCTTTCAAGTTCACCTCCAAGTCACAGCTGATAAGCTACCTTGAGGGATACGGCTATAATATAACCGAGAACGCCAAGGTCAGGGGTAAATCCGGCGCCGAACACACCATAGACATACTGGCCGTCAAGGACGACGGCATCATAAACCACCGTATCGCCATCGGCGTCCAGGTGTCCGAAGAGCCCATAGGCCTGGATGCGGTGTTCGCCTTTGACGACAAGGCCTACGACATCGGTATTCTGGACAAAGTCCTGGTGGCGGCACCCGGGCTCACCCATGAGGCCAGCCAGTTTGCCCAGCGCCAACACATCAAGGTCTTTGAAGTCAGCCTGCAGGAGCTCAACGCCTAGGATATAAGTACTACCCGATGGCATGACCAATGTTCTATTGACTTGGCCTCCGCTTTAGATATAAGCTAACATATCTTTAATCTACCTTATTAAACCTGATATTACTAAAGGAAAGGAGGTGCTAAGTGAAGATAGGGAGGTTAATGAAGAAGTTCCATTACGGTCAGAAGGGCTTTACCCTGATTGAGCTTCTGGTGGTGGTCGCCATCCTGGGTATCCTGGCCGCCGTGGTCATCCCCAACGTGATGAATATGATGGGCACCGGCAGGGTGCAGGCCGCCAACACCGAGGCGCACGATGTGGAGACCGGAGTGCTGGCCGCCATGGTAGATAACAATGTCTTTGAGCTGGATACAGGATGCACGGTTGGTGGAGCCGCTATTGCTAACGGTCGTGACCAGAGCGTTACCTATAACACCGGTACTACACTGGACGTGATGGCCAAAATCAGCGGCACTCTGCAGGCCCAATATACACTCGATGATTACGGCCACATAACGGCAGCCACAGCATGCAGCGACGGCAAGTGGTCCGGCATGACCTATGCAGCCGGCAGCGGCTGGTCAAAGTAAAGTAAGGTATTAAAGCAGGCAAAAGGAATCCGGGCGCTACCCAAGCCCGGAGGACTAAAGCTCATCGGTGTGGCTATACAGTAGACCATACCGGTGGGCTTTCCTGATTATAGCGGCCAGCAACAGTCAAAGCTCACAGGGGAAACAGAAAGGTGAACAGACTTTTAAAGCCAGCACGCCGGGGTGAGAGGGGCTTCACCCTTATAGAACTGGTGGTGGTGGTCTCCATCCTCGGCGTAATAGCAGCAGTGGCCATCCCCAGCATCCTCAACATGATGCACCACGGCGAGGAAGAGGCCAAGAAGGCCGAGCTGCACAACGTCCAGATAGCGGTGTACACCTTGATGATAGAGGCCCATTCATCGCAACTGGATGGCGGCAGCTATCCTGTTACGGTGCAAACGAAGGCTGAATGTAACGACGTTCAGGTTACGGATGCCACTAACCCCGGCGTGACGCTGCATCTGGATGACCAACTGTCCGGCAGGTTCCCGCTACAGCAGGCTTATGACATTGCTCAGAGCGGCAATGTGACTGTACACTGATACCTTCTTTTAGTCCCCCTTTGCTAAGGGGGGAGACTGGTCGTCTCCCTTTGACAAAGGGAGACAGAGAGGGATTTTGGGGGAGGTTGAAGAAGCTTTGACAGCAGGTGATGGCCTGTTGTAGGATATGCACTAGTGAGGGCATAGGAGTAGATTTATGTTAACTGAATACATTGATGCAGCCATGAGAAGAGCCGAATATGAGATTCTTTCTGACGACAATACGTTTTATGGATACATTCCTGGCTTTGAGGGCGTTTACGCCAATAGTAATACCCTTGAGCCCTGTCGCAGTGAGCTGAAAGAAGTCCTGGAAGAATGGATCCTGCTTAGCATATCCCGCCATCTACCTCTGCCAGTTATAAATGGGATTGACCTCACGGTGAAAGAAGCTGTTTAGTGCCCCCCCCATCTGGGTCCTATTAGAAGGGATGAGCTAATCAAATACCTGCGGGCTCTCGGCTTTGAGGGCCCTTACTCCGGTAGAAAGCACCAATTTATGATTAGAGGCGAAGTCCGTTTACGAATTCCCAACCCTCATCAGAGTGATGTAGGTAGAGAACTGCTCGCCCGCATTCTTAAGCAGGCAAAAATCAACCGGGATATCTGGGAAAGGCTTTAAGGGGATAATCGGTAAAAATTGAGAGAGGGGCTTACGGCCCCTCTCTCATTTACAGGAATGTGCCATCAGGCAAAACGGAAAAGCTTTAATAATTCGCTTCTTTCACTTCAACGATGCGGCGCCTGCTATCACGGCCAACAAGATTCTCTACCTCTCCACGGTCATTGCAGAAGTTGAGCATGGTCTCACCGTTAATGACCTTCCTGATGTAGAGGTCAACCAGGGCCTCATCCAGCGTAATCATGCCTGCATCGTGGGCGGTTCGGATGGCATTGGCCAGCTGGTAAAGCTTGCCCTCGCGGATGAGGTTTCTCACCGCCGAGTTAGCCAGCATAATCTCAACGGCGGCTATCCTGCCCGAGCCGTCGGCGCGGGGCACCAGCACCTGGGTCATCACGCCGATGAGCAACGAAGCCAACCGGGCCTGGGCCAGGGGTCGCTCGTGCAGCGGGAAGAGGTCTACCACCCTCTCCACGGCCTGGGGAGCGCTGGGGGCATGCCCCGTGGACAGCACCAGGTGACCGGTCTCGGCCACGCTGATTACCGCCGCCGCCGTCTCCGGGTCCCGGACTTCGCCCACCAGTATGACATCCGGGTCCTGCCTTAAGACGTGCTTCAAAGCCTGGGCAAAAGACAGGGTATCAGCACCCAGCTGGCGCTGGGTAATGGCACACTTGATGCTGGGGTAGACGTACTCTATCGGGTCTTCAATGGTGATAACATGGCGGCTGTCATTATTATTCAGGTGATTAATCATTGCCGCCAGGGTGGTGCTCTTGCCGCTGCCGGTTGGTCCGCTGACTACTATCAGACCCCGGTGCTTCATAATCAGACTCTTACATATCTGGGGCAGCTCCAGCTCGTCTACAGTGGGCACCTTGGGTGGCAGCAGACGCACGGCAAGGCTGATAGCGCCGCGCTGCTGGGCGGCATTACACCGAAAGTGTCCGACGCCGGAGATTGAATAGGCAAAATCCAGCTCAAGGTACTTGTGAAAGTAGTCCCTTTCCTCCGGGGTGGTCAGCTGGATGAAGGCCTCGTTTATTTCGGCGGCGGTTAATGGTTCAGAACCATTAACCGACTCCAGCTGCCCCCTAACCCGGAGCAGCGCCGGACTGGCAACAACCAGATGCAAATCGGATGCTTCCAGTGACTTGGCTAAACGCAATAACTCATAAATATCCATATTCCCCACCCCCCTTACTTCAGGAGAAATGTGAAGTTAGAGACTATTGTTTCCTCCCCGGATGCCTGCGTGATGGACTTGCTGGTGATGGAAGAAACGACAACCTCGGAAAACCGACCACCGCTTCTTAGGGCTTTGGCATAGGCGTAGATGTCATTTTCATTCGCAGCAGAACCATTCAGAGTTACCCCATCACCCACACACTGTATTCCAAGGAGGGTCACGTTATCTGGCAGCAGATTGATCGCCTCTCTGAGGTCTCCGTTAATCTTTTCTAACCCTTTATCCAGGCTGGTAAGCTGGGAGTTGAGAGCATCATTGGTGGCCTGCATTGACGAGAGCTCGTCCTCCATCTGGGTAACTTGGCCGGGCAGGGGGTCCAGGGCCGCATTCTGCTCGTCAATAGCTTGGTTAATAGATATCATCTCAGAGCGCAAGGTATCGGCCTGAGCTTGTACCTGAGTTACCTGGGATTCCAGTTGCGATGTCTCGGACATGGCGTTCCGGATTAAAAGCCCTCCATAGGCAAGAGCGCCAACAGCCACCACTATAGCCACCGGAGTAATGACCCGGTTTAGTTTGAAGACCGCCGGCCGGTAGACTTCGGGCAGAGCGTTGAAATCTACTATTGAGGAGTAGTCTTGCTCACCCTTTGCCGGCCACCCTTTAAGGGCCAGTCCGATATTAACCATGTACTGACCGGGCCTGAACGTCTCGACTAATTGTACCGGGGAAGTCAATTCCGATACGGGATAGCCCGCTTTGCCCACCAGGGTTTCCCAGCTATCTGGTGACTCCGACAGGTCACCACAAACAAGAACAGGCACCGATGAATCCACTGGTTCCCCGGGATAACTGGAATTGTAGAAGGCAACAGTGCGGCTAAGCTCTTCAGCAATAGTCGGTAGCTTACCTTCCATGGAACTGACATCAACCGGCAGAGACAGACTGCGAATCAGCCTGGGCATCCTTTCCACCATAATCACGATGTCAAGGTAGGTCAGCCAGGAATTAACGATTATGGCTCGTGGGGCATTGGCACATCGGGCCAGTGCCAGAGGCGCCAGGTCCATGACGTTGGGTTTCAGGCCCGCCTTTTCCACCGTCTTAATCAGGGTATCTGTTGAATTCCGCGGGTAAGCCACCAGAAAGAGACGTGTTTCCCCCTTGGCGGAAGTCAGTTGCTGATAAGAAAGATAGACCTGCTCCAGGGGCACCGGAATCACCCGCCCGGCCTCGTTCTCCACCGCCTCAGGCAGCATGGTCTGAGGAAGCTCGGGCAGAGAAATAACTCGGAATATGGAATTGAGTCCGCTTAAGCCAACCGTGACCTTCCTTTCGTTTACCCCACTCAGTTGAAGCAGCATCTTGATACCGGCGGCCACCTGGTCTTCATCAAGGATGACTCCGTCACGGACCAGGCTTGGCTCAAGAAGCAAGCTGGCCCACTTCTCGACCGTATTCCCTCTGGTAATAAGGATTTTAATCTCTGTGTCTTCAATATATAGAGTGAATTTATTGGCCATTGCTCTCACCTTCATAACCGTATATTACCAGCGTGATGGTGGCTGAAGTCATCTCCTTTTCTTTTATCGTTTGGGCTGTTGTTGCCTGTACCAAATCTTCAACCTTTGCCCCGGCCGCAGCCGTCATTTTCTCTTCTACCAGTTGAGCGATATACCCGTCCAACAGGTTGGTTATATCCCCGGGCATCACGCCGCCTATCTCCTCCCCCAACAACCCGGCTATATCTGCGCCCAGCAATCCGTTAAGAGCTTCGGTCAGGGTCTCGCCCGGCCCCAAGTCCACTATCAGGTCATAAATATCCTGTGCCAGTGGAGTGACTACCTGTTGAACTATTGACCCGGATATATGCTCTACTATCAATTGTGCCAGGTCGCCGGGCAAAAGCTCCAGGACGTGCTCTTCCACAGAATCGACTATCTCGGCTCTGATGGTTGTCGCCATGTCTTCTATAGTCCTGGCATCTATAGTCTGCCCCGACACCTCTTTTACCGCCTCTAACATAAAGCCCATTATATCTTCACTGGTTAATTGCGCTACCGCACCAGCTACCAAGTTCTGCCTGATTCCTTCTTCTATTGTTGACTTTTCTTCATCCAAGAGAGGCTTGGGTATCGTCATATTCACCGGTTCAAGGACGGCTGCCTGAAAATCGGCACTGGTAGTTATGGTATTTATAAAGTCCAGTATGTCCGCCACCTCACCCCGCACATCTATCTTAAGGGATGTGGCAGAATAAGGAATATTCTCTACGGATTCGCTGGTTGGCTCGGCGGCGGTGAGGCCAGTCACCTCAAGGTTGTGGGACTGGGCAAAGGCGAATAACGTCTGGCCATACTCAATGCTCTGCACCAACTGTGGGAACTTGGCCTTGGTCTGGTTAAGAGCGGTTGTCTCCTGGCTCAGCTCGCTCTGCAGTTGGCTGATCTGGTCCTGCCACTGGGTGTACTCTTCTTTCAGACTATCAAGTTCGGCTTGAAGGCTACTTTTCTGTGAAAGAAGCAACGTGTTTGTCGTTCTAGCCTCATCCAGGCTATCCCGCACTTCTCGCTGCTTACTCAACTCACCCCGGTAGAGCATATAGATGACAACGGCAGCCACGATGAAAATGCCCACCCCCAGGGTTATCCAGGTTGACTTACGCAGTTTCATAAGCAATTTCCTTTCTTAACGCCCTACGGATTGATTTCCCAGGTCAAGATTAAGGGGCGAGCTACTCCCATCCTGGCGATATAGGATACAATCTCAGTCTGACCACCGCTTATATCTGTAGCCAGGGAGTTAACCTTGTAGACGCCAAAGGTGAGCATGCCACCCACTACCCCGATATCAGCCGAACCAAGCGCAGCAAAAGCCACATAGAGCGAGGGAACCTCTGCCGGTGTAAAACTAAACGTCAGCGTCATCCAATCATCCACGTTAAACACGGGCCTGTCAGATGGTCCCCAACTCCATAAAAAGGCGGTGCCGCCCTCAAATATCCTCACTTCGGGAATGGGAACCGTGTAAGGAGGGTGACTCCCGTCGATGGTAGCTGTACCGCTAATATTGTAGGAGGTTCCTGCAAACCACGCCCCTATCGTATCTAGATGTTTGTTGTTGGAATTAAGGTCGGTCACGGTGATGGTGTAGGTGCCGGCGGACATGCTGTCGGTAACATCCATCCAGTCACTGTGGGTACCGGAGTAGTGGTCGGCCATCAATTTCTCTAGAAAATTCAGGGCATCGCTCTCCTTGGTGATAGTCACCGAGACATTCGTATTATTGATGCCGTTTATGGGATATGTCACGGAATCGTCGACGTTTGCCGGCAGCGGAGGGTCCGGGGTATCATATTTTATCTTATGGGCCGCGTCCTCTATACCGGCGTCGGCGGCGTAAAGCTGGTTCATCTTCTTTTCAACCGTCTGGGCTGCCATGAGCCCGGTGCTCATAAATGACAGCAGCGGAACGACTATGAGGCCACCTATGCCCAGCAGCGCCAGGGCCAGAATAAGGGCCTGCCCCCCCTCTTCCCTTACCAGTTTTTTTAATATTCTTTTCATCACCCACCTCCTTACATCAGGCACTACTGGTTCGGCCTCGGTGTAACCTCGTAGGTTCTGGTTTCCGCCGCCGGTCTATAGCCACCTATGGAAGCAGTTACTGTCAGCATGAGCACGTTATCAGCATCATCGAAGTTGCAGGTGGTCTGACTGGCGTCAATGTACTGAGCGATTGAGGTCTGGGCCGACAGGGTACCACCGACATAATACTTACGCCATATTTCGCTTCCAGTCAATGAATATTCCACCGTATAAACCGTGTCGTCCCAGCCAGTCCACGTAAGGGTGAGCGGAAAGCCAGAAGAAGAACCCTGGTACGAGCTTAAATCCAGGCTGCTTCCCAGGGTAAGAGTCCGGTTATCAACAGTGCCACTACCTTCACCATGAAATTCAAAAGCACCAGGACTGGGGCTGTATATCGTCCAGTTGGTGCCATTAATAACCCAGTTGGCAAAGGTGGAGCAATCGTCGGAGAATATCCCCAGAGAGATAGAGATGTTGTCAAGATAGACGTCATCGTCTGTGCTGTTACCGTCCAGGAAAAACCTCATCTTGAAGTTATCGGTTAGGTACTCATCGGGTATAGTGTAGCTGGTACTCGCCAGGGCATCATAATTGTCGCTCCAGGTGCTGCCGCCATCGCCGGAGAAGGCCAGGTAGAAGGCATCAGTCGCCTCCAGGCCCTCGGTGTGCTGCTCCCAGGAAACAACCGGTGACTCACTTGTCGTTACCGCCTGTGCCTCCAGGACATCCCGGCTTATCCAGTGACCGGCGTCCTGCACCTGGCGCATAACGAGCATCTCACTGCTGTTCTGGGCATTGCCGCCAAATATCTGGGAAATGGCCACCGCCAGACCGCTGGTGATGAGCCCCGTAATGGCCATGGCCACCAGCAGCTCAATCAGGGTAAAGCCGCGCTGTTTTTTGTTTGCAGGACCTAACCTAAACATCACCGGTCTACCTTATAGTCCTCTAATGTAGTAACTTCGTTACCATTATAATAAACGATTACCGTTATCTCTTGCAGACCATCTGTCGGTTCACTCACCGATGTACCAACTCCGAACCCTTCAGGCATGTCTGCAACCAGTTCCGGGTCTGTATCGTAGGTGGTCGCCCCGACTACGTAGCTAATGTCCTTCACATACTCCATCTGGCTCCGCGCCAGGCTTTCCGCCGTGGTCTTCTGGTTGGCGACAAGAACTGCCCTGGAGCTTGAGGCTATACCAGCAAGAAAAGCAACGGCAATTATGGCCATCAGGCCCAGAGCTACCAGCACCTCAAGCAGGGAAAAACCCCTTTCATTTTTCACTAGCTTTATCATTTTAGGAACCCAGCTGTCCGTAGACTGAATACATTGCCGAGAACAGAGATAGAGCGATAAAACCAATCACCAGACCGATAATAATGGTCATCGTCGGCTGGATTAAGCCCACGGCAGAGCTCGTTCTGTCATCAGCTTCCATCTCATAGCTTTCGGCTACCGTGGTCAGTGTGTTATCGAGATTACCCGTTTCCTCACCGACGCCGACCATCTGAACCATAAGAGGCATGAAGAGACTCCTCCGGGACATCGGTTTAGACAATCCCTCCCCTCTTATCAGGTCATGCTGAACCCCGGTTAGCTGTTCAGCCACCACTTTGTTCCCGGAGCCCTGAATCGCCTGCGACAGTACATCGGGTAAAGGCAGGCCGACCTTGAACAGCAGCGCCGTCGTCCGGCAGATGCGAGACAGCTCGTAGAGTTGCAGTATACGGCCGGTTATGGGTATACGGAGCGATATTTTGTCCCACTGGTATTTGCCCCCGGGCGTCCGGATATAAAGTAAGCCCAGGACGACGACAGCCACTATGCCGAATATCAGGTAAAGGCCATAGTGGCTGAACCAGTCAGTGGTACCAATCAAAATTCTTACCGGCAATGGCTGTTGCACACCAAAACCGGCATAAAGCTTGGTGAAGGTAGGTAAGACGAAAGTAACCAGTATAGTTATGACAAGAACGGCAACCACAGCCACGATACTGGGATAGGTTAGAGCACCCTTAACCTTCTTTTCGGTAGCAACCCGGCGCTCGATAAAGTCAGCCATCTGCCTGAGCACGGTTTCCAGATTACCGCTCCGCTCACCGGCGGCTATAGCCCGTGAGTATATCTGGGAGAATACCCTGGGGTACCTGCTCATCGCCGCTGAAAGTGAACTGCCGCCACGTATTTCAGAAACAATATCGGCAATAGCCTGTTGCAGGGTGCGATTTGTTACCTGCTTCTGAATCAACTCCAGAGAGGCGACGATATCAGTGCCCGACTCTAGAAGCAAGGCCAGCTGACGCGAGAACATGATAATTTCCTTGGGGTTTACCCGGGCAAAAAGGGTCGATAGTCTTCCCAGGTTGAAAAACGAAATTCGCGGCTTAAGGCTGAGCACCTGATAGTCGCCATAATTCAGCACCTTAGTCGCGGCGGCACTGCTGGGAGCCGAAAGCTTGCCCTTGACCAGTTTCTTGTCCTTGGTATAGGCTACATAAGCAAATTCCATTTTTCACCCACCTTAAAACTGTTGTTCCGCCGAATAAGCACTGCGTAGAACTTCAGATGGAGTAGTGATACCGGCTCCTACCTTGTTCATACCGTCATTCATCATAGATACCATACCCTCCTTGAACGCCTGGGTGCGAATATCACCTGAGCTGACGCCATTGATAAGCATCCTCCTCAGGGTATCGCTCATAACCAGGAGCTCAAAGATGCCCGTCCGCCCCCGATAGCCGGTATAAGCACATGCCTTGCAACCAGCGGCATATAAAAATTGTGTTCGCTTCTCTCCCATCTCCCTCTCATAAGCCAGCTGTTCCACCAGAGGCGCCTCAATAAGCTGGGTGCAATCTGGGCAAATGCGGCGCACCATTCGCTGGGCAACAACGCCGATGACCGCCGAGGATATGAGGTACGGCTCCACCCCCAGGTCAATGAGCCGGTAGAGAACACCTATGGTATCATTGGCATGGATGGAAGACAGCATCAGGTGTCCAGTTAAGGCCGCCTGAACAGCTATATTGGCTGTTTCAGCATCACGTATCTCGCCCACTAGTATAACATCTGGGTCAAGGCGGAGTATAGACCTGAGTCCGCTGGCAAAGGTGATACCGGCCTGGGGATTAACCTGAATCTGATTGATATCCTCAAACCTATACTCGGCCGGGTCCTCAATGGTAATAATATTTCTACCCATAGTATCAAGGTTATTTACGGCAGCATACAGCGTGGTCGTCTTGCCAGCTCCGGTAGGACCGCTTACCAGAATCATGCCGTAGGGAACCTTTAACATCCTTTCCAGCTTCTCCCAGCTATTTGGCAGCAGCCCCAGCTCGGACAATTCCAGAGTGGCTGTTGACTTATCCAGAAGGCGCAAAACGGCCATCTCCCCGTGTACCGAGGGAGCGGTGGCCACCCTGACATCTATCTCCCGCCCTTTGGCCTCGGTAGAAAACTGGCCGTCCTGGGCACGATGATGGTCGGCGATATTAAGGTTGGCCAGAATCTTGACCCGAGAAATGATAGCCGAATGTATATCCAGGGGTAGTGACATCATATCTTGGAGGGTACCATCGATGCGATAGCGCACCCTGAGTCTGGCTTCCTGAGGTTCAATGTGAATATCCGAGGCACGAGCTTTGACTGCTTCATCAACTATCAGCTGGAGGGCCTGAGCCAGCGGGGCGTCGACAGCGACATCAAAAGCCGGTCGAGCCTCTCTTAATCCACCGGAAACCGAGATGCTGGAGACCTGCCTTTCAATTTCGCCGTAGCCTTTATAGTTGAAGTCAATGGCTTCCCTTATTTCCCTGGCCTCGGCGGCTACCGGCTTAATCCTCATCCGGCTCTGGACCGAGAAAGCCTCCAGGGCAAGGATATCGGTCGGGTCAGCCATTGCCACTTCCAGGGTGTTGCCCGATTTGGACAATGGTATGGCATTGTATCTTCTGGCCAGCACCTCAGGAATCAGCTGAATCACCTCGGGCTGGGGTGCCTGCCTCAATGGCATCTTGTGCTTGACGGCTGGAGTCTCCGCCTTTTCTGGCTTAGCCGGCTTCCGTGGTTCGCCGGGCCCTTCAACCACCTGAATCTCTTGTATATCTAGGGCCGGCTCTTCGGTTAATTGCAGCACCTTTATCCCCTGGTGTTGAACAAACTGCTTGGCTTCAGGGCTGAGACTGGCTTGTCCCAGGGCGATAATCCTATCATCAAGAGCGGCGTCATAGGCCTTGGTATCAAATAGAGACACGTCTTCCAGACCTATCTCCTTTCCTCCGCTCATGATATCTATACCCAGACTATGGCTAATCCGGCTGCCATCGCCGACAGCCAGTATGTCAAAGGTGTATTCCACACCAGACCTGCCCTGCACTTTGCCTCTCTCCTCAACCTTGTAACCCAGATCAGACAGGGATTCTATCAGCTGAGACCTGGTCTTAAAAGCGAAGGGCTTAGCCGGCCTGGCCTTCGGCTCCGGCTCCTGGGCCAGTAAAGACTCGATCTTTTCTTCATCAATGACCTTTATGCGCTGTTTTTCGGCGATTTGCCTGGTCTCAGGGTCCAGTTTTGGGATACTTATCAGCACCCTGTCCTTAATACCAACATCATAGGATTTATTGGCAAAGCCGAAGACGGCATTGGTGACCGAGGCTTTATCACTCTCCGTAATAATACAGATGGCAATAACCTGTGCTGTTATTCCGTCATCCATCCGGGCAATCACATCAAAGGTGTGCTCAATACCTGACTTACCCTGCAGTTGAGCACCAACAGTGGTCTGAAAGCCCTGGCTCTCCAGGTATTCTACAACTCTGCTTTCTGCTTCCTGGCGAGACCCCGATTGATTTACCTGGCTTTGTGGCATTTTACCCTATCCTCTACCTGCTGGCAAATGACCACCTCTTCTATTTCATCTCGCTAACTGAAATCCAGCCGCTTCTTATCGCCAGAACCACGGCATGGGCTCTATCATTAGCGTTTAACTTGCGCAGTATAGCACTGACATGATTCTTGATTGTCTGCTCACTGATGTTAAGAACATGGGCAATCTGCTTATTGGTGTTACCATCGGCAATATAGGTGAGTATCTGCCTCTCCCTGTAGGTCAGGGGAACCACTATTGTCTCTATGTTTTCACCCAGCGATGCCATGTTCTGGAACTGCCTCAATACGTTCCGGGCCACCGAAGGCCGGGTCATAACACTCTCGTTTATCGGGTATTCGCCATGCGAAGCCCGTCTTATAGTGTCAGCCAGCTCCTGAGCCGAGCTATTCTTCCTAAGACAAGCAACGGCAGCGCTTCTGATAACGTCAAAAAGCTCCTCATCACTGGGCTCGGGGCTCAACATTATCACCCGGGTGTTGGGAAAGTTTCTGGCGATTTTGCTGCCCAACTCAAGCCCGCTGTGCGATGCCAAGTCGGAACCCAGCAGGACGACATCGGGCAGAGCCGCCTCAATGGCACGCATAGGGTCGTGATTGGGGTCACACTCCATTATTTCAAAGTCACTGTGTTGTGATAGCGCCTGTCGCACACCAGCCCGAAAAAACGACTGTTCATCAATTATCATTACTTTAGTCTTAGCCACCTAAATCCTCCCCCTGATATTTTTTACCCCGGGTTTTATACCGAGACATTCTTCGCCCGGTTTTTACCATCACGGGAGACAAAGTGGGTGATGTCTTCCCGCCTGAATCTGCGGTCTCCTCTAGAGCCAATACGGTACGCCTTCAGTATTCCCTGATTACTCCACCTTCTAACCGTGTTGATGTGGATACTGAGAATACGGGCCACCTCACTGGTGGTCAGCATAGGGTCAATATTATTCTTATAATGTACCATATTCTCTTCCTCTCTAAAACTACCTAAAACTTACAGTTTAATACTATACCTGATTTTAGCTTCCCAGCCAAGACCACAAAATCCCCCAAACAGGCTATTTTGAAGGGTAAATAGTCATAGGTAATTAGTCCTATGTGCCCTGTGTGTCATCGGCTCGCTATCTTTTTCAGCCTTTCTTCGTTATAATTTATGCACGTGGTAACACCGTATTGCCAGCTGTATCCGGAATGTCGGAAGTGTTAGGCCTGGCAGGGGGTTAACAGGTGCAAGACGAGCAGGGCCTTATCCAGCGAGCCCGTCAGTTTGACCAAGAGGCTTTTGCCCAGCTATATGATAGGCACTTCGACAGGATCTATCGCTATGTTGCCCTCAGGATAGGGAATCAGATGGAGGCTGAGGACGTAACCCAGCAGGTCTTTCTCAAGGCACTCCGGTCCATTTCCTCCTACCAGTGGAGGGACATTCCCTTTTCTGCCTGGCTGTATCGCATCGCCCACAACCAGGTGGTCGATTACCTGAGGAGAAAGACGAGGCAGCCTTCTATGCCTCTGGACGAGCGAATAACTGTTTCCGATAGTAACCCTGAGAAGATAGCCGAGCATAAACTGGACGTGGAACAACTGATGCTGGCTACCAGGCAGCTAACGCCAGCTCAGCAGGAGGTTATCTCCCTCCGCTTTGCCAGTGAACTACCCATTGCTCAGGTAGCCAAAATCATGGGTAAGAGCGAGACGGCGGTAAAAGCCCTGCAGCACAGCGCTATCGTGGCCCTGCGAAAATTGTTGACGGTTGATTACCATGAAAAAGACAGATAAGCAGTTTGACGATGTCCTAAACGAGTGCCTGGAAAAGCTGCTGGTTAAGGGCGAGACCGTAGATCAGTGCCTGGCCCGTCATCCGGAACTGGCGGAAACTCTGAAGCCCCTGCTCCAGACCGCGGCCTCAGCCAAAGCAGTAATCAATATTGAGCCTGATGCCGGATTCAGGGCCAAAGCCAGGTATGAATTCTGCAGCGCCGTCCAGGAGACGGCAGCCAAGAAAAGCCACCCCGTACCTTTCTGGCGACTCCGCTGGACGACGGCGGTAGCTACGGTTCTCATCTTGTTGCTTGCCGGCAGCGGTATGGTGGCCGCAGCCAGTAACAGCATGCCCGATGGCCCCTTGTACCCGGTAAAACTGGCCGTAGAGCAGCTGCAACTAAGCCTGACCTCCTCACCCCTGGACAAGGCAGAGCTCTATGCCAAACTCTCCGATAGACGGGTGGCCGAGATAATCTATCTTGCCCGCAAAGGCAAGTCCGAACTGGCAGAGGCAGCCACCCAGCAACTGGAGCACCAGCTTATAGCGATGGCCGACTTGGCCATAACTACATCTTACCAGGAAAACGTGGCATTTGGGGCATTGTCATCAACACCAGCCGTCACCAAGACGGAGACACAGGAAAGCCCGGAGCCCCCCCGGCTGGACGGCTCGCAGGACACCCTTGGCTGGTTCTTGGGGCAACACGCTGCCAGCAACCAGCAGGCTCTTCAACAAGCGCTGGAGACGGTACCTGACGAGGTCAAACCAGTTCTAGAGCACGCCATTGAGGTATCGCTGACCGGCTATGAGAATGCTCTTGAGGCTATCAATAAGTAGCCAGTCCGGTCACAAATTTCCTCCTTACATTGACTAAATACTCGTTAAATTGCCCCAACCGCAATCACCTGATTCGGCTCTAAGAAAAAATGCAGCTAATGATTGACACTATCCCCAACTGTGTTTATACTAAGACGGCCTGGTTAATCTGGTAATTCGGTATTTGGCAATCTGGTATAATAAGCAGAGCCGGGTATAATCGAATATCCGAAGTCGTTAAAGAGAACATTAGGTTTGACTCCCAGCTGTAATTGGAGGAACCGATAAATGGCTAAGCAAAAAGGCACCACTAGGACGGACCAAATCATGATGGCCCGGAAGAAGGCCATCCAGGATGCTAAAGAAGCCGCCGAAAAAGCCATTAAGGAAGCCAGGGAAGCGGCGCGAAGAGCTATACTTGAGGCCAGAGCGGCAGCGAAACAAGCCAGACAGGCGGCCGCTGAAGCCAGAGAGAAGCTGGAAAAAGATAAGACCGCAAAGAAGGCCACAGACAGGGCGGCCCGCGAAACTATAAAGGCTGAGAAGAAGGCCATCCAGGATGCTAAAGAAGCCGCCGAAAAAGGTGTCCCGGAAGCCGGAGAAGCACAAGAAGAGGCACCAGAGGCCGAGAAGGTCAGGGAAGCGGCGGAAGAGGCTGTCCAGGAAGCCAAGGCGGCAGCGAAACAAGCCAGACAGGCGGCCGCTGAAGCCAGAGAGAAGCTGGAAAAAACTAAGACCGCAAAGAAGGCCACAGACAGGGCGGCCCGCGAAACGATACAAGCCGCTGAGAAAGCTGTTTGGAAGGCTGAAGAAACCGCAGGCAGGGCCATCAGGGAAGCCAGAGAGACCGCCGCAAAAGCCATTCGGGAAGCCAAGGAAAAGGCTAACAGGGAGGCACTAGAAGTCAAAAGGGTTAAGGAAGCAGAGGCTAAGGCCAAGAAAGAAGCCAAGGAAGCAGCCGAAGAGGCGGAGAAGAGGGTCATCGCTGCGGAGAAAGCTGCCAGAGAGGCTCGGGAAGCAGAGCAAAGGGCCATCCAGCAGTCACTAGAGGCCAAGAAAGCCAAGGAGACCGAAGAGAAGGCGAAGATAGAGGCCGATAGGGCAGCCAAAGAGAAGGCAGAGAGGGAAATTAAAAAGGCTGAAGAAGAGGCAAGGCAAGCACCAGAAGCCGAGAAGGCCAGGGAGGCGGAGGAAGAGGCTGTCCAGGAAGCCAAGGAAAAGGCAGAGAAGGTTGAGGTTAAGGGTACAGCCGCTTTATTTACCGGAATCACAAGACTGGTGATAATGCCACCGGTAGATTCCAGCGATATAAAAGAACTGGAAGAAGGCCTACGTCAGCTCCATGACCTGCGCCTGATAATGATTGGTGGTTCTAGCAAGGAGAGCGAAGGCGCCCAGGTCGTTGTTTCCACGGAGAAGCCTACCCCGTTAATACAGGCATTAAAACAGGTACCACTCATTGAGGAAGCGGTGGGCAAGGGCAAGGAAATCCAGGTTAGACTAAAGCAGGCATAAGTAACTCGGCTTTCATCGGCTGGACTTGGCTTCACAGGCTAACGTTCATAGCATCTCACCCTCCACTGACACAGGAAAAGGAAACCCGAACTGACCCCGCTTGCCACCTTTAATCCCCCAAAAGACAGACGGTTACTAAAGTTTCTGGCCTCTCTTCACCGGCAGGGCTTGACGGGTAAGAGAAGTTATGCTAGCCTTTGGGCAATTGCAGGCATCAAATAATACTATTGTCTCCAGATATTGGATGGGGCACTGAAAGGTCAGTATTGCCCAATTACGATTGGGGAATATTATGAACCGGAGTAAAAACCGGGCCGTCGGGACAGCAGCGTTAATCTTAGCCCTAACCATAGTTCTCATGGTCAGCCTGGTATCACTGGTTCAGGCAGCGGTGCCCTGGACAAAATACCTGAGTCCTCTGTCGCTTCTCAATGGTGCCAACAACGAACTTTATGTCATGGATGCCTGGGTGGTAAAGAACGGCCCCAACGACTACCAGATGTGGTACACCCACGGCAAGACCGGGCTCTATATCAGCCAGATCGCCGGCTATCTAAGGGACATACTCAACGATAACATAGTGAACGATATAGCCGACCAGAACCTGGAGCAACTGCTCAATGACATATCCCTTCTGGATGCCAATGCCCGCGACGCCCTGTGGGGCTTCCTGAGTAATATCAGCACCGTTATCGGCTACGCCACTTCAAACAACGGCACGGACTGGACGGTGGTCAATTCCCAAGTGCTGGCGGGTGGTGGCGCCGGCTGGGACAGCGTCGGCTTCCCCTGCGTTATCAACGATGGTGGCACCTACAAGATGTGGTACACGCACACCAAGACCAGTCTGACCCGGCCCGAGTTTGACTCTATCCTGACTGACCTGGGCAGCACAGACCAGGCGACGAGAAAAGCCGCTATACTGAACCTGACTGACAGCACGGCCACGACCATCGGCTACACCACGTCCGCCGACGGCATCAACTGGGCGGCAGAAACTCCCACCACAGGCCTAGACCAGAGCGGCAACCTCTGGGACAGCGTGGCCACGCCCTGCGTTATCAACGATGGCGGCACCTACAAGATGTGGTACACCAAGGCCAGTACCAGCCTCACCGGAACCGACCTTGATAACTATCTGGCGAACATTGGCACCTTCGGCTCCGACGAGCTGTGGAATATCCTGGACAGCACCAGCAGCGGCATCGCCTATGCCACCTCCAGCGATGGCATAGGCTGGGCAGAAACACCGGCCACGGGTCTGCCCAGCGGTAGCGGGGCGTGGGACAGCGTCGGCTTCCCCTGCGTTATCAAGAACGGCTCAAGCTATGAGATATGGTACACCCGGGGCCAGACAGACCTGACCCTGACCACCTTCGGGAACCTTGCCGATGAGATACGGGCGCTGGCGCCCGATTTGCTTAACCTGTGGGGTGACCTGAGCCCGGTGGTGAACCTGAACGATTTCCTGACTGACTTCACTGACCTCGTAGACAACCGGATGGGCAACGTCAAGACCCTTCTGGCCGACACCGGTACAGTAATCGGCCACGCCACCTCAGGTGACGGCGTGGCCTGGGATATCCAGAACCCCACCGCCCTGGTCGGTGCCAGCGGCAGCCCGTGGAGCGGCGTCGGCACCCCCTGCGTCATCTACAACAACGGCGTCTACGAGATGTGGTATACACAGGGCATCGACGCACTTACCGCCCAGAATGTTGTGGACTTACTGCAGGGCAACACCCTGCCCCTGGGATATGCCACCTACGAAGCGGGCGTCGACCTAGTTGCGGGCTGGAACTTCGTCGGCCTGCCGCGCACACCAGCCTCAACCACCATAGGCGATGTGCTGGCTGACGTAATTGGTAATGTTGACATAGTGTGGTATTACGACGGTGCTACCGATACTTGGTCTCGTTACATTCCTGGTGGCCCGCCGCCGACCTTAAACAATATGACAGAGGGCAAAGGCTACTGGATACACGTTTCCAATCCCTGTAAACTCATCATTGACGGGGTAGAACCTTCGCTCCCTTACGATATAAATCTGGTAGCCGGCTGGAACCTCATCTCGCTACCGGAGACTCCCACCTCGTCCGCCATCGGGGATGTGCTGGCTGGAATAATTGGTGATGTTGAGATAGTGTGGTATTACGACGGTGCTACCGATACTTGGTCTCGTTACATTCCTGGTGGCCCGCCGCCGACCCTCACTGAAATGACGGAGGGCAAGGCCTACTGGATAGAGATGACCAACCCAAACACATTGACTATAGACAGCAACTGATATAATAATTTATGAGCGATTGAGGAGGCGAAGTGAAAAGGCTTTTAGGAACCATCATTCTGGTAATACTACTAGTCTCCTACCTGCTGTCATCAAGTATTGTTATGGCTCAACCACCACCAACCATGCCGCATGCCTTTTGGGGCACTGTCACTATAGATAGCTCACCTGCCCCTGATGGTACCAGTGTAACTGCAGAAATAAATGGAACACCGGTAGCGAGCACCAGTACAAGCGGTGGCAGTTATAACTTTGATGTTCCCGGCAACGCGGGAGATACGATTATATTTTATGTAAATGGAATACAGGCTAGTTCATATCCCTTTCAAGAGGGGGGGGCTACCGAGCTTAATCTATCAGTAACCTCACCACCACCCACCCAATATACGCTTATTATAAATACACTTGGCAACGGCATCGCTTCCGGTGCCGGCACCTATGATATAGGAACAGTCGTCCCCATCAGTGCCACACACGACCCGGGCTACCAGTTTGTACAATGGGTTGGTGACGTGGCCGACCCCAGCTCGGCGGACACCACGGTAACCATGGACGCAGACAAGACAATCACGGCTATCTTCACCTGCACCCTGACTATGGCGGTAAATGGCAACGGCACCATCGACCCGGCAGTAGGCCCTCATGACTACGATGGGGGAACACAGGTCAACATCAGTGCTACCGCCAGTTCGGGATGGATATTCGACCACTGGGAAGGTGACGTGGCCGACCTCAGCTCGGCTACAACTACCGTCACCATGGACGCAGATAAAACAGTCACCGCCAACTTCAAACTCCAGGGGCAGTTCGTCCTGACCATGGCGGTCAACGGCAACGGCACCATCGACCCGGCGGCGGGCACGCACAGCTATCCCGAGGGCACCGTAGTTGATATCACGGCCACACCGGCCAGCGGCTGGCAGTTTGACGGCTGGACGGGAGACGTGGCCGACCCCAGTTCGGCTACAACCACCGTCACCATGGACGCAGATAAGACGGTCACCGCCAACTTCAGCCTGATACCAGACAACACACCCCCGACCATCTCAGAGACATCAAGCTCCAATGTCACCCGGACCAGCGCCGACATCGCCTGGACGACGGACGAGTCCGGCGACAGCCAGGTGGAGTACTGGGCCAGCCCCAGCCAGCTGACGCCGCTGGACGCCACCATGGTTACCGAGCACCTCGTCCACCTGACCGACCTCAACCCGAATACGCTATACCACTACAAGGTTATGTCCCGGGACGGCGCCGGCAACCTGGCGGTATCCGCCGAATTCACCTTCACCACACTGGCGACACCGGCCACTTTCGTTACCAGCGGCTGGGATATATCCCTGAGCAAGGTTGACACCGGAGACCAGGTGACCGTCGGTTTCACGGTCACCAACACCGGCGAGCTTGGCGGCAGCTATCAGGCAACCTTTACCGTGAACGGGACGGCTGAGTCGACAGAAGAACTGAACCTGACCGCCGGTGATAGTGAAACGGTAGACTTCACCACCACCAAGAGCGCCGCCGGCACTTACTTGGTGTCGGTCGGCGGGCTGAGTTTCTCGTTTGAGGTAAAGGAAGAAGCCGCTCCGCCACCACCGCCACACCAGGGTATTAACTGGTGGCTCATTTTAGGTGTCGCCGCCGGCTCAGTCCTGCTGACCCTGGGCATCGTTCTGTTGGCCAGAAGAGATAGGATAAAGGCTTTAGTGCCAGCACCCCTGAGAGCCAAACCCAGCCAGGACGTCACCGAGAGTCTGGCCAGGGCCAGGCAGGAGGCCAGAACCGCCGAGGAGAGCGTAAGAAGGGAAGTCAGCGGCCGGGCCAGGCAGGAGGCTGAATACAAAAAAGTTTCGGAAGCCGAAGAGAAGGCCAGAATGACCGCCGCCGAAGCCAGGGAGGCGTGGGCTGTGGGAGCCGAAGCCAAGCAGGTCCGTCCTGTGGAGGGGCAGAGACTGGCTGCCGGCGTGCTGACCGTAACGGCGCTGGCCGCCGAAAAATTAAGAGAGGGAATCCGGGCCAAAACTCAAGACCCCGATGCGAGCTTCCGCATCACCCGTTCTCCTGATAAGCCGAACCAGCTAAAGATGGCTCTGGATAGAGCTAAGAAAGAGGACCAGGTGGTGGAAAGCGGCGGGATGAAGATTCTGGTCATCAGCCCGGAACTGGTGCCATCGCTGGAGGGGATGGTTATTGACTATCAGGAAACGCCCCACGGTGCCGGCTTTACCATAACCAAGAGCTCACCGGACAAGAAATAGCTAACTGTTCCTGTTTGACACCAGACCTCGGCGCCCGGTAAAGTCACCGACGAGCATATCCCGGGGACAGCAGGCAAGAGATGATAGGTAAAACATTCGGGCCAGGCGTGTTATGCCGCCTAGCGATGGCTCTGGCGCTGGCGCTGTGTCTAATCTCCATAAGACCGGCACCAGCAACCGCCCTGAGCGTGGACGATTATTTCAAGATAGACTACTCGGTGCAGTTCAGCAGCACTGACGTCCAGGAGGGCGAAATTTTCTACGCCACCATCACCGGCACGGCAAGCTGCGTCAAAGACCTGCCGCTATCGGTAAGCGAAGCTCGCGTCACCGGCCGTGTCACAGCCGAAAACACCGCCACCGGCGCCAAGGCAGTGCTGAGTTCTGACTACACCCTGTCAATAAGCCCCTTTCCCAATAAAGCGGGAGAGGTCGCCCAGGCATCCCAGACGGTGGCCCTGGAATTTCCCACCGGCAGCAACCCCGGCAGCTACAACGTTTCCGGTGAGCTGGTCGAGGCCAGGGTCAAAGCCGTGCTGTGGTTCACCGTTACCTCTTATTTGCCTCAGTACCAGTCACTGGGCCAGGTGACCTACAGGCAGGTCACTGCCCAACCCATCCCCACCGGAACCACCGCTATTGCCGGCAAGATTGACTGGCAGGGGACAATCACCCAGGAAATTACTGCCGCCTCTGAAGACTCCAGGTGCACCCTGACACTTTATGAGGGAACAAAAGCTCTGGACGAATACGGCTCCCCGCTGCAAGAGATAAGGATAGTTGATATTAAAGAGCCTCAGGCGCCACCCGAAAACTGCGGCATCATCGGCCCTGTCTACGACATTGACCCCGATGGTGCTACCTTTGACCCGCCGGCGGTTCTTACCCTGACCTATGACGAGACACAAATACCGGAAGGAGTAAGCCAGGAGAAACTGGCTATCGCCTCCTGGGATGAGGTGGACAGCCAATGGCATGAGCTTGAGCTCTCCGTTGTCGACCCGACGGCCGATACCATAACCGCCCCGGTGCATCACCTGACCACCTTTGCCGTTATAGCCCACACGGCACCCCCGGCCTTTACCATCTCCGGGCTCTCCGTATCCCCGACCGAGGCCAGGGTGGGAGACACGGTAACCGTAACCGCCCTGGTGGAGAACACCGGAGACCTTCCCGGCAGCTACGAACTGGCCCTTATGCTCAACAACGATGCAGAGGAGACCAGAAGCATCACCCTGGAGGGCGGTGCCAGCAGTCTGGTCACCTTCAACCTGTCCCCGGAGACGGCCGATTTCTACCTGCTTAACCTGAACGGTCTTACGGGCTCTTTCGTGGTCAAGCGGGAGGCCATCCCGGCTCCGACCCCCAGCCTGACATCAACACCGACAGCAGCACCAACCGGAATGACCAGCCCTGGGACGACCAACTGGTGGCTGGTGGGGGGCATATATGCCACAGACCTGGCTCTGCTAATCACCGTCCTGCACCTTATCAGGCGCCCGAGCCACAAAGACATGACTTAAGTGGGAGAGAGAAGGCTATTAGCTCCACCTCTTAGCGGTGTGAATCGCCGTTGGCTTAAAGCCGGCATAGACCTCTGCCCACAGCCAGATTAAACTCCCGGGCTGATTGTCTGGTCACCACAACAAACGGAGCCTTCTCCAGACAGAACGACTCCCTTACAGTACAGCAGCAGCCATCAAGAGACAAAATACGACAAATGGGCAATAAGGGGGGGGGTTGTTTTCTCACTTTAAACCGCCTATTTTTGACTCAGGGCTCTCTCATTAAATAAAGAAGGGCACCCAGGAAGAGCTGGAGGCTCACCAAAACACAGCTAAAGGCAACAACCCTCTTTTCCAAACGCGGGAGGCGCTACCATTTCCAGTAATACCCTATCGGCTTGTCTTCCCGGGCCCAACATTTAGGAGAGCAGACTCGGAGCGTCTGTGGTTTAGAGTCAATCGCTTTGCCAGATTCACCGTATCTACCGTCAAGTCTGCGCCAAGAGCGAAAACAGTCTTTGATAAGTGTATTTAAGTCGCTTTCCTCGGGCGTTCCCTGGTTTCCCCGGAAAGCCTTTTCTCAAGGGCAGCAGTGGCATCCATAATCGACAATCTCAACAGCTGAGCCAGCTCAAGAGCGCTCTTTGCTTTCTGGTCAACGCGGGCAATGGCCTCGGCAGCCACCCTGGCAGCCTCGTTGGCCGCCTTCTCGCCGGCCCTGCGGGCTTCCTCGGCTGCCTCCCTGGCGTTCTTAGCCGCTTCATCGGCCAGCCCGATGCTGTCCTCAATCTCGTCAAGAATCTGGGGTAGCGGCTTGGTCATTATCTTCTTGGTCTTTATCTCTTCAGACATTATGCCTCCTTCGGCCATTCTTCTTTGTAGGTTATTATACTATAACCACTGTTAATTAGTAACCAGAATTTAGTACTGGCAACACCTTGACACAGGCACCCGATAAATTTACACTATTAATAAACTTATGGCAAGGTTTTATCCATGATATGCCCCGTCTGTAAGCACGTCATGATAGACATAGAGTACCACCGGATTGAGCTTGATTACTGCACCAATTGCCGGGGGGTATGGTTTGACGCCGACGAGCTGTTTCTTTTGCTGGGCAGCATGGGCTTTACCGACCAAGGCCTGTCCCTGGACAACATTATGCATACCCCTGAAGCCAGGACCGCGGAGGAGAGACGCAAGTGCCCCATCTGTAGCCTTAAGATGAAGAAGGTAGCTCTGGGGCACGAAACAGAAGTATTGATTGACGCCTGCCCTAAGGGGGACGGGCTGTGGTTTGACGGCGGCGAGGTCAGCCGTTTGCTGAAGCAGGTGGCCGAAAGACCATCGAAAAAGGGAAACTCCGAGCGACAGGTGACGGACTTCCTGCGAGAGGTCTTCCAGGCTCAGGAGTAAATCAGCAAAAAATAAATTAGGAGGTATCAAATGCTAGCGCTATGGATTATCATCGGTATCCTGGCTCTTATGATTCTGATGTTCATCGTCATCTATAACGGACTGGTCAGGTTGCGCAATCAGGTCAAGAACGCCTGGGCACAGATAGACGTCCAGCTAAAGAGGCGCCATGACCTCATCCCCAATCTGGTAGAGACCGTCAAGGGGTACATGAAGTATGAGCGGGCGACTCTGGAGGCGGTAACCAACGCCCGTAACCTGGCCCAGAAGGCAACCGGGGCTGGCGTCGGCGAGCGGGCCAAGGCTGAGGGCGAGCTCAGCGGCGCCCTGGCCCGTCTGCTGGCGGTGGTTGAGAACTACCCCGACCTCAAGGCCAACCAGAACTTCCTGGCCCTGCAGGAAGAGCTGACCTCAACCGAGAACAGGATAAGCTTCTCCCGCCAGTTCTATAACGACTCTGTCCTGAGGCTTAACAACCAGATTCAGATGTTCCCCTCCAACATGGTCGCCGGCATGACCGGTTTTAAGGCCGGAGAGTTCTTTGAGGTCACCCCACCCGAGGAAAGGGCGGCGCCCAAGGTCAGCTTCGCTTAGTAGGAGATAGCTCTTTTATGTGGGAGCAGATCAGGTCTAACCAGATAAGGTCTGTGATACTGGTGGGCGCAATGGCGGCGTTGCTGCTTGTTGTCGGCTATTTCCTGGGCTTGTATTTTTTTAACAGCGCCGTCGGCGGGCTTATCATCGCCCTTGTCGTCTGGACGGTGATGACCCTGCTGGCCTTCTTCCAGGGGGACAGCATCCTGCTGGCGGTTTCCCGGGCGAGAAAAATCAGCCGCGAGGACCACCCCCGGCTGTACAACATAGTTGAAGAGATGAAAATCGCCTCAGGCCTGCCCAAGATGCCCGATGTCTACATCATTGATGACCCGGCGCTAAACGCCTTCGCCACCGGGCGGAACCCTGAAAGAGCTTCGGTGGCCATCACCTCGGGCCTGCTGGCCAAGCTCAACCGCGACGAGCTCCAGGGCGTCATCGCCCACGAAATATCGCACATAAAGAACCGCGATGTGCTGCTTATGGCTTTGAGTGCCGTTCTGCTAGGCAGCATCGTCATCCTGGCCTGGTATGCCACCAGGATGCTCTTCTTCACTGGCGCCGGCAGGGGCAGGAGGAGTTCCGGAGGCGGGCAGGCACAGATAATAATACTGGCGGTGGGCATCGTCCTGATGATACTGGCGCCCATCTTTGCCCAGCTTATCTACTTTGCCCTCTCCCGGAAGAGAGAATATCTGGCTGACGCTTCGGGGGCCCTTTACACCAGATACCCCGAGGGGCTGGCCTCGGCTCTGGAAAAGCTGGGGGCTGCCACCGGAGAGCTAAAATCGGCCAACCGGGCAACAGCGCCGATGTACATCGTCAATCCCTTCCGCAAAAAGGGCTTCTCCGCCAGCGACCTGACCAGCACCCACCCGCCCATCTCGGAGAGGATACGCATTCTGCGGCAGATGGCCAGCGGGGCCTCCTTTAGTGACTATGAGCAGGCTTACCGCAAAGTCCACCGCGGAGGCGGCGGTGTAATACCGACCTCCGCTCTGGCCGCCGGAACGGTGCCGCTGAGAGAAGCCCGGCCGGAGCCAGTCCAGGAACCGGACAAACTGACACAGGCCCGCCAGACCGGAGACCTGATGTGGCGGCTCTCAAACTACAAGACCATAGTCTGCCAGTGCGGTACCAAGCTGCGGTTACCGCCCAACTTCAAAGAGCCGGCCGTCAAGTGCCCCCACTGCGGGCGCATCAACCCGGTCTAAGAGAGGTCTGCACCCCCTCTTGGACGCCCGGTGACGCGAGCTTTATCTCTGCCCCTAAAATCCCTCTCGCTCTCCCTTTAAAAAAGGAAGTTTGGTTCCCCCTTTGCCAAAGCGGGACTAAGGGGGATTTCAACCAAGAGATTGCTTCGGCACTCTGTGCCTCGCAATGACAGAGGAGGGGCCATTGCCAAAAAAAGGAAGAGCCCCCCGAAATTCGGGGGGCTCTTTGCTATCTGGTTACGGCATCAGCCGCCCGGATTAGACTACCCTTCTCGTTCTCACGATAAGGATAACCACCGCTATGGTGAGTACGGCACCGATGGCGACAATCGCCCAGATGTAGACCGGAGTCGCCTCTTTCGGTAACTGAATTATCGGTGTCGGTAGAATTGTCGAGGTTACCTCTGGAGGCACTACGGTTACCGTTGGTGTCGGTAGAACTGTTTCGGTTACTATCGGAGGCACCACGGTTACCGTTGGTGTCGGTAGGACGATAGTCGGTGTCGGTGCTGGCGGAACTGTTACCGGTGGTGTCGGCTCAGCCACAGTGCTGAAGACACTGGTCACCCAGGGGCTGTCGCCAGCAGTGGTGTGAGAGCTTACCCTCCAGTAGTAGGAGGTGTCGTATTCAAGCGGGCCCGCCCACACCAGATAAGTCAGCGTGGTGTTCTGCTCACCCTCGGTTATGGTACCGAACGTCGGGTCAGTGGTCAGCTGCCACGTGTAGCTGTCAGCGCCGCCAGACGGTGCCGACCAGGCGAATGCCAGGTCGTTGATGGGCTGATTCTGGGCGCCGTTGTTCGGTATCAGGTTGACCGGAGGTGCCACCGGGGCTGCCGGTAGCGTCTGGAACGATTTGGCCACGCCGCCAAACAGGAAGCTGGAGACAGGCGTTGACGCCCAGACACTGACGTAGTACTGGGTGTTGGGTATCAGGCCGCTGACCGTAGCCGTCTGCGTGGTGCTGTTTACGGCCACGGTGATACCAGCATCAGAAGCCGCCGTGTAGAAGTTGTTCTGTGCCGTGGCAGAGACAAACACCTGATAGGCAGTGGCGCTGGTCAGTTTGTTCCACTTCACTGTCGCCGTGGTCTGGGTGACCGCCGAGACAGCAACGCCGCTACCGGCCACATTCAGGGTGTCCGTGTATGTGTAAATCTTGGCATCGTTGCCAACGGCAAACAGCTGGACGTTGCCCACGGTCGCCGGGGCCGCCGCCAGACTCAAGAAGTACGTGGTGACGCTGCCGACGGGTAGAACCGTCTCCGCCGTGGTGCTGAGGCCGCGGATTCGGCCGACACGGGCTGTAGAAAGAGTGTTACCATCGGTCATATAGACCATACCCGAACCCTCAGCGCTGCTGCCGGGTCCACCCGGAGTGGTTATCAGACCGGCCGCCGCAACGAGGCCGCCGCCATCAACCAGTGTCCAGCTGGTAGCGGTGGCGGTGGCGCGATAGACGCCGCCGTCAACGGCTAAGAAGACATTACCGGTGGCGGCATAGTCCGCAGCCGGGGCGATAAAGGCGTTGGTGGAGGTACTGGTGAGAGAAGCGGTGAAAACGGTCCAGCTTGCGCCGCCGTCAATGGACTTGGCGGCCTTGACCGTGGCACCGTTCTGGGCAACCGCCAGCAGGTCGCCGTTGGAGGCCTGGCGGATGTCGGTGACGGTGTAGCCGGCGCCGAACGGGCTGCTCTCAACCCACCAGTAAGAGCTGGTGTTGGTGGTGATGATGCCGGCAGCGCTGCCGACGACAACGGTGGAAGAAGAGAGCGGCAGCAGTGAGTAAACGGCATCAGCCGGAAGAACAATGCTGCCCGGCGCGCTTGCCATAGCCGTGAAGCTGTTGGCGTTGTTGGTGGAGATAAGTATGGCGGCAGCCGAGCCGTTGGTGGCCAGCATTACCGCCTTGTCGGTGGCGTAGGTGGGGGAAACGCGCACCATGTTGTTGGTGGTGCCCTGGTTCACGCGCTCCCAGACGCCGCCGTAGTAGCGGAAGATGCTGGTGTTGCTACCAGCGGTAATCATGAACATATCGCCGTTTGCGGCCACGGCCAGGTCAGTGATGCCGGTGATGGTGACGTTGATGAGGCTCCACTGGTTGAAGAAGACCATGCCATCAATGCTGACATTGAGGGCGCCGCCGGCGGCACCGAGGTTAAGCACATAGGCCTTTCCGTTGGTGGCGTAGTCCTTGTCCAGAAGCACCCAGGCCGGGGCTGCGACACTGGAGCGTAAAGTGACGCTGGAGAAGGAGAAGCCGGCGTTGGTGCTCTTGATGACCGCGCCTGCGGAAGAGCCGACCAGTATGGTGGTATTGCCCGGCCCGAAGGCGCCGTTGACCGCCAGGTTAGTCCAGGTGAGACCGGTGTCAATGCGGGTGGCAGTGGTGCCGATGAGGCGGTAAACACCGCCGTCTGCCGCATCAGCGTCGGAGACACACGCGAAATAGACGGGGTTGGTGGTGGCGTTGTAGTCGCTGGGGAAGGCGATGTCAGCCGCCGTCGGGGCAGTAAGAGACGGTGCTATTGGTGAAGTTGTGGTCAGTCTAACCGGCCCAACAACCGCATCCCAGGCGCCGCCGTTGACATTGGTCCTCACTATGGCCATGTTATTTGTGCCATCTATTCCGATGGCTACCAGAGCCCGGTCGGTGGTGAAAGTTGGAGCCAGCGCCAGAGCCAGCACCGGGTAGCCGAAGGAGGTGGTGCCCACCGGGTTGAGGTTGTTGAAGATGTCGTTCTCATCCCAGAAGAGGACACCGCCAGAAGCGGTAGCATTATCGGTGCCGACTACGGCCACATAGCGGCCGCCGTACTTGGTCACGTCCAGCGCGGTGATAACTTCGCTAGTAGGCCCGTTCAACACGGTGGTGAAGTTGGCGCCGCCGTCGTTGGAGCGGTAGAGAGTGCTAGCGGTGGCGTAGAAGACCACGTTGGCCTCTACCGGTGACGGGGCGATGGCCACTACCGCGGCAGTGGGCTGCCCGACCGAACCGCTGACCTTCCAGGTGCGCCCACCATCGGTGGACTTGATGAGCTTGTTAGTGCCTCCATCAAGGACATAGGCATACAGAGCACCGTCAACCGGGGACTGGGCAATTGGCCCGCCGGCGGTTATGGTGGTATTGAGCATCATGCCGGTCGTTGATGGCGTGGTGAAAGCGTCCCAGGCCTGCGTGGCGGCACTTGCCGGTGCGGCCACGATGCACAGGCTGGAAAGGACTGCCAGCGTCAGTGCCACTCCCAGGATTCTAGATATTTTACTTTTCATCGACCTTAAAAAATTCTCCTCTTTTTATATTCTGCGTCCCCATGTAAACAAAACTAACCTTTCAGCCCTGCTTACATAGAGACCAAGGTAACTTCTAATAATCCGCAGTGGAGTAAGATTACTCCCTCCCCTTTCGGGCTCCTGCCATGGCATCACCTCCTTCTTTGTTTACAGTTTAACATTATATCACGCCCTGTCAAGAGGTTTTCCGGCTGATTTTTCCCTTTTAAAGTAAAACGCTCAAAAAGCCAAAAGGTCAGGCTTAGCTTAAGTGCTATCTGGTGGCCAGTCATTTCCAGCCCTTTGGGCCTTGTCATTGCGAGCGTAGTAAAGCAATCTCTACAACTCATCATAAAGGTCACGCCACTCTTTATTCATACTATTAACCAGTTTAATCTTCCTTTCCCTTGAACCACCTTTAATCTGTTTCTCCCTCAGAATCGCACTCTCTGCTTGCTCACACACTTCATAGTAGACGAGCTTGTCAATGTTATACTTCTTGGTGAATCCTTCAGCTAGTTTATTCTTGTGCTCGTAGACTCTCCGTTTCAGCCCATTGGTTACGCCTGTGTAGAGCACCTTATTTGTTTTATTAGTCATTATGTAGACGTAATAGAGCTTATCCATAGACCTGAGATTGCTTCGTCGCTGACGCTCCTCGCAATGACAAAAATGAGATAACCAAAGAAAAGCCCATTACCAAAGAGGGATTACTTTTTTCTATGTCTCACGGGAGAGATTGGCCAGGAACTCGACGTTGGTCTTAGTCTTGCGCATCCGTTCCAGCACCCTCTCCGTGGTCTCAACAGAGTTGATCGAGTCCGCCGCCACCATCGCCATCATACGTCTCAGCAGGTGCACCTGTTTCAGAGTGTTTTCATCCAGAAGCAGCTCCTCTCTCCTGGTGCCGCTACGCTGGATGTCTATCGCCGGGAAGATGCGCCGCTCGGCCAGCCGCCGGTCAAGGTGAAGCTCCATATTGCCCGTCCCTTTGAACTCCTCATAGATAAGGTCATCCATGCGGCTGCCGGTATCAATCAGGCAGGTGGCGATTATGGTCAGGCTGCCGCCTTCATCAACATTTCTGGCGGCACCGAAAAAGCGTTTCGCCGGGTGCAGGGCCGCCGGGTCAATACCACCGGACAGAGTGCGCCCGCTGGGGGGCACCGCCAGGTTATATGCACGGGTCAGGCGGGTAATGCCGTCCAAAAGGATGAAGACGTCCCTGCCACCTTCTACCACCCTCTTGGCTCTCTCCAGTGCCAGCTCGGCGACGCGGGTGTGGTGTTCCACCGGCTCATCGAAGGTGGCGGCTATCACCTCGCCCTTGACCGAGCGCTGCATATCGGTAACTTCCTCGGGGCGCTCACCGATAAGGCAGACCATCAGGTGGATATCGCTGTAGTTGGTGGTGGCGGCATTGGCGATGGCCTTGAGGAGCACCGTCTTACCCGCCTTGGGCGGAGATACAATCAGCCCTCTCTGCCCCCGGCCGATGGGGGCAATCAGGTTTATCAGTCTGGTGGAGAGGTTCTCCGGAGTGGTCTCAAGGTTGATAAGCCTGTCGGGGAAGGTGGGGGTGAGTGCACCGAAATAGGGTCGGCTGCGGGCAAGTTCAGGGTTAAGGTCGTTAATGGCCTCGACCCGGAGAAGGCTGAAGTACTTCTCGCCCGCCTTGGGTGGTCTGCCTTGCCCGCCGACCATGTCGCCGGTGCGGAGGCCAAAGCGGCGTATCTGAGACTGGGAGACGTAGACATCAGAAGAGCTGGGGAGGAGGCTTTCCTGCCTCAGGAAACCGTAGCCATCGGCCATGATATCCAGGATGCCGCTGCAGAAGATGTTTCCCTGCTGCTCCGCGTTTGCCTGGAGCAGACGCATAACCAGCTCCTGCTTCTTGAGGCCGGTGTAGTTGGTCAAGTCGTTTTCCCGGGCTAACTCAATTAGCTCGTCCCGGCTTTTATTTTCCAGTTGAGAAATGTCCATATTCTTTCCTCGCTTTTCTATCCCCTATCCTCGCCCGAGACACGCCGCCAGTCGGCCAAAAAGCGCTCAATGCCAGCATCGGTCAGCGGGTGCTTCATCATCTGTATGAG
Source organism: Dehalococcoidales bacterium (assembly GCA_034413595.1). Lineage (GTDB taxonomy): Bacteria > Chloroflexota > Dehalococcoidia > Dehalococcoidales > JAUWZL01 > JAUWZL01. Next base: position 43,378 of record DAOUMC010000025.1, on the reverse strand, counting down.
AACATTGTAGGGGACGCTGGCGATGTGAGCCCCGGCTTTAGCCGCCGCTACGCAGTGAAGCGGGTGGCGAATGCTGGCGGCAAGAACCTCGGTCTTTAATTGGTAATATCTAAAGACATCAACGATATCCTTAACCAAAGCCATACCGTCATGGCCGACATCATCAAGGCGGCCGACAAACGGGCTGACAAAAGTGGCACCAGCCAGGGCCCCGAGAAGGGCCTGGTTAACCGAGAAACAGAGGGTCATGTTGACCTTTATGTTCACCTTAGCCAGTTTGGTTATCACCTCCAGCCCGTCGGTGGTGGCCGGGATTTTGACCATCACATTGTTTGCCCAGCCAGCAATCTCCCTCGCCTGCTCCAGCATGGCCTGGGGCTCGTTCACCGTTACCTCAGCCGAAACCGGCCCGGGGACTATAGAGCAGATTTCTTTAACCACCGCTTTATAGTCCTTAATCCCCTCTTTGGCCACCAGCGTCGGGTTGGTGGTCACCCCGGTGACAACACCGAGGCTGACGCCGTGTTTTATCCGTTCAACATTGGCTGTATCCAGAAAAATACGCACCTGGGGCCTCCCTATCAAGATTTAAGGGGTAGCGACGGCTGAGCACCCTCACGCAGTACATCTTTAGCCGCGGCAATAAAGCCGCAGAACAGGGGATGGGGGCGGTTGGGGCGGGAGCCAAATTCAGGGTGAAACTGGCAGCTGACCATCCAGGGGTAGTCTGCCAGTTCACAGATTTCTACCAGCACTCCATCGGGGGAAAGACCGCTGTAGACCATTCCCTCCCGCCCAAGCCGCTCCCGATAGTCGTTATTGAACTCATAGCGGTGCCGGTGGCGCTCGTAGACCAGGCTCTGACTGTAGGCCGTCGCCGCCCGGCTGCCCGGAACCAGCTGGCAGGGATAAACCCCGAGGCGCATGGTGCCCCCCTTGCTCTTTACCGCCCGCTGTTCCGGGAGAAGGTCAATAACAGGATAAGGGGTGTCAGGGTCAAACTCGGTGGAGTTGGCCCTCTCAGAGCCCAGAACGTGGCGGGCGAACTCAATAACCATCACCTGCATCCCCAGGCACAAGCCGAGATAGGGAATCCGGTTCTCCCGGGCGTACCTTACCGCCTTTATCATGCCCTCTATCCCCCTGATGCCAAAACCGCCGGGGATTATGATACCCTGGGCCTGCCTCAGCAGGGTCTCACCGCCCGACTGCTCCATCTCCTCAGAGTGAACCCAGATAAGATTGATGTCCCTGTTGTGGTGCAGGACGGCGTGGCACAGGGCTTCGCGAACCGAGTAGTAGGCGTCCTCCAGTTCCACGTATTTGCCCACCAGAGCAATGTTGACCGGTTCACAGGGCTCTTTAAGGCATCCCACCATCTTCTGCCACGAGCTCAGGTCTGCCTTATTCTCTTTCAAGTCGAGCTTGCTTAACAGGAGCTTCCCCAGACCTTCTTCTTCCAGGATAAGAGGCACCTCATATATGGTGGGCACCGTGGGCAATGGAATGACCGCCTGTCGCTCAACATCGCAGAATAGGGATATCTTGTCCCTTATCCCGTCTGAGATGGGATAATCGCTGCGACAGATGATAACATCCGGCTGGATACCGATACGCCGGAGTTCGTTAACGCTGTGCTGGGTGGGCTTGGTCTTCAGCTCCTTGGTGCAACCTATGTAGGGCAGAAGGGTGACGTGGATGTAGAGCACGTTGTCGCGGCCGACATCATTCCTCATCTGCCTGATGGCTTCCAGGAAGGGCTGCCCCTCAATATCACCCACCGTGCCACCGACCTCAATAATGACCACGTCCGCCCCGGACTTTTCCGCCAGCCGCCGGAACCTTTTCTTAATCTCGGTGGTTACATGGGGTACCACCTGAATGGTGCCACCCAAAAAGTCCCCCCGCCTCTCCTTAGCGATAACGGCGCTGTAAATCTGACCCGAGGTGACGTTGGAATCTGCGGTCAGCTCGGTGTCTATGAAACGCTCATAGTTCCCCAGGTCAAGGTCAGTCTCGGCGCCATCTCTGGTAACAAAGACCTCGCCGTGCTGATAAGGGGACATGGTTCCCGGGTCAACATTGAGGTAGGGGTCTAGTTTCTGAACAGAGACACTGATTCCCCGGCTCTTGAGCAGGGTGCCGATAGAGGCAACGGTGATACCCTTGCCTACCGAACTAACTACGCCACCAGTAACAAAGATGTACTTTGACATACGGAAAATCCGATTTCATATCTAGAAAGTGGTCAAGCACAAAATCTGGAACAAATCTGAACAAAGCCTGTCGGAGGGGATAGGAACAGGTTTCTTTTATTATATTCAGGCAACTGTCCGGTTGTCAAGTATAAGCAGGCGATTTTTGCTTGTCAAGTATCCGGGAAGGGTGTTTGCCCTGAGCCGATGTCAGACTCAGTCAAAACAATAAAACTTTCTTTACAATATTTTATTAACATTCTTAAATATTATTTGACAGATATTAGAAAAGGTATTATAATAATTCTGTTTTGTCTGAATCAGACAGGTATAGAGATGGCAGCCAAAGACTACTATAGAATACTAGGTATTAACCGCAATGCGGATGATAAGGAGATAAAGCAGGCTTTCCGCAGGCTGGCCCGCAAGTACCACCCCGATGTCAACCCGGGTGATAAATCGGCCGAGGAGAAGTTCAAGCAGATAAACGAAGCTTATGAAGTTCTCTCCGACAAGGAAAAGCGGAAGAAGTACGACCAGTTCGGCGACCAGTGGCAGTACGCCGACCAGTTCGCCGGAGCCGGTGCTGGTGGGGCATCCTTCCAGGGTTTTGATTTCAGGGACATCTTTGGCGGTGGCTCCACGACCTTCCACTTTGGTGATGAAAGTGCTGGCAGCCTGCTTGACGAGCTGCTGCGTGGCAGGACCGGCGCCTTCACCCGCCGTGTCCGTCCCAGGCGGGGACAGGATATAGAGCACCCGGTTGAGGTAACGTTGGAGGAGGCGTTCTCCGGTACCAGGCGGGTCCTGGGTCTTCAGGCTGAAGAGCCCTGCCCCACCTGCCACGGCACCGGCCGGATACAAAACACAGCCTGCTCGGTATGTCGCGGGTCGGGGGTGGTTAGCCGGGTAAAACAGCTTGAGGTCAAGATTCCGGCCGGAGTCAAAACCGGCTCGCGAGTGCGTATCGCCGGTAAGGGTGGCGAGGGTTATGGCGGCACCAGGGGAGACCTTTATCTGGTCATCACGGTCAGGCCACACCCCACTTTTGAGCGCCAGGAGGACGACCTGCTGGTCAGCGTGGATGTCCCGCTGGTGACGGCCATGCTTGGCGGTGAGGTCAGCGTGCCCACCCTGAAGGGGAAGCTGGCACTGAAGATTCCGCCGGAGACCCAGAACGGACGCACCTTCCGCCTCGCCGGTCAGGGTATGCCCCTGCTGGGCAAGACCACCCGGGGTGCCCTGAAAGCCAGGGTGAAAGTAGTGCTGCCAACCAGCCTGTCTGCCGAAGAGAAAGAGCTATTCGAGAAACTCAGCCAGCTAAGAAGCAAGTAGAAGATTGGTGGGGGTTACTATGGATACCAGACCGCGCTATGTAATAAGTGTCGCCGCCGAGATGCTCGGCACCCGGACTTACACCTTGCGCTACTATGAAAGGGTGGGCATAATAAAGCCAGCCCGGTCACGGGGCAATATCCGGCTCTATTCAGACGTAGACCTGGTGCTGCTACGCCGGGTGAGGACGCTGATGGAAGACCTGGGCGTCAACCTGGCCGGTGTAGAAGTCATCCTGAGGATGTTGCAGCAGATCACCCAGCTACAGAGCGAAAGGGACGAGCTGGCGGCAGAACTATCAAGGCTAGGAAAGAAGGAGAAAACATGATGCAAGAGAGATTTACCGAACAGGCGCAGGAGGCGCTGGCTAATTCCCAGCAGCTGGTGCGCCAGTTTCACCACACCCAGTGGGACGTTGAACATATACTTCTAGCCCTGCTCCAGCAGGAGAAGGGGCTGGTCGGCGACATTTTGCAAGAACTGGGCGCCGATGTTGACCACATAAAAGGACAGGTGACCGACACCCTGGAGAAAGCAGCCAAGGTCACCTATGAGACAATCCAGATTTACGCCACGCCGCGCGTCGCCAAGCTCCTGGAGACGGCAGCCAGTGAAGCCAACCGGCTCAAGGACGAGTTTATTGGCACCGAGCACCTGCTGATTGCCATCAGCGCAGAGCAGGGTGGTGAGGCCGCCAGGATACTTCACGCCGCCGGTGTTGACCAGGAGAAGGTCTATCTTGCCCTGCAAAAAATCAGGGGCGGCCACCGGGTTACCGACTCCAGGGCCGAGAGCAAGTACCGCTCCCTGGCCAAATACAGCCGTGACCTGACCGAGCTGGCCCGGGCAGGCAAGCTTGACCCGGTTATCGGAAGGGAGGAGGAGATCAAGCGGGTGATGCAGATACTCACCCGCAGGACCAAGAATAACCCGGTAATAGTCGGCGAAGCCGGGGTCGGCAAGACGGCCATCGCCGAGGGAGTGGCCCAGAAGATCGCCGCCGGTGATGTCCCCGAGTCGTTAAGAGGAAGAAAGGTGATGGCTCTGGATATGGGGGCGTTGGTAGCCGGCAGCAAGTTCCGCGGCGAGTTTGAGGAGCGGCTCAAGGCGGTAATGGACGAGGTAAGGGAGGCCCAGGGAGAGGTAATACTCTTCATTGACGAGATTCACACCGTGGTCGGTGCCGGAGCCGCCGAGGGCTCGGTGGACGCCTCAAATATGCTCAAACCGGCCCTGGCTCACGGCGAGTTGCAGTGTATCGGCGCCACCACCCTGGACGACTACCGCAAGTTCATTGAGAAGGACAAGGCCCTGGAGCGGCGCCTTCAGCCGGTCTTCATCAACGAGCCCGATGCCAAAGCGACCATTGAGATACTGCGCGGCCTCAGGCCGAGATACGAGGCTCATCACAAGATTCAGATCAGCGACGAAGCCCTGGAGGCGGCCGTCTATCTCAGCCAGCGCTACATCGCCGACCGGCACCTGCCGGATAAGGCCATTGACCTCATTGACGAGGCCGCCTCAAAGATACGCCTGGAGACCGAGAGCGCGCCACCAGAGGTCAGGTCGCTGGAAAACCACCTCAAGCAGCTGACCAACGAAGAAGAGGCGGCCTCGCAGAGACAAGATTACGAGCAGGCGGCCCAGCTGCGGGCGGAAAGGCTGCGCCTAGACGAGGAGTACAATCGGGCCAAGAGCCAGTGGCTCCAGAAGGAGAAGATTGAAAAGGTGGTCAGAGAGGAAGACATCGCCCGGCTGGTGGCTAACTGGACGGGTATCCCGGTGTCTCAGATGATGGAGGGAGAAGCCGAAAAACTCGTCCATATGGAAGAGCGCATTCACGAGCGCCTGATAGACCAGGAAGAAGCCGTCAAAGCTGTGTCAGAGGCTATCAGAAGGAGCCGGGCTGGATTTAAAGACCCGCGCCGGCCCATCGGCAGCTTCATGTTCCTCGGTCCCACCGGCGTCGGCAAGACCGAGCTGGCGAGGACACTGGCATGGTTTCTCTTCGGTGATGAGAACGCCATGGTGCGCCTAGACATGTCAGAATACCAGGAGAGGCACACTGTTTCACGCCTGATTGGCGCCCCGCCGGGCTACGTCGGCTACGATGAGGGAGGACAGCTCACCGAGCTGGTGAGGCGACGTCCATACCGGGTGATTCTGCTGGATGAGATTGAAAAGGCGCACCCCGAGGTGTTTAATACTCTGCTTCAGGTGCTTGACGACGGGCGCCTGACCGACGGTCACGGGCGGACGGTGGACTTCAAGAACGCCGTGGTCATTATGACCTCAAACGCCGGAGTGGAGCTCATCAAGCGGGAGACCACCTTGGGTTTCGCCGTCCAAAAGGATGTAGGCAAAGCCCGTAAGTCAAGCTATGAGCGGATGAAGGAAAAGGTGATAGCCGAGGTCAGAAAAACCTTCCGCCCCGAGTTCCTCAACCGCATAGACGAAATCATAGTCTTCCACGAGCTGACCCAGGAGCAGCTCAGGCAGGTGGTTGACCTGATGATACAGGAGTTACAGAGACGTCTGTCCGACCGCAAGCTGACCATCGAGATAACCGATGGGGCCAAATCGTGGCTGGCTGAAGTCGGCTATGACCCGACCTATGGCGCCCGGCCGCTGAGACGGGCCATTGAGCAGAATGTAGAAAATCCTCTGTCCAGCAAGCTCCTGAGAGGTGAGTTTAGCCCGGGTGATACTATCATCGTCGACCGCGGGCCTGATGGTTTGACTTTTGCCATCAAGAAAACCAGAGCAGCTAAAAGCCGGGCTGTCAGAGCAGGTAGAAGTGGATAATAATACTTTCAGCCGCCCAAGCAAGTTTAAGTCTGCCCTCAAGAGATGGGAATTCTGGGTTGGCATCATAACTGTTGCCATAACCTTTGGCCTAGCCATAATCATCATCTTCAGCTGGGAGTCTATCCAGAAACTGGCTGGCTATGGTTACCTAGGAGGTTTTTTCATCAGTGCCCTGGGCGGGGCCACCATCGTTATCCCGGTACCCATGCTGGCGGTGCAGTTCGCTCTGGGCGGGGTGCTGAGGCCACTGTTCGGGCCCAACCTCGCCGGCCCGGTATTTGTAGGTCTCATCTGCGGCCTGGGCGAGACCCTGGGCGGCCTGGCTATATACCTCACCGGCTACACCAGTGGCACGCCTCTGGCCAACGCCGAGGCTGGCAGGACAAAGAGAGCCTATCTGTGGCTGATGCGCCTGATGAAGAGAAGGGGTTCGTGGGCACTTTTCGCACTATCGGCCATAATGAACCCCTTTTATTACCCGGCGGCCCTGGCCTGCGGTGCCATCCGCTTCGGCATCTGGAGATATATGTTCATCACCTTTGCCGGCAAGTTTATCAAGGTCACCAGCATCGCCTATGCCGGCTACTTCGGCCTGCGGGGTATATTCAATGCCCTGGGCATAAACCTCTAAAGCGTTTTTGACAAGGCGAGATGGTTTGACTGTGAGTAGTTTATTGCCTATAATGATACTGGCTGAGCTAGCTTACTCACCGGGGATTTAAGAGGAGAAGATTTGCGCGAAGCTTGTGGTGTCTTTGGCATCTATGCTCCCAACGAAGATATAGCCAGGCTTACCTTTTTTGCTCTATTTGCCCTCCAGCACCGGGGGCAGGAGAGCGCCGGTATCGCCACCACAGACGGCAAGAGGCTCCAGGTCTATGCCAGGATGGGGCTGGTATCCCAGGTGTTTGACGAGGAGTCACTGGCTAAGCTCACCGGGCACATAGCTATCGGCCACAACCGTTACTCCACCCGGGGCTCCAGCCGGATTGGCAACGTCCAGCCCCTCATTGTCGGCGAGGGCTCAAATGCTCTGGCCATCGCCCACAATGGCAACATCACCAATGCCGAACCCTTGTATAAAGAGCTATCAGACCAGGGGTACACCTTCCACACCTCTACCGACACCGAAGTTATCGCTAACCTCATCCTGTCCTCAACCGAGAAGGAATGGCTGGGCAGGATAAGGTACGCCATGCGCCGGCTCCAGGGGGCCTACTCGCTGGTCATCATGGTGAAGGATACCCTCTTCGGCGTTCGTGACCCCTTTGGTGTCCGCCCGCTGTGCCTGGGAAAGATTGGCAACGGCAGCCGGGTGATAGCCTCGGAGAGCTGTGCCTTAAACCATATCGGCGCCGATTTTGTCCGGGAGATTGAACCCGGTGAGATAGTCACCGTCAATAAGAATGGCATTGACAGCTGCCAGACGGAAACAGAGAAAAGGGCGCTGTGTATCTTTGAGTATATCTACTTCTCCCGCCCCGATAGCATAATCAATGGCCGCCTGCTCTACTCGGCCAGGCAGGCTATGGGCGCCGGACTGGCGGAAGAGTACCCGGTGGAGGCCGACCTGGTCGTCGGGGTGCCTGATTCGGCTACCGTAGCCGGCGTTGGCTATGCCCTGAAGTCGGGCATACCGCCGGGCGAGGGCTTGATTAAGAACCGCTACATGGGGCGCACCTTCATTGAGCCCGACCAGCGGATAAGAGACCTGGGCGTTAAGCTGAAGTTTAATCCCCTGCGGCAGCTACTGGACGGCAAGCGGGTGGTCCTGGTGGATGACAGCATCGTCCGCGGCACCACCACGCCCAAGGTAATCAGGCTACTCAGGAAAGGCGGGGCTAAGGAAGTCCACATGCGTGTCTGCGCTCCACCCATCCGCTACCCCTGTTTCCTTGGGGTAGACATGGCTACCCGCTGGGAACTCATCGCCGCCCAGAAGAGCGTTCCCGGGATAAGGGACTTTATCGGCGCCGATTCACTGGGCTATCTCAGCATCGACGGGCTGATTAAGGCGGTGGCCCTGCCCAGGGACATCTTCTGCCTCGCCTGCTTCACCGGCGAATACCCCATGCCGGTGCAGCTGGAGATGGACAAGCTGGCGCTGGAGACAGCCCAGCCGAAGACCAGCTAGGTAACCCCATCTCCACCCTTCATCCCCAGCTCTGACAACTGCGAAAGCGGTGGTACCCACCGGGGTGGAATAGGCAGGCCGTCCCCGAAGCGTAACCAGAAGTATTCGTCCAAAAACTTTACCAGCGATTTCTCATACCCATCATCAATGTACCCTAATTTCTGGGAAAGGAATTTCTCGGGTGTGCCGGGAATCCCCAGTTCATGAAAGTCTGCGGTGACTTCCCGGGCGTTTTTCTTCACCAGTTTGAGCCAGGCGACCAGGTTGGTATTGTCTTCCAGAAGCCCGAAGTAGTCCGATATGTCTAAATTCAGTATCGCCAGCAGCCTTTCGTTTAAGAGATGGGCGATTTTTGAGACACCGGTCAGCCACAAACCAGGAATTGAATAAAGGCCGGCGTATATCTTTCTTATTTTCTGGGTAAAATGTTCGTCATCAAGGTCACAATCCAACAGGGCAACACTCTGCAGAGCTGATATCTCTGGCTGTAGTTCGACTATCTTGGTCAGAACACTCTCGGCCAGGCGGTTCCCGATAAGCAGGTCGTAGTTTTGGATGTTGACATGGTCCAAAAGCACTCTTTCTTCAAATTCCTTGGGGCTGAGCTCATGTGGTTTTTGCCTGAGTTTGGAAATAAATTTGGTATCCCTCATAATCCGGGCATACTTCTTATCGCCGGCCGACCGGTAATAGAAGCAGACCGCCGCCCAAGAAAGTTCATTGAAGTCCATCGCTCAGACCCTCCTTTAGCGAATTTACGCAGACTGAAATCGCGTAAATATATTTTATAACAATTATATGCTCATTTGTCAAGTATAGTCATAAAAAGTGTCAATAGGCACATTACCATTAAACAACAGCACTGTTGCCAACACAATCTGCTGGGTGCTATTATTAAAACTCATAGACTCGCCAAACGTCAGCAAGAGGAGGTTTGCTATGGGCTGTGGACTGATATTCGGGGCAGCCATACCCGGCTTCTTTTTGAGTTCTCTCTTCACCATGCTGTTGTGGGGTGTCATCGCTCCCAAATTCGGCGGAGGAACAATAAGCTACGCCATGGCCATGTTGATAACTATCAGCCTCTGGATTATCATAGCCCCCCTGGCCGCCGCCGCCAGCCGGGGGAAGTGGTTTGGCAAGTGGTGAGCATCTTCAGGAGGTGAGCCAATCAAAGAGACCTATGCCGCCGCTGGCGTGAACATTGATGCCGCCGATAAAGTCAAGGAGTTGATTAAGCGACACGCCCAGAGCACCCTGCGTCCCGAGGTCCTGGTCGGCCCCGGGCCCTTCGGCGGCATCTTCGAGCTTAAAGGCTTTAGCCAGCCGGTGCTGGTATCCAGTGTTGACGGCGTCGGCACCAAGCTCAAGATTGCCGGTGCCCTGGGAAGGCATGACACCATAGGCATTGACATCGTCAACCACTGCGTCAATGACATCCTCACCTGTGGCGCCGAGCCGCTCTTCTTTCTGGACTACATCGCCATGGGCCGGCTGATACCGGAAAGGGTAGAGGCTATTGTCCAGGGGTTGTCAAGGGCTTGCCGGGAGGTCGGCTGTGCCCTCATCGGCGGCGAGACCGCCGAGATGCCCGGGCTTTATGTCGGCGAGGACTACGACCTGGCGGGCTTTATCATCGGTGCCGTGGAAAAGGACAGGGTCATTACCGGAAAGACGATTGCGGCTGGAGACGCTATCATCGGCTTGGCTTCAAGCGGGCTGCACACCAACGGTTACTCCCTGGTACGCAAAATATTCGGCACCAGCCCGGAGCCACTGGCCACATTCTATCCCGAACTGGGGCGGGCTCTGGGCGAAGAGCTTCTTGAGCCCCACCGCTGTTACTACCGCCAGTTAAAACCATTGTTACCACTGATTAAGGGAATGGCGCACATCACCGGAGGCGGTCTGCCGGGCAACGTGCCCCGCATTCTGCCTGAGGGTTTGACAGCCAGATTTGACTCCAAGTCGTGGGTGGTGCCACCCATCTTCCAGCTAGTCCAGAATCAAGGCAAGGTAGACACAGATGAGATGTACCGCGTATTTAATATGGGCATAGGGATGGTGCTCATCTGCTCACAGGCCAGTGTTGATGAGATAACCAGACAACTGCCCGAGGCAAAAATTATTGGTGAGGTGGTGAAGCAGAAGGGGAAGACAAGGGCAGTCGTTGCATAGAGCTAATTCAATATAAAAACGGAGGTTTTTAATGAGAGCCATCATCAGCGTATCCAACAAGACCGGGGTAACCGACTTTGCCCGCGACCTGAGCCAGATGGGATTTAAAATTTTCAGCACCGGCGGCACCAAGAAAGTGCTATCAGAAGCCAAGGTAGCGGTAAAAAGTGTCTCCGAAATCACCGGCTTCCCCGAAATCCTGGGCGGCAGAGTAAAGACCCTGCACCCGGCTATTCACGGCGGGCTGCTGGCCAGGCGCAACCAACCAGAGCACATGAAAGAGCTGGACAAGAACAAAATCAAGCCGATAGACCTGGTGGCGGTCAATCTTTACCCCTTCCTGGAGACGGTGTCCCGGGAGGGCGTAACCCTTGACGAGGCGCTGGAAAACATTGATATCGGCGGCCCGACCATGCTCCGAGCGGCGGCTAAGAACTTCTCCGGCGTTATTGTGATAGTCGACCCGGCCGACTATCAGCCAGTCCTGGAGAAGCTGAAGCAGGGAGACCTGGACCTTGACAGCCGGAAACAGCTGGCCCAGAAGGCTTTCCAGCATGTCGCCGGCTATGACACCGCCATCTCCCAGTACCTTAGACAGGGTATGGACAGATTCCCTGAGGAGATGACCATAGCCCTGAAGAAGCGCCAAGACCTGCGCTACGGCGAGAACCCCCACCAGCAGGCTGCCTTCTATGCCGAGCAGACTGTCACCGATAGACAGGACACCGGCATAACCTGGGCAGAACAGCTATGGGGTAAGGAGCTGTCTTTCAACAATATCCTGGACGCAGACGCCGCCTGGAGAGCCGCCACTGACTTTGCCCAGGCCACAGTGGCCATCGTCAAGCATACCAACCCCTGCGGTCTGGCCAGTCACCCCGACATCGACGAGGCTTACCGGCGGGCTTTCAGCGGTGACCCGGTGTCGGCCTTCGGTGGCATCGTCGCCTGCAACCGGATGGTCAACCTGGGTATGGCCCAGGAGATGAGCCAGAACTTTTATGAAATAGTGATTGCGCCCGATTACGAAACCGCCGCCCTTGAGGAGTTGAAAAGGAAGAAAAACCTGCGCATTCTCAAGACCGAATTACCCCCCGCCACCTCAACCGGCTACCTTGATTATCGCCGGGTAAAGGGTGGACTTCTCGTCCAGACCGCGGACATTTTAGACGAGGATATAAGCAACCTGAGAACGGTCACCAGGCGGGCGCCAACCCAGGATGAGCTCGAAGACCTGATGTTTGCCTGGCGGGCGGTAAAGCACGTCAAGTCCAATGCCATCGCACTGGTCAAGGACAAGACTCTGGTGGGGATGGGTGCCGGGCAGCCCAACCGCGTGGTCAGTGTCTTTATCGCCAAAGCCAAGGCCGGGGAGAAGTCCAAGGGCAGCGTTATGGCTTCTGACGCCATGTTCCCCTTTCCGGACAGCGTGGAGCAGGCGGCCGAGGGCGGAGTGACGGCCATCATCCAGCCCGGAGGCTCCATAAGGGACGAGGACTCTATCAGGGCCGCCGACAAGCACAACATAGCCATGGTCTTTACCGGTATCAGGCACTTCTTGCACTAGTGGGGTGTCTAAGAGGGGCATTAGCCCCCTCTTCCATCTATTTCCCCTTCCCTTGAGAAGGATAGGGGGATTAAAGGGGGTGAGGTTGGCAAGCAACCTCAAAAGGATGTATGGCTAACGCAGTTCTGGTAATTGACATGCTCAGGGGTTTTCTGGAAGCGGGTCACCCGCTTTATGTGGGTGACAACGCCCGCCAGATAATACCAAACATTCAGGGGCTTCTGGAAAGGGAGCTTGAACTGGGTTCAACGGTCTTTTTCATCTGCGACAACCATGACCCGGATGACCTTGAGTTTGAGATGTTTCCTCCGCACTGCATCGCCGGCACCCCCGAAGCCGAAGTGATTCCCGAGCTTGCCACATATACCGGGGAAATAATCCCCAAAAAACGCTACAGCGCCTTTTTCAACACGCCGCTTGATGCCAGGCTGAAAGAGCTCAAGCCGGATAAGATTATTGGATGCGGCGTGCTGACCAATATCTGTGTGATGCACACCGTAGCCGACGCCAGGAACCGCGATTACCGTGTTGAGGTTCCGGTTGACTGTGTCGCCTCCCCTGATGAGAGGGCGCACCGGTTCGCCCTGGAACACATGGAAAAGGTGCTCGGGGCAAAGCTGGTCAGATTTAAGGAGGCATAGAAAATATGGCGAAATTTGAACCCTCACAAGAGGTGCTGTCCGGGGACAGCGCCGATGTTTATTTTGCCCGCACTCTGGAGATTCTGCGCGAAGAAAAGCTTAATCCGGTGGCCACCATGGAGGTCTTCTCCAGCCGGGCGGGAATAATCTGCGGCATAGAGGAAGTCAAGGCGCTACTCACCAAAGTGTTGCCTGAGAATAACCGAGAGGTCTGGTCTCTCGGGGAAGGCGATACCATGGGCAGGAAGGAGGTGGTGCTACGCATCACCGCCCCTTACCAGAGCTATGCTCTCTACGAGACGGCTTACCTGGGCATTTTAGCCCACTGTAGCGGCTGGGCCACCGCCGCCAGAGAGTGCGTTGATGCCGCCGGGAGCACACCAGTAATAAGCTTCGGCGCCCGCCATGTCCACCCCTCGGTGGCCGGCATAATGGACTACTCGGCTACGGTCGGCGGCTGCCAGGGGTGCTCCAGCGTCGCCGGTGCCCGGCTGGCCGGCACACAACCTTCGGGAACAATACCCCATTCCCTGATTATAGCCATGGGTTCTACCGTCAAAGCGACCCTGGCCTTTGATAAACACATGCCACCAGAGGTGCCCCGGGTATCCCTGGTGGACACCTTCAAGGATGAGGCCGAGGAGAGCCTGCTGGTGGCCCAAGCCCTGGGAGACAGGCTATCAAGCGTCCGGCTCGACACTCCGCCGGAGAGGGGAAGGGTTACCGCTGACTTAGTCAAGGAGGTCAGGGCCCGGCTGGACCTGGCCGGCTTCAGTAAGGTCAAGATTTTTGTCAGCGGCGGTATTGATGCTGAGCGAATCAGGCAGTTTGTCAGCCAAGGGGCGCCGGTTGACGGTTTTGGCGTCGGCAGTTATATCACCAGCGCCAGCCCGATAGACTTCACCGCCGACCTTCATGAGATCGAAGGCAAGCCGATAGCCAAGCGGGGCAGGATACCGGGCATCACCCCCAACCCCAGGCTCAAGAGAACAATGTAGTCAACCCGCTGCGGCCCTAGCACTTTTGGATTTTAGTTGACTCCATTCCTCTCTGACGCGGCAAAATTTTCCAAAAATGACTTGACAGATGCGTATTTGGAAGTCTATACTGAATTATCAGTAAAATCACAATTATCTGAAATATTCAAGAGGTGAGCCATGGACAAAAGAAGGGAGGGAAAAGATATGGAGTGCTGCAAAGTTGATGCAATAGTGACGATTGATGAGAGGGGGCAGATAGTTCTCCCTAAAGAGGTGAGAGAGAAAGCCAAAGTGAGAGCGGGTGACAAATTTGCCGTAATAAGTTGTGAATCCGGGGGAAAAGTGTGTTGTATCTCACTGGTCAAAGCCGATGACTTTGCCGAGACAATAAAGGGCATGCTGGGGCCAATGATGAAAGGCATACTGCAATAAAAATAATGGGGGTTTTCAAAAATGAAAGAAAAAGAAATTAAGCAGGTAGTCAGAGAGGGCTACGCCCAGATAGCCAAAAGAGGGGGCTCTTGCTGCCAGCCATCCCTGGCCGAAGACATAGGTAAGAAGATAGGCTACTCGGAGGAAGAGCTGGGCTCTGTCCCCGAAGGCGCCAACCTCGGCCTTGGCTGTGGCAACCCGACCGCGTTGGCATCCCTCAAAGAGGGCGAGACCGTCCTTGACCTGGGCTCGGGCGCCGGTTTTGATGCTTTCCTGGCGGCCAACCAGGTCGGCGAGAAGGGGAAAGTCATCGGTGTTGATATGACGCCGGATATGATTGCCAAGGCCAGGACCAACGCTCAGAAGGGTGGCTATAAGAACGTTGACTTCAGGCTGGGCGAGATTGAAAATATACCCTGCGCCGACAAGTCGGTTGATGTTGTAATCTCCAACTGTGTAATCAACCTCTCGCCGGACAAGAAACAGGTTTTTAAAGAGGCCTTCCGGGTGCTCAAACCCGGCGGCAGGCTGATGGTGTCTGACATTGTTTTATTAAAAGAGCTGCCTGAGTTCATCAAACAGTCTGTCGCCGCCTATGTCGGCTGCATTTCAGGGGCACTGCCCAAGAACGATTATCTGGAAGCGATAACCGGGGCCGGTTTTCAGGAGGTCAGGGTAGTAGATGAAACTTATTTTCCGATTGACTGCATGATTAACGACCCGACCGCCAAGGCAATCATCAACAAGCTAAAGGTAACAGAAGAGGATATCAAGGGCATCGAGAACTCGGTGACCAGCATAAAGGTCTCGGGGGTAAAACCACAAATCTAAAATTCAAATGGATAATTAAGAAATGGTTGTAAGTCGTGTTAAAAAGGTGATAAATTGGTAATATGACGACAACGCATAAAATCTACATTGGCGATACCGAAACAATACTAAAGAGTTTGCCCGATAACTTCTTCCAGTTGATGGTTACATCTCCCCCTTATTGGAATGTTAGAGATTATGGACATAAAGACCAAATCGGGCTAAATGATACATTAGAAGAATACTTAGATAGACTAAACAGGGTCTGGAAAGAAGTAGTAAGGACTTTGCTGCCCGATGGAAAGATAGCCCTAAATATTGGAAACATTTATTACTCCGAACCTGATGAAAAACGAAGAACAACGGCCAACCTATCACTTTTAACATGGCAACAACTAAATAGTTTCAACAATCTAAGATTTATGGGTACAATTTACTGGCAAAAAACAACATCAAGGGATGGTGCAGTTCTGTTTGGCAGCTATCCTTATCCAGCCAATTTCATGATTTCTAATGCGGTTGAACCAATCCATGTTTTCAGAAAAGTCGGTAAGAGATCAGTGCCAAAAGAAATAAAAGAAAGGTCAAAAGTTACGCCGGAGGACTTTAGAAAATTCAGAGATGCCATCTGGAACGATATAAACGGGGTTGAAGATAAGCACTGTGCTGCCTATCCTTTAGAATTGCCAGCTAGATTAATAAAAATGTATTCCTATGTAGAGGATTGGATACTAGACCCGTTCCTGGGCAGCGGAACAACCATAAAAGCAGCAAAAGACTTGGGGAGGAACTCTGTAGGCATAGAGTTAAACTCTGATTATTTGAAAAGGATTGAGGAAAAGGTGGAAATCAAACAGGATGACATGTTCAATAGTGCTACATTTGAGGTAATTAATCTTGGATAGAAGTGATTTGATAAAACTTGGCTCTAAAACAGCAAAAAGCGGTTTTAAGACCGAAAAGGACATAGCCAAAAAGTTTAATAACTGGCGAGTTGATGAAGATGCCCAATTGTGGCTTACCATTATGGGTTATGATTTAGCGAAAATTGAAAATGTTAAAGCAATAATTATAACTGGCAGTCACAAAACAGACGTTCAAGCCCAAATAACCATCTATCTCAAAGAGGCTATCGCCAGAGAAAACTTATCAGTCAAATTGGTGAGCAACCCACAAGGCTTCAATCAGATAGACAAGCGCTGGATTGATAAGTATGTTGAAATGTGGAATATCCCACAAAGCATTACCGAGGCGCTAAAACTATTCACTGGAGAGATAAAACCTAAAAAAGGAAACCTAAGAGACCCGCGAAGGATGTTCTTGGATGAAATGGATGCCCAGACCCAAAAACTTATTGTTAACTTCTTTAGTGAAAACAAGATTTTGATCGTCTCGGATATTCTAAAAGGTAGCGATGAATTTCCTGTTGATTGGATGATGGTGGTCTTAAAAAAGAAAAACACAAATCCTGAATGGTCATTAAAGCATATAAATCATGTCCTGAATATTTTTGGTGGTGGCGAGGTTAGAATCACAGATAGAGGAAGCCTGAAAATCGGGAAGATTACCATGCAAAGAAAGGGTGGGGACGGGGGCAGAGAGACATCAAAAATGCTGCAATTTAAAATAAATCCCATAGAACTTTTTCACGTAACATAGCAAATTCAATCTTCAGTCCGCCTGAAATCCAATTTTAAAACCTGCCTGGTGGCTTCGGTAACCTTTACTTTCTCGTCTATGCGATAGCCGACCAGCCACAGGATGTGCTCCGGGGAAAAGACAACCGGAATCCGTTCCCGCCAGGTGCGGGGGATTCTGGCGTCAATCATAAACTCGTTTAGCTTCTTGGACCCGACTGAGCCCAACGGCCGGAAGCTGTCGCCGCGTTTTCTGGTTCTCACCATAATCTCATCGCCGGTCTTATCAAAATCAAAACAGGCAGTAAGGTTATCAGTTAATCCTACTCCTTTTACCCCCTTCCCTTTGCTAAAGGGAAGGGGAACCGGAGTTTTTAAAAGGGCTAACGTCCCCTCAGGCTTCCCGACAGTCGCCTCAACCTGCCAACCCGGAAGTCTGGTCTCTCCCGGTATCTTGAGGGCAGACTCACCAGTCAGCTCGGGAAAGGGGCAAAGGCTGGCCGGCTCCAGCCCCAGCAGGTACCTGTCGTATTCTATGGAGAAGACCAGCCCACCGGGCAGGCCGATCTGCTTGCCTGCCGGTTTGTCCAGGGCAGCCATTATCCCTTGTATGTGGCGCGCCTCTATGTCCTTAAGGCTACCCCAGAGCCCTTCAATAGCCGTCCTCAGCAGGTGTCGCTTCAAAGCAGGAGGTAACCGGGAAAATCTTTCCTTGTCCAGGATAATCACGCCCTCCTGTTTCTGAACAACCTCATTCCACAGACGGGACACCTCGCCATCCAGGAAGGCAATCTCGCCGCCGGCAATGGCAGAGGCGCGGAGAAGGGCCTGGGCCACGCCAGGGTTGTAGCTCTTCAGCAGTGGTAATAGCTGCTGGCGGATTCTGTTCCTCAGTGGCGACAGCTCAAGATTGGAGGTGTCCATTCTGGGGTTGAGCTTGTGGCTCTGGCAGTATTCGGCGGTCTCCTGGCGGCTCACTTCAAGCAGCGGCCGGACTATGGTGACACTCCAGCCGTTTAACTTCCACTGGCTTACCGGCTTCAGCCCGATGAGCCCCCTGGTTCCCGTGCCTCTCACCAGGTGCATCAGTATCGTTTCTAGCTGGTCGTCCTGGGTGTGGCCGGTGGATATCCGGCCGGCACCAACCGAGCTAGCGGTATCGGCCAGAAAACGGTAACGCACCTCCCGGGCTGCCTCTTCCAGCGAGATACGTTTTTCCTTCCTATAGGCCGCTACATCACGCTTCTCTACAGTCGCCGGTACACCGAGCTCTCGGGCCAGCCGGGCGACATAGTCAGCATCAGCCTTCGATTCAGCGCCCCGCAGCATGTGGTCAAGGTGGGCCACATGAAGCCTTATGTCAAGTTCACTACTGAGTCTGACCAGAAGATGGAGCAGGCAGATTGAATCGGCGCCACCGGACACCGCCACCAGCAGAATAGAGCCGGCGGGCACCAGCCGATGCTCCCGAACAAAGCGGAGCACTCGCTCCTCTAATGCGGGCGGTTGCTTTCCCCTCGTCACTTTAACCCCTCGATAGCGAAGCCTCAATTATTCGCCCGGTGGGCCAGATAGTGCCTGGCGTGCTCCACCCGGCTGCGGTAGCTGGGGTGGTCATCAAACAGAAGCTCAATCCAGCGGCCGGGCTCGGCCTCGGCCAGGTTCTGGTCGGTGAGCCTGGTCATGGCGCTGACAAACGAGGCCGGGTCATCGGTAAGCCCCAGGGCGTAACCGTCGGCCTCGGTTTCTACACGGCGCGTATAGCTGGTGGCCGGCAGAGACAGCAGCATACTCACACCACCGAATGTCAGGACTAGCAGGGGCAGGGCGGCTACATCAGAAAGACCGCTAAAACCGGAGGGCAGTACAATCGCCTTCAGTATCAGACTGGTAAAATAAAAGCCGATGAGCAGCACCATGGACTGAAAGACAAATAGCCGCAGCATATCACGGTGGCGGTTGTGGCCCAGCTCATGGGCCATGACGACCTCTATCTCTGGCGCCGAGTACTGGTTTAGCAGGGTGTCGCTCAGGACAATCCTCTTGGTTCTGCCGGCCCCCATAACAGCGGCATTGGCGGCGGTCCCACGGCTGCTAAACTCTATGCTATAGATACCGCCGACCTTTATTCCCGCCCGCTCGGTCAGGCGCTCAAGCCGTACCCTGAGTCCGGCGTCATCCAGGGGTTTCATCTTAAAGAAAATGGGCACAATGACAACCGGTGCCAGGACACTCAATAACAGGCTGACAATGGCAAAAAATATCCAGGCAAACAGCCACCAGGTCTGTGACGCGGCAGTTATGAACCAGTAGCCGGCGGCAACTACGCCAGCGCCCAGGAAAAGCATCAGGGCGCCGGATTTGATGAGGTCGGACAGCCAGTCAGTAACATCTTGTTTGGACAGCCCGTAGCGCCGGGGCAGGACAAAGCCGCGATAGTAGGTTAGCGGCATCATAATCACCCCGTAAGCCAGGATGAGAATAACGAAGTAGACCACGGCCGCCGGGACTACCGGCAGATTCAGAAGAGCGGCAATTCGGGAAGACAGGCCGCTGAAGACCAGGAGAACAAGCAGGCCGGCGGTTATCACCAGTTCAGCCCAGCCAAGGTAACGCCCTGTCCTTGCATACCTCCTGGCCTGGTGCTGCCTTTCCGGGTCTGGTGTCGGCTGTGTCAAAGGAGCTTCATCTGAGATTACCAAAGCGGTCAACTCGTCTCCAATACCAGTCTGGTGCGGCAGATTGAGCGCGGCTCGCCCAACCCCAGAGCTTTCATCACCTGCTCTGGCCTTCCCGACCCGCGGCTATCACAGCGCAGCCTCATACCGATAGTGCCCCAGCCATCCCGCCAGCCGACCAGCCGCAGGTCGTCAATCAGTGCCCTCAGGTCATAGCTCCTTGAGCCGGTATCTCTCTGGTGCTGCCAGGGCAGGTGCTCCTTTGACAGCAAAGAGGCAAGCGCCCGGGTGACACGGCTGGCTCCCTCCCTTGCTTCCACCTCAACTTCGTATTCGGCAAAGCGAACCTGTGACTGAAGAGAGGGCAGGGTCGGTGCTACCTGACAGACCTGTGCTATCTCAATTCCCAACGGTAGCTGGCGGCTGACACAGGCGGCGAAAGACTGGGGTGATATAAACCGGCTAAGATAGACGTCCATCAGCTCGGCCTGGCTGGTAACACCCAGGGCCAGAGGAGATGCCAGAGCTATTCTGGGATGAGGGTTAAAGCCCTGGGAGTAGGTCAGCTCTACTCCGGCGCGGCGGAAAGCCCGGTGCCACAGCCGTATAATATCCAGGTGAGAGATGAACTTAAGGCTGGCTCCGCGCTTAAACCTAACCCGCAGGCGGTACATCTTTTGGCTTTTCCTTGGTCAGCAGAATCTCCTCTATTTTAAGTCCCTTCATCTTGGTAATGACCATCTTTAAGTCCTTGTATTTCAACTGCTGACCCTGCTTGGGTATACGTCCCAGAAGATGGAGGATAAAACCGGCCATGGTCTCGTAATCACCCTCAGGCAACTCCAGCCCTAGCTCCTCATTGACTTCCTCAATCCGCATGCTGCCATCAACCTGGAAGGTGTACTCGTTTATCGTCTCGTATTCCTTCTCGGCCGCCGCCAGCTCATCGCCCACCGGGCCGACTATCTCCTCCATCAAGCGGCTCAGGCTGACTACGCCGGAGGTGCCGCCGTACTCATCAACGATAATGCTCATGCGGTAATTCCCGTCCCGCATCTCGGTAAAAAGCTCACCTATAGGCTTGGTCTCAGGGGCAAAATAGGCCGGACGGATAAGCTCATCGATGGGGCCGTCGCTGGTTATTGTCCCCTTGGCCAGCGCCATCAGCACGTCTTTGATGGACAGAATACCCACCACATTGTCCATGTTCTCCTCGTACACAGGGAAGCGGGACATGGGAGAACCGGCGTAGAGGGCCAGAAAATCGGCCAGCTTGGTACCCTTCTCCACCCCGACGACCTCGGGGCGGGGCACCAGGACCTCGCTGACCGGCCGGTCACCAAAGTCAAAGACGGCGCGCAGCATATCAGCCTCCGCCTCTTCCACCGTGCCCTCTTTGTGCCCCACGGTTATCATGGTGCGGATTTCCTCCTCGCTGACCAGAGACCTGCGCATAGGCACTCCACCAACCAGCCGGGTGACGGCAGAAGCCAGCCAGCTTAAGCCCGCCACGAAGGGGTTAAAAATAAAGGAAACCACTTCTACCGGCCGCACAAAGAGGAGGGACAGCTTCTCGGCGTGCCGATTGGCAAAGGTCTTGGGCACAGTCTCAGCGAATATCAAAAGAACAAAAGCGATGCCGAAGGTGGCAATAAGAACCCCCCTCTCCTGCCCCCAGACAGATATGGCTAAAATGGTGCCTATGGCGGCGGCGGCGGTATTGACCAAGTTGTTACCCAGCAGGATGGCAGACAGAAACTTCTCAGGTCGCTCAAGAATTTTGGCCACCCGTTTTGCCCCCCTGACCTTGGTCTCGATCAGATGTTGTACCCGGAACCTCTCCAGCGAAACAAAGGCCGTCTCCGAGCTGGAGAAAAAGGCGGACAAAAAAATGCAAAGAATAAGAAGCACCAGATACAGCGCTTCAACAGGCATTCCTAATTCACCTCACTTTACCAGACCAGAAAAGTTTATAAATCCAGAGCAGGTTCCGAGCTCATCATAACATCAGCCAGCAGGCGTGTCAAAGGTGTAAGCTCACCTGTGCTATAATCTCCAGAGCATGAAAATCCTGGGTGTTGAAACCTCCTGCGACGAAACCGCTTCGGCCGTGGTTGAAGATGGAGCCAAGATTCTATCCAGCGAGATTGCCTCACAGGTTAAAATCCATGCCCGCTACGGTGGGATTGTCCCCGAGGTAGCCTCAAGACAGCACATCCTGGCCATCATTCCCATAATTGAGCAGGCGATGGCCAGGGCCAGGGCCGGCTGGTGCGATATTGATGGCATTGCCGTTACCATCGGCCCGGGGCTGGCCGGCTCACTGCTGGTGGGGGTAAGCGTTGCCAAGGCCATAGCCGCCGTCCACAGACTGCCCCTTACCGGAGTCAATCACCTTGAGGCCCACATCTACGCCAACTGGCTTGGCGATAAGAAGCCGACCTTTCCCCTGCTGTGCCTTATCGTCTCTGGCGGGCACAGCGACCTGGTGCTGATGCGAGACCATGGTGACTATACTCTGCTAGGCAGGACACGAGATGACGCCGCCGGCGAGGCCTTTGACAAGGCCGCCCGAATACTGGGGCTGGGCTACCCCGGCGGTCCGGCCATCGACCGGGTGGCTGAAAACGGCGTCGCTTCCATCAGACTGCCCCATGCCTGGCTGAAGGGAAGCAGTGATTTCAGCTTCAGCGGCCTAAAGACCGCCCTCTTAAGACTGGTGGAGAAGGGTAAGGTAAGCGATGTGGCTGATGCCGCCGTCAGCTTCCAGCAGGCGGTGGTTGACGTCCTGGTTGGCAAAACCATAGCCCTGGCCAGAGAGCATCGGGTAAGGCAGATACTCCTTTCAGGAGGGGTGGCGGCTAACCGGAGGTTGCGGCAGAGCCTTATTGAGAACTCACCCGTGCCGGTACTGATGCCAGAGCCAATACTATGCACCGATAACGCCGCCATGGTCGCCGCCTGTGGCTACTTCCACCTTAAGTCCGGAAAGATAGACGGCCTGGATATGGATGTCAAACCCGGCCTTAAGCTGGCCTAGCCATTTGCCTGTCAAGCTCCTGCCTGAATATCCGGTAGCTCCGTTCATCGAGCAGGGCAAAGACCACCCTTTTAAGACCGGACTTCCTGGCCGAGTATCCCAACACCTCGGCAATCATGATGCGGGCGCACTCATCAACGGGAAAGCCGCCGACACCGGTGCCCAGCGCCGGGAAGGCCAGGCTCTCTATGCCCAGCTCATCGGCCTTGACAAGGCTGTTTCTGGTAGCCCGCCGGATTTTGTCGGCGTTCGTAGTCAGGTCCTGCCCCATTACCGCGGCGTGTATAACGTATTTCGCTTTGAGCCTGCCGGCACCGGTAGCCACTGCCTGTCCGACAGCTACAGGACCCTTACTCACCGCCTCGGTCTCAATCTCTTCGCCGCCGGCCCGTCTTATGGCACCAGCCACCCCTCCCCCCATCCACAGGTGGTTATTGGCGGCGTTCACCAGGGCATCAAGCTCAAGCCGGGTGATGTCACCACCGTGGATTTCAACATTAATCACTGCCTGACAACCCCCTGCCCGGATTTTACATCGTTTAACCCGCAAGCCAAAGAATTAGATTAATAAGGAAAATAAATTGATATTTAATTCTAGAGAGCAATTTATAGATAAATAATAATTACAGTCCCTCATCTCCTAAATGTTGCTGACAACATCTCTAAACTGTTATTTATTGAGTTGCAGCCCAGACCAGACTGGGCTATTATGATATTAGCAATCTCTAACCGAGATTGCTAAAAATTAATCCCAATCAAAAGTCTTTTTGATTGAACCAAGAGCAGAAGGAGGAAAAGAATGGCGGTTAGACTTCAACCTTTGGCCGACCGTCTGGTGGTTCGGCCATTAGAGCGGGAGGAGGTGACCAAGGGGGGCATCGTCTTGCCCGATACTGTCAAGGAGAGGCCCCAGGAAGGTGAGGTACTGGCGGTGGGGCCGGGCAGACTGGCCGAAGATGGTAAACGGATAGCTATGGAAATTCAGGTCGGTGACATTATTATCTATGCCAAGTATGGCGGCACCGAGATTAAGATTGACGGCGAGGATTTGATGATTCTGCGAGAGAGCGATGTTTTGGCCAAGAAGTCCAAGAAATGAGTCAGGAGTTAATTTAAGGAGGAGAAAAAAATGGCAAAACAGATAATTTTTGGCGAAGAGGCCCGGCACGCTTTAAAGAAGGGCATTGATATTCTGGCTAATTCGGTCAGGGTAACCCTGGGCCCCAAGGGCCACCCGGTGGCTCTGGACAAGAAATGGGGAGCCCCCATGGTTATAGACGACGGGGTTAACATCGCCAAGGATATTGAACTGCCCGACCCCTTTGAGAACATGGGTGCCCAGCTGGTCAAGGAAGCGGCCAGCAAGACCAACGACGCCTGTGGCGATGGAACGACGACCTCGACCATCCTGGCGGCGGCCATCATCAACGAAGGCTTCAAGAACATAGCCGCCGGCGCCGAGCCCATCGGCCTAAAGAGGGGCATTGAGAAAGCGACCAGTGCCATACTGGATGAGCTCAAGAGAGTGTCCACGCCGGTAAAGGGCAAAGAGCAGATTGTCCAGGTGGCGACCATAACCGCCAAGGACACGGAAATCGGCAATCTGATAGCCGACGTCATGGAAAAGGTGGGCAAGGACGGAGTAATCACCATTGAAGAGTCCAAGGGGACCAAGTATGACACGGAGTACGTCGAGGGTATGCAGTTCGACCGCGGCTACATCAGCGGCTACTTCGTCACCGACGCCGCCCGCATGGAAGCGGTGATAGAAGACCCTTATATCCTTATCACCGACAAGAAGATATCGGCCGTCGCCGACATCCTGCCGTCCCTGGAGAGAATACTCCAGGTGACCAAGAGCCTGCTCATCATCGCCGAGGATGTAGACGGGGAGGCCTTGGCCACCCTGGTAGTCAACAAGCTGCGCGGCACGCTGAACGTTCTGGCGGTCAAGGCTCCCGGCTTCGGCGACCGGCGCAAGGCCATGCTCCAGGACATAGCCATTCTTACCGGCGGCACGGTGATATCCGAGGAAGTGGGGCGCAAGCTTGATTCGGTAACCCCCGAGGACCTGGGCAAGTCCCGACGGGTGGTGGCCGATAAGGATAAGACGACTATTATAGAGGGCAAGGGCTCAGCGGAGGCTATTCAGGACAGAATCAAGCAGCTGAAGTCACAGATAGAGGAGACCGAGTCCGACTTTGACCGGGAGAAACTCCAGGAGAGAATGGCCAGACTGGCTGGCGGAGTGGCCGTAATCAAGGTAGGCGCTGCCACCGAGACCGAAATGAAGGAGAAGAAGCACCGGGTTGAGGACGCTTTATCAGCCACCAGAGCCGCCGTAGAAGAGGGCATATTGCCCGGCGGTGGTATCAGTCTTCTCAGTTCCCTCAAAGTACTGGATAAGCTTGATATCAGCGGAGACGAGGTCACCGGCGTCAACATCGTTAAGAAGGCGGTTGAGGAGCCAATCCGCTGGATTGCCAACAACGCCGGCAAGGACGGCGCGGTAATAGCCGACGCCGTCAAAAAGAGCCCGCCCGGTGTTGGCTACAATGCCGAAGCCGACCAGTTCGGCAACATGGTGGAGATGGGCATCATTGACCCGACCAAGGTGGTCAGGTCAGCCCTGCTGAACGCCGCCAGCATCGCCAACATGGTGCTGGTTACCGAATCACTGGTGGCCGACATACCGGAGAAGGAGAAGGGGCCGGCCATGCCCGGTGGGGGTGGCATGGAGGGCATGTACTAATTTTGAACCACTGGTAAACCAGAAAGCCGCCGTCAAAAGACGGCGGCTTTTTTATAGCTTCAGCAGTTCGTCCAGGGGTTCATCTTCAGAAATGGGGCCAACCACCGCCAGTCTCAGCCGATTGGTCACCAGTAGCTCCCGGGCTAGCTTTTTAATCTCATCGGATGTAATGGCATCGACGATGGACAGCACCTGGTCAACACTGAGAATATCGCCGGTGAGCACTTCCTGCCCCCCGAGCCAGCCAGCGACGTTGCGGCTGTCCTCCATCCGGAGCAGCAGCCGGCCCTTGGACAGTTCCTTGGCTTTGGATAGTTCCACCTCAGAGACCGCTTTCTCCTTGAGCAGGGACAGTTGTTCCAGAATGGCCCTAAGAGCTACCCTGAGGTTTTTGGGCTCAACACCGGCATAAACAACAACGGAGCCGGTGTCGGACAGGTGCTCGACGAAGCTGTTGATACTGTAGGCCAGGCCGAGCCGGTCACGAATTTCGCCAAAAAGACGACTGCTCATCCCCTCACCGAGGACGACATTGAGCAGGTCAAGGGCGAAACGCCTGGGGTGGAAGAGTGACAGGCCAGGCAGCGCCAGGCACAGATGAGCCTGCTCTATGTCCCGCTCTTCGACACAAAGCCGGCGGGCCGGTTTTTCCCTGTAGGCGTCATATCCCAGAGGCTGCCCCTGGCTCGTCCAGCCGGCCATCACCCGGCTGGCGGTGTCCACCGCTCTCTGGTGTTTTATATTGCCGGCGACCGATATGACGGTGCCGGTCGGCAGATACTGAGCCTCAAGGTAGTTGAGCATGTCACCTCTGGTTACAGCCGTAACCGACTCCTTGCTACCGGCGATATCACGTCCCAGAGGATGACCTGGCCACAAGACCTCATCAACGAGCTGGCTGACTCTCTGCGAGGGGGAATCATAGCTCATATTAATCTCTTCGATAATGACCCGGCGCTCCTTCTCCATGTCCTGAGGCTCAAACCTGGAGTGGAGCAGCATATCAGCCAGCAGCTCCAGGGCCAGCGAAAAGTGAGAGCGGGCCACCTTGCACCAGTAGATGGTGGCCTCACGGTCGGTGCCCCCGTTAAGGATGCCACCCACCCCTTCGATAACCTCCGAGATTTCCCTGGAGGTTGGCCGCTTCTGTGTTCCACGAAAGACCATGTGCTCAATAAAGTGCGAAATGCCGGCAATTTCATCGGTCTCATAGCGGGAGCCAGTGCCGATAAAGACGCAGATGGATACTGTCTGGGTATGGGGCATGGTCTCGGTGACAACCCTAAGTCCGCTGTCCAGGACTGTTTTTTGATGCAACAGCTCACCCCTTTTAGATATTGCCTGACATTCTAGCGAGAGCCAGGGTGGGTGTCAATCACAACCACAGATGGACATAAAAGAGTCCTTTGGATTATAATAGCCACTGCTAAGGACTTAAATTTTTAGGCATTGTGTGGTAATATAGTCATTGCTAGGAGTGTAGCTCAGTCTGGTAGAGCAGCGGTCTCCAAAACCGCCGGTCGGGGGTTCGAGTCCTCCCACTCCTGCCACAGCCGAGATGGTGGAATGGCAGACACGCTAGCTTGAGGGGCTAGTGAGCATTGGCTCGTGGGAGTTCAAATCTCCCTCTCGGCACCAGATGGGCGGAAGTAGTTCAGCGGTAGAATGCCTCCTTGCCAAGGAGGAGATCGCGAGTTCGAATCTCGTCTTCCGCTCCAATTTAGGGCGACGTAGCCAAGTGGCAAGGCGGGGGTCTGCAAAACCCCTATTCAGCGGTTCGAATCCGCTCGTCGCCTCCAGGGCCTGTCTTTCAGATGGTAACCGATTGCCCCCAAAACCGGCGGCAAAATAAGGAGCAACCCCGAGCCGATATTCGTGCCTAGATGCTCAGCCAGGAAGGGTATCACACCTCCTATGGCTACTCCGATAAAACTAAGTAACAGCGACCCGCTGTAACGTATTAGCTTGTTGATTATGACCAGCCCGATAAAAACGCCAACGGGATATCCGATTGCCCCACCCATAACAGCCCCAACCAGAATACCCCAGCCGGCATAGTCTTCCGCCAATATGGCTGACCCTACGATTGCACCCAGAACCCCGAATGCAATGCCGACAACGGCTGTGCCCAAGGCCACTCCGCCAAAGGCGAGAATTTTCCTCACAATGCACATAATATCATACCTCACTGGTTCGGACACAGTTGAAACCTTGCTCGCCAAAGGATAAAATACTCTTGTTGCCGCCGGGGTGGCGGAACTGGCAGACGCAGCGGACTTAAAATCCGCCGGATAAAACCTTGTGGGTTCGAGTCCCACCCCCGGCACAAACTCGGAGGGTTTTATGCCCTGGCTAATAGCTATTATGGGTTATCTGATGGGCTCCATCCCCACCGCCTATATCGCCGGGCGGCTTGCCAAGGGCAGGGACATCCGGCACATGGGTGATGGCAATATGGGCGCCCAGAACGCCTTTCGCCAGCTCGGGGCAAAGACAGGAGTTGCCGTTGGTATGGTTGACGCCACCAAGGGGGCCCTGGTCATTCTTATCGCCCAGGCAGCCGGCATGCCTCATATCCTGATACTCATCTCGGGCACGGCGGCCGTTGTCGGCCACAACTGGCCCGTATTCCTCGGCTTCAAGGGTGGACGTGGTGAGTCCACCACCATCGGCATACTGGCAACCCTGGTCATAGTGCCCATGCTGATAGTGGGCGGGGTGGCCATTGCGGTACTGCTCAAGACCAAGAATGTCACCAAAGCCAGCGCTGCACTTTTCATACCTCTACCGTTACTCTGCTGGTGGTACGGGTATTCCGGGTCGCTTGTTGCCTACAGCATGCTCCTGCCAGCCCTGGTCGGCTTTACCCACTACATCAGGACGAGACAGAGAATAGCCCACCCAGCCAGCTAAGGACTGAGCCCCTGCTATCTGATTATCCGGCCCGTCTCAGGAACAATCGCTGCCACCACGGCCTTCGGGCAGCAGCCAACAGCTTTACCTGTGTTTCCAGGTTCCTGATGCGCTCACTGGCGGCCCCAAGCTGGGCCGCCAGAGCCAGGTTTTTCTCCTGAAGCTCCCGGATAATGTCCATGGCCTGACCAGGGGTCTGTCCAGAGGTCTGACCAGAGTCTTGACCAGGCTTTTTGCCCTTGAGTCTCGTCGGGTAAAGCTCCGCCGGCAGCTCCAAAATCTGATACTCTTCACCGAAGTGGCCGCTCACTAGCTCAGCCCGTATCCT
The DNA here is from genome assembly GCA_034413595.1 of Dehalococcoidales bacterium. Taxonomy (GTDB): domain Bacteria; phylum Chloroflexota; class Dehalococcoidia; order Dehalococcoidales; family JAUWZL01; genus JAUWZL01. Next base: position 14,950 of record DAOUMC010000025.1, on the reverse strand, counting down.
GCCCGACTTAATGTAACGCCTGATGGTCCTGGCTGATACCCCCAGTGTCTTGGCTGCCTGATTGATGCTCATACCCTGCCCTGACATAGGTATAGACAGTGTATGGCCAAAACAGGTTTTTGTCAAGGGGTTTGACTAGAGTTTGACTACCGGGGCCAGTGGGAGCAGCAGGGTGCGCCCCGGCTTACGCTGAAGGTAGGACTTGGTATAGTCTACCGGGAAGGAGTAGACAACCTGGGCTTTGGGGTGCTCAAGACAGAAGAGGAAGATGCCCACCGTCTGTGGTTTTGTCCCAAAGGGGCCGATTATCACGTTAAAGGAATCCCTGACCTCGTGATAGATGGCCTCAAGTACGTTCCTGACGGCGTGGGGGTCATCAGCCGGTACATCCCTTACCTCCACGGCAGGCTGTGCCAGCAGATGGGAGTTGTTTTTCCGGGCATATTCCAGATAGTCTAGATTCCCGTTACGTGGCGGGTTGGTTATCAAGGCGATTGTTCTTGTGGGGTTGAAGTGCTTCCACACCGTAAGGGCACGCTCGGGCTCAAATCCCAGAAACAGGACGAGGAGATTCTGTTTGTCGAAGGAGATGGTGCCAAAGAAGTTGGGCACCGTGGTGATCTGCTCGACGCCACGGGTAAGCCTGGTCGGGGAATATGTCTGCGTGGTGTGAATGATACGGGGTATTCCCAGGCTCTGTTCGGCCACCAGGAAATGGAGCAGCTCCAGCAGGTAGATTTTGCTGAAGCCACTGATATCAATGGTGATGAACGGCTCATCAGGGTCTTTGGGCCGGCACCTGGGCCAGATGGCCTTCAGCTGACTGATGCCCTCAACCGGGTCATCCCTCTGGCATCGGATAACAAAGACGCCCTCAGAGGTTTTTTTACTCAGCTCGGTCTGCAGCTTGAAAAGATTGGCTTCAACCTGCCTCTGAAAGAAAGCTTCCTCAATGACAAAAATGATGCTGAACTTGACCCGGAAGCCGGCTCCGGCTTTCAATCCACCTGAGATGCACCTGTCCTCAAAGCTGGCGCAGCAGATAAAAAGGTCATCGGGGCCAAACTCATTCAGCCGGGTTAGGTGCTCAATTTCAACCAGCTCATCGTGCGCCTTCATTGCCTAGCCCCTCTGGCTAACCCGCCTTGCCGCCGCGAATCAATGCTACTATAGCCTGCCTGAAGATTATTGTCAATTTTCCTGCCAGCCTGACCCTTGCCCGTCTTGATTACCTGGACATTTTCGCTTCCTTTACAGGCGGCATTTGGGTATAATTACACCGGGCCGTAGTTACCGGCGGCACCATTAATAACATTCTGAAAAGTATGTATTATTTTGCTTATGGCTCAAATCTGAATCGCCGGCAGATGGCGGAGCGCTGCCCCGGATGCCAGCCCAGGTTCTCCGCCGAACTGCCCAACTACAGGCTGATATTCACCGGCTGGTCACGGCAGTGGCGTGGCGGAGTCGCCAGCATCAAGTCCTCCCGGGGTGATAAGGTCCTGGGGGCTATCTATGAAGTCCCGGACACCGACCTCGCCCGCCTGGACAAATACGAGGGCTGCCCCGATACTTACAGCAGACTGAAGGTTGTGGTATACCGGGACACGGGTGAAGCCGCAGAAGCCGTGACCTATATCAAGAACCGGCAGTCAGAGGAAGCCAAGCCATCACCGAAATATCTGGCCGTTATTCGGCAAGGCTATATAGACTGGGGGCTCGTCTAAGAGCGATTGCTTCGCCTGCGATGACACCAAACAACCAGATGCAGACCGCCCGAACCTCAGGCCATTGATTTTTGAGGTTCAATCTGTTTAAATAAGCTGTGAAAGGAGCTTAAGTGGCTATTCTGACTTTAAAGGCAGCCAAAAGGGACATCCTGGGCAAGAAGACCAGGTTTTTGCGCCGGCAGGGCATCACCCCCACCCATCTCTTTGGACACGGTATCGGGTCGCTGGCGCTGCAGTGTGACACTGCCGAGCTACAGCACGTTATTCTCCAGGCAGGAACTACCAGGCTTATTGACGTAGAGGTTGAGGCCGAGAAGCAACCTAGGAGCGTGTTCATACGAGAAATCCAGAGGGATACACTCGGCCGGCAGCTACTGCATGTTGACTTCTATCAGGTAAAGAAGACGGAGAAGATGACGGCCAATATTCCCATTGTCTTACTAGGTGAAGCCCCGGCCACCAGGTTAAAGGGAAATATCATTGAACAGTTGCTGTCCCAGCTGGGAGTTGAGTGCCTGCCGGAAAAACTGCCCCCCCGGATAGAGATTGACATAAGCCCTCTGGAAGAAGCCGACCAGGCAATCTATGTTAAGGATATCGCCCTTGACCCGGCGGTTACTGTTACCACTGACCCGGACCAACTGGTGGTCAAGGTCAGCCAGATAGCCGTTGAAGAGGAAGTAAAAGCGGTTGCGGCCGAAGAGGTAACGGCCGAAGCCGAGGGAAAGGCGGAGGCTAAGGCGCCGGCCGCAGAGGAAGCAAGAGAGGAGTAAGCCTCGGATATAAGGTTCTGGCATAATCAGGATGATTATTGACTTTCATACCCATGTCTTCCCGCCTCAGATAAAGAAAAACCGCAACAAATACATTGACAGCGACCCGTGCTTTGCCATCCTCTACTCCAAGAAAGAGGCCAAGCTGGCGACCACAGACGAACTGATATCCAGCATGGACCGGGCCGGAGTGGATGTCTCCGTTATTCTGAACATCAGCTGGGTTACCCATGAGCTATGCATGGAAACCAATGATTATATACTGGAGTCAATAGCCCGTTACCCCAAGCGGCTCATCGGCTTCTGCAGCGTCCAGCCACAATCACCCGAAGCGGCGCTGGATGAGATTGAACGCTGTGCTCAGGCGGGCATAAGAGGGGTTGGTGAGGTAAGACCGGACATCCAGCTCTTTGACCTGAGGGATGAGGAAATAATGAAACCGTTTGTTGACACGATGATAAAACATAAGTTAATTATGTTAACTCATGCCTCCGAGCCGGTGGGCCACATCTACCAGGGCAAGGGCGCGGTCACCCCGGAGATACTATATCCTTTTATCGCCGACTACCCTGATTTGACCATGGTCTGTGCCCATTGGGGTGGCGGTCTGCCCTTTTATGCCTTAATGCCCGAGGTAAGAAAGGCCTTAGGGAATGTCTATTTTGATACCGCGGCCTCACCGCTTCTCTATGACCCTCAGATATATAAGCAGGTCAGCCGGCTTATCGGCAGTGATAAGGTTGTCTTCGGCAGCGACTACCCCCTGCTGGCTCAGGAGAGTTTCGTCAAGGAGATAACCTCTCTTGAGCTTACCGATGAGGCAAAAAGTCAGATTCTAGGCAGTAATGCCCGGAAATTGCTGGGCATCAACGGATAAGGCTACTGGCAAGGGCGAGGGATAATGGGAAAAGTTCGCTCCTTTATCGCCATTGAGCTGCCCGACGACCTGAGACAGGAACTGGGCAGAGTCCAGAAAAAGATGAGGGTGGACAGGCCCAGGGTAAAGTGGGTAAGGCCGGAGGGCATCCACCTGACGCTGAAGTTTCTGGGCGATATTGACACGAGCATAATTGCCCCCATCACCCAGGCTATGACCGAAGCCGCCCGGAGAACGCCGCCCTTCGACCTGGATGTCCGGCAGCTAGGCGCCTTCCCCAGTCTGCAGCGGGTTCAGGTGCTCTGGGTCGGTCTGGGTGGAGAAGTAGACAAGCTGAAACATCTCTGTCAGCTTCTTGAGACCAACCTGGCCCACCTCGGCTTTGCTGCCGAAGAGCGCCCGTTCACGCCACACCTGACCCTGGCCCGCCTGGGCAACGAGGCATCACCTAGCGAGCGCCAGCGCTTCGGTGAGCTTATAGCCAGCACCAGACTCGAGCTAGACTGTAGTATCAGGGTGGAAGCCCTGAGCCTGATGAGAAGCCAGCTGACCGGTACCGGCGCTGTCTACAGCCGCATCGGTTTGGCCGAGCTTGACAGGAATCTCCCGTCTTAAGACACGGCCAAAATTTGTGTTTAAGATAGCAAAGTCATCTTCGCCTATTGCCAAGAGCCGATTATTTAGTGTATACTCCTTAGATAAAATCTGGCTGGGAGGTGGACCTAGTGGAACAGTTTAGCTTTCCCAAGTGTCGCAAGTGTGATAGTGGAGACCTGGTACCCCTGTCTGATTTTGGCAGCCAGGGAGCGCCTATCCACTACAAGGCATGGGTGTGCACCAATCCTGGTTGCGGCTTCAACCTGAAGATAAGGAATGGTGATATCTATATTAACGAGCCTATTATGAGCGGGGGTAGCCGCTCCCGGCAGAACAACACGTAAAGCAAGGGTTCTTTCAAGTTCACTTTAGGAGGTGAAGGTGCTGCCTCAATTAACCAGATTGGGGAGGACAGCACTTGACCTGCTATTTCCGCTATGGTGCCTGGGCTGTGGCCAGGAAGGTGGGCTTATCTGCCCTTCCTGCCGGGATAAACTGCCCGGGATTGTGCCCCCAATCTGCCCCTGCTGTGGAACGTCTCGACCCGATGCTACAATCTGCCCTGCCTGCTCCGGCCAACCCCGCAGGATAGACGGCATTCGCTCCCCGTTCCGCTTTGAGGCGGTAATACGCCGGGCTATCCACGAGCTAAAATACAAAAACCTGAGAGCCGCGGCCAGGCCCCTGGCCGAGCTGCTCGGCCGGTATCTTGAGGATAACCCGCTGCCGGCGGAGGCGCTGGTGCCCGTGCCCCTGCATCCCAAAAGAATGAGGGAGCGCGGCTATAATCAGTCCGAGCTGCTGTGCCGAGAACTGGGCAGACTGACAGGTCTTCCGGTGGTGGCTGACTGCCTTGCCCGAAAGCGGCACAGTCCGCCTCAGGCCAGAACCGCCACCGTCGGCCAAAGGCGGAGCAACGTCGTTGATGCTTTCAGCTGTCGCGACCAGAGCCTCAAGGGCAAAAAGGTGCTGCTGATAGATGATGTGGCTACCTCCGGGGCCACCCTTGACGCCTGTGCCACTGCCCTGAAAGCGTCCGGGGCGGGTTCGGTGTGGGGGCTGATAGTGGCCCGAGAAATCTGAAGTCAGGAGATGAATGTGGAAGCAAACCTAACCAGCAGAGATATAGAGCTGCCACCTGAGGTGCGCCGCCGCATAGAGCGCAAACTGAACCGGCTCAGCCGTCGCCTGGGCAACGTTATCGAGACCAAGGTAGAACTAGCCGAGGAGAGAACGAAGTCCCCCGAGCACCGCTTTATAGCCCGGATAAACATAGACAGCGGCCAGACCCTTTTGCACGGTGAGGAGAGGGCGGAGAGCGTGCTCAGCGCCGTTGACAGGGTGACCCGGGTTATAGAACGGCAGATCGAGCACCAGAAGGGAAAGCTGCGGGATAAGGGAAAGGGAAGCCCACCTCCCAAAACTGAGTCAAGCCAGCCAATTGAGCCGATACCCAATCCCAGAAAGGTGGTCAAGATCAAGCGTTTTGTTCTGAAACCGATGTCAGTGACTGAAGCCGCCGACCAGATGGAGCTTCTGGGCCAGATTTCTTCCTGTTTCATAATGTTGAGAACGACAGATTAAACCTGCTGTACCGGCGAAAGGACGGCAACTACGGCCTTATTGAACCGGAGTGGGATTAATTCCTGTGTCCGGTAGATTTTCGGGCTATCACCAGAGCCACTGTGGTCAAAATCTAGCCGATTAAAAGGAGCAATAATGAATACTATTACTATACTTTCAATACTGATATGGGCTGGGTGGGATTGCTGGCTTCGTCCAGAGGGCTGACGAAGGTCACTCTGCCTCAGGAATCGGCCGAGGAAGCGCTAAGGCTGCTAGGCAATACACCACATCAGGCCACTCTGTCGGCAGAAGGTCTTTATGATATAGCCAGCCGCCTCAGGGCTTACTTCTCGGGCTACAGGGTGAGTTTTCCTAACGAGCCTGACCTGTCCGGGCTCACCCCGTTTCAGGCAGAGGTGTGCCGCGCAACTAGGCTCATCCCTCACGGTGAGACCAGAAGCTATAGCTGGGTGGCCAAGCAGATGGACAAACCTGGGGCAGTGCGGGCGGTGGGGCAGGCCCTAGCCAGAAACCCGCTGCCGGTTGTCATACCCTGCCACAGAGTGGTCAGGAGCGATGGCAGACTCGGCGGTTTTGCCGACGGGCTGGAGATGAAAAGACGGCTGCTAGAGCTGGAGGCGGCCGGGACAGTTTCTGCCGGCTGCATCAGCCAAGCCCGCCAAAGAGCTTGGCCCGGTAAAGCCTCCTCCTGGCCTCAGATACCCCTTTAATCTTCAGGCCCAGGAAATCAAGCTCGTACTGCTCAATCAGCCCCTCGGCGGCAAAGCTATAGTACCTGTTGTCACCGACGACGATGTGGTCTAGCACCTTTATCTGCACGACCGCTGCAGCGTAGACCAGGTCGCGGGTTATGTCTTTGTCATTCTGGCTGGGCTCGGGGTTACCCGAAGGGTGGTTATGAGCAAAAATCAGGCAGGCGGCGTTGCGCCTGATGGCACTCTCAATAACCTCCCGGGGCGAGATAGCGTCATTGCTGACCGTACCTTCAAAAAGGTCAACGGCATCAATAATCTGGTTCTGGCTATTTAGATAAAGGACTTTGAACAGCTCTTTCTTCAGGTCTCGCATTGAGTGGTAGAGATAATCAAAAATCTCCTGCGAGGAGCGGTAGACAGGCTGGTCAATGAGCTTCTCTTTGAGAAATTTCCGGGCCACTTCCTGCACCAGCCTGATGCCAAAGATGTTATGGGGTCCGATGCCAGGTATCTGCTGCAACTCTTCCGGCAGCGCTTCCAGAACTCCCCTCAGGCTCTTGAAGCTTTTGATAGCCTCTTTGGCCTGCTTTTTGCAGTCCCGGCGGGGCGCACCCAGCGTCAGCAGCAGCTCAACAATCTCGTAGTCAGCAAAGCCATCAAGCCCTGACTTTATAAACTTCTCTCTGAGCCTTTTCCTGTGCCCGTCAAGAGTTCTATCTAAAGGCATTTGACTCCCCTTAGAAGCAGAACTAACACCCATTCTAGCACCAAGGGGGCGCTAAGGGCTAGTCTCTAGCCACCTATCTCCACTAGGACTACACCCTCCTCCCCCACCAGCTCTGCCAGCCGCTGGTGAAGCCCCGGGCAGTAGCTGATACGCACACCGGGCAGCCTGAGCTTGAAGACCTTCTTCTCATTGGCCACATTAAGGCTGACTTCATCCTCTCCCGGGTAGTCTCTCAAGGCGGCGATAATATGGTGCAGATGGGCTTTGTCCTGCGCTTCATCGCTGGTCTGACTCAGGCTGATGACCAGGTGACGAGCCCTGGTGGGTGCTGGTTCAGGTCCCTTCAAGGCCGGCTTTGTTTCAACAGACCGGGGGGGCGGGGGCTCCTCAATCCTGGTCTCCTCCAGCCGGTAGGGCCAGGCATTTTCACACACGAGCTGCACCTGGTCACCTCTCAGCCTCACCTTCCCCTTAACCAGCAGCGCCTTCCCTTCCTGCCATAGCTCCCTGGTCGTGGCATAGACCCGGGACCAGACCATAACCTCAAGTTTGCCATCAAGGTCTTCCAGTACGGCACTTATCGAGGGCTGGCCGTCTTTAGTCAGCAAGTTGCGGATAGAGGCCACCATTCCGGCGATGGTTAGTGCCTGCCCTTCCATCTCGACATCAACCTGACCGCAGAGGGTGGTGTTCTCCGAGGCTGCCTTACTGGCAAAGGGGCTGAAGGGGTGCTCTGAGAGATAGACCCCCAGGAGCTCTTTTTCCCAGTTCAGCTTCTCCATGGTGGAGACCTCTGACGCTACCATGTCAAGGCTGGGCAGGGGGACATCAACCGTCTTGCCCCACAGGTCAAACATGGTGGACTGTCCTGTCTGCCGCAGGCGCTGCTCTCGCTGGGCCAGGGACAGGATGAGGCCGACATTGCCCAGCAGAGTACCCCGTTCACCCAGAGAGTCCAGAGCACCGGCCTTTACCAGGCTCTCCATCACCCTTTTGTTAACACCCGCCAGGTCAACCCGCCGGCACAGGTCCTCAATAGACTTGTAGTCACCCCGGGCCCTGCGCTCGTTAACAACCGGTTCGATAGCCCCCGGGCCCACGTTCTTGATGGCAGACAGCCCGAAGCGGATGGCCTGGCTGCCATCGGACAGCTTCTCTATGGAAAAGTTGACCTGGCTGTGGTTGATATCTGGTGGCTGTACCCTGATACCCAGACGGCGGCAGTCGGCGACGGTGGTGGCTATCTTCTCCGACTGGTCAACATGGGCGGTGAGCAAAGCGGTCATGTACTCCACCGGGTAGTTCGCCTTGAGATAGGCGGTCTGATAGGCGATGAGGGCATAGCTTACGGCGTGGGCTTTGTTGAAGGCATAGCCGGCAAAGGGTTCAATCAGTGCGAAGACCTCCTCGGCCACTTCAGTGGAGAAGCCTCTTTTTCTGGCGCCGGCAAGAAAGTTCCGCTTCTCCTTCTTCATCACCTCAGGTATCTTCTTGCCCATGGCCTTGCGGAAGACGTCAGCCTGTCCCAGACTGTAACCGGCAAAGGCCTGGACGATGAATAACACCTGTTCCTGATAGACGATGACGCCGTAGGTTTCCTTAAGGATTTCGGCCAGAGTCGGATGAGGATACTTGATGGGCTCCAGGCCGTGCTTGGCCTTAATAAAACGCGGAATCTGTTCCATAGGGCCCGGCCGGTAGAGGGCGACCATAGCCGCGATGTCACTGAAGGTGGTCGGCCTGAGCTCTTTGATGTAACGGCGCATGCCGCTGCCTTCTAACTGAAAGACACCGGCCGTCTCGCCGGCAGACAGAAGCTCAAAGGTGGGCCTGTCATCCATAGGGATGTGGCGCAGGTCAATTTCAAGGCCACGGTTTTCCAGAATGGTCTCCCTGGCCTTACCCAGAACGGTCAGGTTTACCAGCCCCAGAAAGTCCATCTTGAGAAGACCGATGCGGGCGATGTCATCCATGGCGAACTGGGTCATCACCAGGCCCTGGCTACTGCCCTTTATCAGCCGCTGCAGGGGCGTGTAACGGGTAAGGGGCTCTCTGGATATGACCACCCCGGCGGCGTGGGTTGAGGCGTGGCGGGAAATGCCTTCAACCTCTCTGGCCGAGTCGACCAGATTCTTGACCGAAACATTTTCGTGGTAGACATTTCTGAGTTCACCGTTCTCTTCCAGCGCCTGGTCGAGGGTCATGCCCAGGGCAAACGGAACCAGACGGGCGACGCGGTCAACGTCGCTGTAGGGCATACCCAGAGCCCGCCCTACGTCTCTGATGGCCGCCCTGGCACCCATGGTGCCGAAGGTGATTATCTGGGCCACGTGGTCCTGACCGTACTTATGAGAGACGTAGGCGATGACCTCATCGCGGCGGTCATCCTGAAAGTCCAGGTCTATATCGGGCATCTCCCGGCGCTCCAGGTTAAGGAAGCGCTCAAAGACCAGCCCGTTAGTGATAGGGTCAATCTCGGTGATTCCCAGGCAGCGGAGCACTATGCTTGAGGCGGCGCTGCCCCGGACATTAAACAGGACGTCATTCTTTTTGACATAGGAGATGATGTCCCAGACCACCAGAAAGTAGTTAGCAAACTGGGTTTTCTGGATGACCTCGAGCTCATAGTCAAGCCGGCTGGTTATCTCCGGGCCGGGCCGATGATAGAAGAGGGGCAGCCCCTCACGGCACAGGTCGGCCAGGAACTGGTCGGCTGTTTTGCCCTCGGGCAGGTCTATCTCGGGCAGATGGAGACGGCCGAACTCAAGCTCAAGCTGGCACATATCGGCAATTCTGGCCGTATTCTCCAGAGCCTGGGGTATATCGCCATACAGCTCAGCCATCTCCCGGGAACCCTTGAGGTAGTAGAAGTCGCCGGCCATCTTCTTCCTCTTTTCATCATAGATGGAGGAGTTGGTCCCGATGCACAGCAGGAGGTCATGGGCCGGGGCGTCTTCCTTGTTTACATAATGCACATCGTTGGTCGCCACCAGGGGAATGCCCAGCTCCTGGCCCATGGAGATAAGAACCGGGTTTAGCTGCTCCAGCTCCGGGGTGGGGTGCCTCTGTATCTCCAGGTAGAAATCACCAAAGGTCTGCTGGTACCACAGGGCAGCCTGCTTTGCTTCCTCAAGGCGGCCCTCCAGTATCAGGGACGGCACCTCACCCGCCAGGCATCCGGAAAGGGCGATAAGTCCCTGGTGGTACTGGCTCAGAAGCTCTCTGTCCGTCCTGGGACGGTAGTAGAAGCCTTCAAGATTGGCCCTGGTGACAAGCTGAATCAGGTTCTGGTAGCCGGTCTGGTCTCTGGCCAGCAGAGTGAGGTGATAGCTGCTCTTATCACCGGCGTTGCGGCTCAGTCGGCTGCCCCGGGCGACATAGGCCTCACAGCCGATGATGGGCTTTATACCCGCCGCTCTGGCGGCGGCATAGAACTGGATGGCGCCGTACATCGCCCCGTGGTCGGTCACCGCCAGAGCATCCATCCCCAGCTCTTTGGCCTTGGCCACCAGCTGGGGAATACGGCACATACCGTCAAGCAGACTGTATTCGGTGTGAACGTGGAGATGAGTGAACACGGTACCTCACCGGCAGAGAGTCGCCACAATTATAGCACAGACGGACTTATTGAGCCTCTATTTTTAAGGCTAAGCGATAAAGAGCCAGAAAAAATTGATTAAGAATTTCTGGGGCAAACCGCTTTATCACCGGGTGCCCGAGAGGGGTGAAGTCCTCCACTGTTTTCTCCTGCTTTTAAAAGGGAGAAGGAATATACAACATTATGCTTTTTAATCCCCGAGGTGTAAAATTAAAATGATGAGATTTGTCGATATTGCCGTCCGGTGGCTGTTTGTTTTGTGCCTGCCGGTGATGATTTTCACCGCCAGCATCGCCTGGGCGGTGAACAGCCAGTGGTTCTATGAGTACGGCTTTGAGAAGTACGGTGTCAGCCAGACCACCGGTCTGGCCAGCTCCGAACTGCACAAAGCCGCTAGCGGGCTGATTAGCTACTTTAACTCGGGTGAAGAGTTCATTAACCTTACGGTGATCAAGGATGGCAAGCCCTTTGCCCTTTTCAACGAACGCGAGATAATCCATCTAAAGGACTTCAAGGGGCTGATTCAGCTGGACTACCGGGTGCTGCTGGGGACAGGCATTTTCGTCCTGGTCTATGCCGTGACTGAGCTGTTCTTTAGGAAAAAAGAACGCCGCCGGCTGGCTCGGGCGGTGATTACCGGCGGCGGCGTCACTCTTGGCCTGATACTCTTCCTGGGACTCTGGGCGCTGGTAGACTTTGACGGCTTCTTTCTACAGCTCCACCTTATCAGCTTTGCCAACAACTTCTGGCTGCTTGACCCGACCAAAGACTACCTCATAATGCTCTTCCCCGAGGGCTTCTGGTACGACGTCACCATGTTCTGCGTCCTGCTCATGGTGGGGATGGCAGTAGTTCTATCGGGAGCGGCCGGTGGTTATTTGCTGGCCTCGCGAAGGAAAGCCAGACTTATGAACAGCTCTACCGCCCCAGAAGAACGTTGATTTCGGCTATGTGCTCCTGCTCTTCCTGGATGACATGCCTGACGCTGTGCTCCAGTTGAAAATACTCGTATTTTAGCTCGTCCTTCATGTCGTTTATCTTCTTGAGTATATTCAAATAGACGTCAACAGCGTGCTTTTCATCGGCCAGGTTAACCTCCAGAATCTCGGTTATGTTCCTGGCGGGGTGTGTCTCGGCAATACCCATAGACGGGACTCCACCCAGATAATCCCCGATAAGCTCCCGGAACATGGCGGCGTGCTTCTGCTCATCCCCGGCGGTGTCTCTCAGGCGGGCCATTATTGGCTCGGCTTCAAGCCCACCTACGAGCTCGGCATGGGATAAATACTGGTTTATGGCGGCGTGTTCCAGCTCTAGAGCCTGATTCAGCATCTTTACCAGTTCTTCCTTGGCCATACTGTGTAACCCCCTTTGTTATTATTAGAAACTGTGTTTGAGTATTCCATTATTTTAACATAATGTCAAGACCTTCCCGGTGCCAAGGAACAGGTTTTATGGCAGACCTCGGCTACCTATCAGAATCAGGCCGACAGCTTTGCGGCACCGATAGACCTCAAAGGCTAGTACCTGCGGCGAGGATTGGTTCGGTTCCACAGATAGACATACCTGTCTTCTCGGGACATCAAGAGCCACCTTATCTGGAACCAGACTTTCCTGAATTGGCTGACTATCCCGCCCATTTGCCCTCTCCTTTTTCATATTGTGCATCCAAAATCTATAACGAAGTTATCCGACAAACGTTAGGCCAAATGGCCGGTCTTCACCGTTTGCTCACGGTCAGCAGCAGCCGGTATTGACTGCTGGCTATCTCCTTACCCACCTCGGGATAAGGCTCAACGCTAAAGGCAAATCTATATCCCAGAAAGTCTTGCTCGGCACTCTGGTCGGTAAGGCCGGGCTGAATGAATGATAGGAGGTAAGCAGCCCCGCCCTGGCTGACTTTCACCAGACAGATGACTCTGCCCTGCCAGACACAGGTGGCTCCCGTAGGGCAGCGGCTGTCTTCCGAGACGCCTTTAAAGCTGACCCGCAGATTCTCGCCAGTTATGCTGACAGACTGGCCGATAGCCAGAGAGACCTCCTCACCCAGCCCGGCTTTCACTCCGGGCTGGCAGGCAGAACCGACCAGTAACAAGGCCGCCAAAATCAAGATAGTAAAGCCCCTGTTCTTCATGATACCAAGCCTTCAGTTGGCTACCCTCTATCCTACAGCTAGGAAAGGTCTTTCTTTATCCTGTCGAACTCTTCCTTGGTGATTTCGCCCCGGGCATAGCGCTCCCTGGCTATGTCCAGCGGCTCCTTCCGGCCTCCGGCTTCAGGGCCGCGCTCGGTCAGCTTCTTTATTCCCCAGACAACCAGGGCGATTATCGCCCCCCAGAACAAAACCATAAAAATGCCCATAACTACCCATCCGCCCCAGCCCATACCGTCCCAGTACCACATTTTGTACCTCCTGCCTTGCCTTTACAATTATTGAGTTGCTTCTGTCTTAAATAATAGAGAATCACTTATAAATTAATCATAACAAGCGGGCAAAAAAAATTAAAAAGTTGTTACATTTTTTAGGATTAGAGAGGCTGGACACAGAGGGGATGGATGCCGATAACCTCAGCCGTTGAGCCTCATCCGGTCCAGCCGGCTTAAGGCCTGCCTCTTCTCTCCGATACCCAGCCTGCTCTTGTTTATGGCCCGGGACAGAAGCTCAATTGACTGGTCGTAGGTCTCTCTGTCAACCGGATAGGGGATGCCGTCTTTGCCGCCGTGAGCAAAGCTGTAGCGGGCCGGGTCGCGGTAGCTGGGGGCGACTCCGTAAACCAGCTCAGAGATGAGGCTCAGGGCGCGGATAGTCTTGGGGCCGACCCCTTTTAGCCCCAGTAATCCTTCAAAGTCCTTGGGCTGGCGTTCGTAGGTGCTCGTCAGAATCTTGCTCAGGCTATCCGGGTGAAGGTCAGCGGCAGACAGGTGGTGCCGGCGAGGCAGGTTCAGCGTCTTTAGTTTTCTAAGCTCGGAGATGGTGCTATCCGGCTTCTCTCCTGAGGCGATGTCGGCTATGGTCTTTCTGACCGGTTCACTTTCGCTGGCGACCAGATTGAGTGCCTCCCCCATTGCCTGTGACAGTATGGCTGAGTGAGGTTCATTGACAAAGCTGGAAACCGACTCACCCAGCCAGTGGTAGCGGCGGGCATAGCGGCTGGTTTCATTCATTCCCTGCTGGACAACCGCCCACGAGCCCGCTCTGGTAAAAAGAAATGTATGATGGTAGAGCTGGTAGCCATCCTGAATGGCGGCACTGTCTACCTTGGCTGACAGGCGGCTGGCATATATCAACGGAGCCGGGTCAACAGCCAGGAGCTCTCCCCAGGCTGTCAGCTCCTGGGGTGTCCGCCGCGATGTCCGCCCCTTGCCTCCGGCGACGAAAAGACCCAGCTCGGCTTCCAGCCCCCTCATCCCTTCCTTGAGGGCGCCGCACAGTGTGGTGGTAACACCGCTGGAATGCCAGTCATAGCCCAGGACACAGCCAAAGGCTTGAAACCAGTAAGGGTGGGACAGGCGTCTCAGCACCTCCTCAGGGCCAAATTGGGTAACGATGGCGACGGTAATCTCCCTGGACAGTTCAGCCATGCGGCCAAAAAGCCAGGGCGGCACCTTGCCGTAATGGAGGGGAAGATTGGCTATTCCAGTCCGTCTGGCAGCCGGCATGCCCACCTCAGCTAGATTCCGCAGGTATCGCAACTAGTGGTGCTGCAACCGGAGCAGGAGCTGCCGCCAACGGGAGAAGATAGCCCGCTCTCATTCTTGGTGAAACAGGCAAAACTTGATAACGCCCTGTCAGCCTGGCTGCCACAATGAGGGCAGGCCACCCCTTTGCCGGCCTGGCTCATAGGGCGCAGTAGCTCAAATCTTGACTTACACCTGAGGCAGATATATTCGTAGATTGGCATCTTTATATCACCAACTGTTATTTTACTCCTCTTCAGGCACGAAGTCAACGCCAAGTCATTCGTTGACACCGCTATCGGCCACCAGTATAATCTACATATGATGCCGAAGTGGCGGAATGGCAGACGCGCTACGTTCAGGGCGTAGTGTCCGCAAGGGCATGTGGGTTCAAATCCCACCTTCGGCACCAGGAAGCGCTTGTAGCTCAGTTGGATAGAGCGCAGCCCTGCGGAGGCTGAGGCCGTGGGTTCAAGCCCCGCCAAGCGCGCCATCGGGGCGGTTAGCTCAGCCGGTTAGAGCACCTGCTTTACACGCAGGGGGTCAGAGGTTCAAGTCCTCTACCGCCCACCATACCGAACAATAGGCGAAATCCCGACATTCTCCGTGTCAATTCAGCAGGAAGGACAGTGAGCTTGTGGCAATATATGGCGAAGACCTAAAGTGTTCTAGCTGCGGAGAGAAGCGG
>DAOUMC010000024.1:0-65429 GCA_034413595.1 Dehalococcoidales bacterium | reverse complement strand
CTGGTCCATTACATCCTGGGAGGTGATGCGGCGGGCCACCAGGATGGCCAGGCACTCACGGGTAAATTCATCGATAATAGAGAGTATCCTGAAGGCCCGGCCATCAGATGTCCTGGACTTAACGAAGAGTTTTTAGTTTCTTGCGCAGGTACTTGACATAGGTCTCCAGGATATTGGAAAGACCGTCGTAGTTATAGTCCCAGACATGTTCAAGTAACTCCGACTTTGATACGACGCGGTTTGGATTACGCATGAAATACTCAAGAAGGGCGTATTCCCTGGTCGTCAGGGTGATAATTGAATTCCCACGTTTGGCTGTTCTCGTTGCTGGGTCAACAGACAGGTTATCAATCGTTAGAACTGTCGGGTCGGCTTTCTTGCCTCGCCGAATCAGAGCCCTGACTCTTGCTGAGAGTTCAGAAAAAGAGAAGGGCTTGGTCATATAGTCGTCTGCCCCGGCGTCGAGTCCTTTGACTTTGTCGTCAACGGCGTCTTTGGCAGTCAGGATGAGGATGGGCACGCTCGTATTTGTCTCCCTGATTTTTACAGACCGTCACCCCATCTATCTTGGGTAGCATAAGGTCCAGAATTATGAGGTCATATTCGTTGATATAGACCTTGTACAGTGCTTCCTCGCCGTCACTGGCGATATCAACGGCGTAGCTCTCTTCTAGAAGACCGCGCCTTAGAAAATTGGCGATCTTTTCTTCGTCTTCAATAATGAGTATCTGCATATCTATATATTATAGCGAAATAACATGGGAATAAAATGAGAAAATCTGCGCCGGGTCAGTTAAGATAATTGTCTGTTACGGGCGAAAAGCCTGAAATCCTTGTTAGCGGCAATTCGAAATGGAGATACGGTAAGCAGACTTTCCCCTGATGTTAGGGAGTTCATTAGTGCTGTTTAGCTATCATATAACGTGCTATAATCGTAATCGGAAGAGCTCATGCGCAGCCTGATGATTACAGGTTAATCTCCTGGCTAAACTTACGCCACAAGCTGCCTGATAAACTTGGTATTTTTACTGCGTCAAGAGGAAATTGCACAGAAATACCAAATACGGCCTCATTATTGGATTACTGGCAGTTCTGGCTTCGACCACTTTGGTCTATGCCCACTTCACTGCTCAGTTTCCAGGAGACTTGAGTCTAACCCTCTACCTCCAGTCTTTTGATAATCCTTTGCCGGTCTCGGTTACGCAGTGGGCCTCCTTTATCTTTGGCGGCTGGTGTTCGGCGCTGGTGGTCGCCATCGTTACGTTTCTTGTTTATTGGCGCATAGGTAGGTTCGAGGCTATCCTAGTTCTGGTTGGAGGACTGCTCACGGAGGTAAATGGAGCCATCAAACTGGCTATCAACCGTCCGCGGCCTTCGCCGGAATTTGTCCGCGTCCTGTCGCCTGAACAAAGCAACGGGTTCCCAAGCGGTCACGCCCTTTTCGCGGTTGTGATATTGGGACTCGTGGCCCTACTTTGTGTGCATCAACGTTAGGAACCGCACTCTGCGGATGGTTGCTCTGGCTGGTTTGGTGGGTTTAATTCTACTGGTCGGCGCTTCCCGGGTTTACCTGGGACTGCACTGGCCGAGTGATGTTATAGGAGGTTATCTTGTCGGTGGAATCTTGCTAACCGCGTTAATCTGGTTCCACAAGACTTGGAGGGCCCATCCCAGGCAATAAAAACAGATGGTCTTGCCCATATGACCTGGACTAGTGTTGCCCGTCAGTATCGGGCACAGCAGAACGCTAAAAGGTGCAGCGGTCGTGACGAAACGAGTTTTTATTACCACAACCGCATTGTAGTTGGGGGTAATAACAGTTTTGTGATACACTTCTGATACGGACTAAAGGAAGCAACTGGTCTAATCTATTTTTGACGGTAACATAGGAAAGGAAACGTGGTGAAAATGGCTGTAAAGTTTCTATCAGAAGAGTGGATAAAGACTCTAATGCAAGAGCTTAATAAGAGTCAAGCCTATCGGGAGGCCGCCAGGAATTGGGAAGGCGATTTCTATTTCATTATGGAACCAGAGGGTAGTGTCAAAGAAACGGTCATCTATTATATGGACTTGTGGCATGGCGAATGCCGCTCAGCTTGCGTCATTACTGACGAGAAAGAGAAAAACCCCGAATTTCGAATCTCAGCACCCCTGAGCAAATGGCGTCGGGTTATTGAGAAAAAGCTTGACCCTATTCAAGGTATGATAACCAGACAGCTCAAACTAAAGGGGAACCTGATAAAAATAATGAAAAACCCTAAGGCGGCTATGGAACTGGTGAACTGCTGCACTCTCGTCCCGACCGAATTCCCAGAATGAATAAGGGAAGGGTAAAATTAAGATGTGGTACTTTGTTAGTCCTGAAATCGTATATGGAGAGGACGCTTTATCATACTTGGATGAGCTTGAGGGAAGGCGGGCCTTCATCGTTACTGATACACAGATAGTAAGCATCGGCTTTACCGCTCAGGTAAAGGAACACCTGTCTCAAGCTGGAATAAATTGCCAGGTCTATGATGAGGTAGAACCAGAGCCTTCTCTTGAGACTATTAAAAAGGGGGCAGAAGTGGTTGGAAGCTATGAACCAGACTGGATTGTGGGGTTGGGGGGTGGCTCGGTCATAGACGCCACCAAGGCTATGTGGATATTGTACGAAAGACCAGATATTGAACCGGCGGAGATAAATCCCTTTGCCCCTTTGGGCCTACGCAAAAAAGCGAGACTGATTACCATTCCCACCACTTCGGGTACTGGTTCGGATAGTAACTGGGGACTGGTTCTTACCGACACCTCCGAACAGAGGAAGCTCGCGGTGGGTTGCCGTGAGGCTCACGCTGATATCGCTATTATCGATCCTACGTTTGTTATCGGGATGCCCCAGCAACTTACTGCCGATACAGGCATGGATGCCTTGACTCATGCCATAGAAGGTTTTACCAGCGGTTGGAAAAACGACTTCTGTGACGGTCTGTGTCTAAAAGCCATCCAGCTTGTTTTCCAGTATCTTCCCCGGGCATATCAACACGGACATGACGCAGAGGCTAGGGAAAAGATGCATAATGCCGCTTCCATTGCCGGGCTTGGCTTTGGCAATTCTATGGCGGGTCTGGCTCATAGCATGGGCCATTCTCTCGGAGCCGTATTCCACATCCCCCACGGCAGAACCGTTGGCTTGTTTCTGCCTTACACCATTGAGTTTACCGCTAATATCGCGGCGGAACACTATGCCGAAATAGCCCATTTCCTGAAACTGGAAGACGCTGGAGTGGAGAGTGCTGCATTCAGTCTAGCTAAGGCAATTAGGCAATTAGCTCAGAGTATTAACCAGCCCTTAACCATCAAAGACCTGGGCATTCCTCGTGATGACTTCGAAAGGTCCCTACCGAAACTGGTATTGAATGCCGATATGGACACCCAAACAGTAACGTCAGCTCGTGTCCCCGCTGCTGCGGAATTTGAGCAGCTTTTCCGTTGTGCCTACGACGGCAAGCCCGTTGATTTCTAGCAGAAGCTTTGTGCGAGTACTACCTGGAGAGCGCACAGGAGGTAAACACCGAAAGTATGGTGACCGGATATACCGGAAAGTTACTGAGAGTGGACCTGACCCAGGGTCAGATTGTCGAAGAGCCGCTGAATGAGGACTACGCCAGGGCTTTTATCGGTGGCAGTGGGCTGGCCAGCCGTTATCTTCGTGATATGGTCACCGGAAAAACAGATTCGCTTGGTGCTGAAAACCCTCTGATATTCATCACCGGCCCCCTGACTGGCACTAATGCCCCATGTTGTGGGCGGTTTACTGTATGTGCGCGTTCTCCACTTACCGGCTTCTGGGGAGAAGCTAATTCTGGTGGTATCTTCGGACCTACCCTTAAGTTTGCTGGCTATGATGGTATTATTGTCACGGGCAGTTCTCCAAAACCAGTTTGTCTGGAGATAAATGAAGGCAAAGCCAGGCTCAAGGATGCTGCCCAACTCTGGGGACAGGACTGTTATCAGACGCAGGCAATCATTAAAGAAGAAATGCGAAAACCAAATGTCAGTATTGCTTGCATTGGCGTTGCCGGTGAGAAGAAGTCGAAGATTGCTGCCATAATCAATGACCACGGTCGGGCAACTGCTCGTACCGGATTGGGGGCTGTTATGGGCAGTAAGCAACTAAAAGCCATCGCCGTTTCTGGCCGAGTCAGACCCCAACTTGCGGCTGAAGATACCTTCACCGAGGCGGCACGTGAAGCCTATAGTCTCCTCAAAGATGATATGACCGCCCAGATGTTTCGTCTCGGCGGCACGGCTGTCTATACTGATATCGGTATGATGTACGGTGATGTCCCGGTGCGTTACTACACACAGGGGGATTTTGACGTCTCTAATATAACCGGTGGTGTTATGGAGGAGACTATCCTCACCGGTATTGTGGGCTGTTATCGCTGCCCTATCGCCTGCGGACGGAAGATAAAGTTGGAAAAGTATGCTGTGCCTGAAGCTGATGGTCCCGAGTATGAAACTGTTGCTTCTCTGGGTACCATGCTGCTAATAGATGACCTGCCTGGTATTGCCTATGCCGGCCACCTATGTAATCGATACGGACTGGACACGATTAGCACTGGCACCACCATTGCCTTCGCTGTCTATCTTTTTGAAAAGGGCGTGCTCAAACTAACAGATACCGACGGTATGAAGTTGAAGTGGGGAGATGTAGATACTGTCATTAAGCTGATAGAGAAAATGGCCAAAAGAGAGGGTTTCGGCGATGCTCTGGCTGACGGTTCTTTATCTCTGGCGAAACGGTACAAGGTTGAGGGGGATGTTGTGCACGTCAAAGGGCTGGAGGTAGCTATGCACGACCCTCGTGCTTTTTCCGGTATGGCGGTTGCTTATGCCACTTCCCCTCGCGGGGGCTGTCACCTACACAGTGATTTCTTCATGGCGGAAGTTGGCATGGAATTTCCTGAACTGGGTATTTTAGCTTCGCCAAGAGCACAATGGATAGAGTCCGGCAAGAAAAAGGCTCAGATGGTAGCTCGCCATCAGGACTGGCGCAGCATTTTTGATGCCCTAGTTCTGTGTAAATTCGCTAACTTGCCAGCTAACCTCATCACCAAGCTTCTCAATAGTGTAACAGGCTGGCAAGTTAGCGTCCAGGAATTACTCAAGAGTGGTGAACGAATCTTCACCATGAAAAGACTGCTAAACCTTGAATTTGGACTTACCCCAGAAGATGACAATCTCCCCAGGCTATTACTTGAGCCATTGCCGAACGGAGGCACCGCCGGTAATGTGCCCGATATAAAACTTATGCTCGATGAGTACTACCGGTTCAGAGCCTGGGATAGAGCAACCGGCAAGCCGGCAAGCTGGAAACTTAAGGAGTTGTGGCTTGAATAAACGGCTCCTCGGCTCTCTTCGGGGTTTGTTAAGAACCGTGCTATTCTGCTGAAAACTTACAAACGTTGCACGGCTGCCAGTGCATGGGCGGCAGCGCATAGTAGTTAGGAACTTCTAGCCCCGTCTGATTCTGGGCCATTTATTCTGGAGGGGCCTCTTGGCTGCACAAAAAGACGTATTATACTATCGGCCCTGCGTATCCGTTGAACGGCGCCAGAGTAACGTGCTATAGTCATCAGTAGTGTTGCCTTGCCGGTGGCAATCGGGCATGCTGACAAAAGAGAATGACTAACTAATTTCAGCCGAACATGGAACCACAGAAAAGACAAAATGCTCAAACTCCCCTCGTTACTGAGCGCGTAGCATTACTCATTGCCACCATGAGCTCATTCCTGACTCCTTTTACCGCGTCTTCGGTCAACATCGCGCTTCCCACAATTGGCAGACAACTGACGTTAGGTGCCCTGGAGTTAAACTGGGTAGGCACCGCTTATCTGCTCGCCGCCGCTGCCTTTCTGGTGCCCTTTGGCCGATTTGCAGATATACGAGGCCGTAAGCTGGTATTCCAAGTTGGTATTTTAATAGATGCGTTAGCATCTATTCTTTGTGCCGTATCAAGTTCGGGAGTGTGGCTGATTTCCTTCCGTGCCCTGCAGGGACTAGGCGGCGCCATGATTTTTGGTACAGGGGTGGCTATTTTGACATCGGTGTTCCCATCCAACCAGCGTGGCAGAGTCCTGGGAATCAACACCGCCGCGGTTTATATAGGGCTATCAGTCGGACCAATGGTGGGTGGCTTTCTGACCGCGAGTTTCGGCTGGAGAAGTATTTTTCTCCTCAATGCTTTGCTTGGGCTAGTCATCACCGTGATTGTCTTCTGGAAGCTGAAGGGGGAGTGGGCGGGAGCGAAAGGGGAAGCGTTTGACTATGCTGGTGCGTCAATGTATGCGCTGGTTCTGGTGTCTATTATATATGCCTTTTCCGTGCTACCGGCGCTGTGGGGAATCTGGCTGATTATCATCGGCCTTGCCGGACTGGCGGCATTTGTAGGATGGGAAATGAGGCAACGACATCCCTTACTCAATATCGAATTTTTCAGGAGAAATGTTGTCTTCGCCTTTTCCAACTTGGCGGCATTTATTAACTATGCCGCTACTTACGCAACTAGCTTTCTGCTCAGTCTTTACCTTCAATACATCAAAGGATTCGCTCCGGAGCATGCCGGGCTAATCATAATAGCCCAGCCGGTGGTGATGGTCATTTGTTCTCCTATTGCCGGAAATCTCTCCGACAGGGTTGAGCCGCGCGTCATAGCATCTCTGGGGATGACGGCGACAACTATCGGCCTGGTCATGCTGGCACTACTGGGTACCAGTACCGGTCTTGGCTTTGTTCTGGCGAGTCTGGTTGTGCTGGGACTGGGATTTGGCTTTTTTAGCTCGCCGAACGTCAATGCGGTGATGAGTTCCGTGCAGTCAAAATATTACGGGGTTGCCGCAAGCACACTAGGTACTATGCGACTTACCGGACAGGCTTTCAGTATGGGCATGTCTCTCTTATTGTTTGCCTTGTACATAGGCAAAGCACAAATAACTCCTGAATATTACCCGCTTTTTCTACAAAGCATGAAAATCGCGTTTACAGTCTCTGCGGGACTTTGTTTTGCCGGTATTTTCGCCTCTATTGCCCGAGGCAAAACACGGGGTTAAACAATGCTGAACAATCCGTCCGGTTAGGAGCATCATTTTACCATAATTGTAACAGATTATAGAATAGTATATACTTTACTGGTATCACCAGCATGAAAACTAATATTTATCACATCATCTACGCCCCGGGGATGAAGGAAGTGGTCCTCTTCTTCTGGGGATGTAACTTCCACTGCCGCGGCTGTTATTGCAAGCGGCAGGTCTACAGTCCGATGCTCAATTTCGAAGCGTTCCTTAAGGGCAAACCAGACACCCGCGCCTTACCGCCGCAAACCTTTCTAACACTGGCCGAGGTCGAAAAGGTGCTGGAAAAGCTTGATTTTCGTTCAGCCGTATTGGAAGGCCAGGAGGCGGGGCAAGACCCCGCCTACCCTCGGTTCACAGAAATCTTACACAGGCGATTTGGCGCCAGGGTCACGTTGTTGACCAATGCCAGTAAGCTGCCTGACCTCTCTTACACCGATGCCGTAGAAGTGGGCATAAAAGCATTGGATGATAGGTTGCACCGCGAATACACGGGTGTCTCTAACCGAAATACTCTCAAGAACTTCGACAAGCTCGTAGCCATGGAGAAGGCGATGCTCGTAGATACGGTACTGATACCGGGGTACATCGATGCCACTGAAATTGAACATATAGCCGGCCATGTCGCCGAACGTGACCCCGACATCCCCTTCATCCTGCTTCCATACTTTCAGTCGGGTGATAACCCGTGGAGGCGCCCTACCTTTGAAGAAATGGATGAGGCGGCGAAGCGGGCCAAAAAGTACCTCAATCGTGTTTTCCGGTTCCGCGGCGATGAGGCACTTAAGTATCCGCTGTACAATGTCTTCCCGCCTCATGCCCAGCCACACGATGTCTAAACTGGAGGCATCGAAATGGTTGATTTGAGTCATCGGTTTTGAACCCTCGCGGGCCTGGCCGCGCCCCATTCCTGGAATAAGACCGGCTGACACTTATTCAAAGCTCTATCTGGCTAAAAGTCCTAGGCGGCCCCGGGTGTCGTCTTTCTCTTAGCTCGCCTTTTGCGCCGGGGTGTTTCTTCCTCTTCGTCCTCATCCGATGAGCCCTGCTTGAAGGAGCGCATGGCTTTCCCCAGAGAAGCGCCTACCTGAGGCAGCTTACCCACTCCGAACACCATGAGAATAATCAGCACAATGAGGCCGAGTTCCAGGGGCCCTAATTTAAAAGGCATATCACCCTCCTTAAAAGTGTTAACATTATTGAGTCATCACCTTGCCGGTGCTGATTCATTCAGCGCCTTTTGCAGACAAAGACCAGCAAAATGCGTAAACTACCCAGCCGCCTTAACTAGCTGCTCAATAGTCGCCAGCGCCCCGTTAATGCTATAAGCATAGCCCATACCCTCTACGCCTACCTCGGCAATCTTGATACTATTGATGCCGATGACCTCTCCGGCCATGTTAACCAAAGGCCCCCCACTGTTGCCTGGGTTAATAGCGGCGTCAGTTTGAATGAGGTCGTTCATGGTCTGCCCGGAGGGTACGGTTAAGGATATGCCCTGTGCACTAACAACACCTGCCGTGGCACTTATTCCAAAACCCAGTGCATTACCAAGGGCTACCACCCAGCCACCAACAGCCAATTTTGATGAATCACCAACCGTGGCCACCGGAAGATTGAGTGCATCAATCTTGATTACGGCTAAGTCAGTAAGAGGGTCGGTTTGCACCTTCTCGGCTGAAAAGGTTCTGCCATCCTCCAGGGTTACTGTAACCTTGTCAGCGCCTTCTACGACATGGTTACAGGTCACGATGTATCCATCCCCATCTAAAATCCACCCTGACCCGGCACCCTCTTCTGTGACCGGCTGACCGAAAATATTATAAGTCTGAATTTCAACATTAATGGCCACGACCGATGGCTTTACCTGTGTCACCACTTCAGCAATGGTGGGTAATGCTTGTCCTTGAAGCTGTGACGTAGATGTAGATACTGTGCCGGTGGTAGCTTGATATCCACAGGCAAACAAATCCATGGTAAAGCTGACAACCACAATCAGGCCGATGATTTTCAATAAATGTCTGTGCATTATTTTCCCCTCCCGCCGCCATTACGAGTATCGCCCTTATATTGTGTAGCGTAACCAGTCCAGGATATGCCCCCATCGGCAAGCAGCCACGCCAGCTGCTAGGCGAAGAATAAGAATCGCGGCATCGGATGCTCTAGGAGCAAAGTAATCGCTGTTCCGCACGTTGCACGGGCAATTTTAGACTGAATTATAGTCCTCTTTGGCCTAGACTTTCAATAAATATTGCTGCGCACCCTCAGCGCACCGGTTTCCCCGGTAGAGCCTGCCCATGGCTCATTCTTCCCTTTTGTAAAAACTATAGGACCTAACCCCACCGCAGTGGCATTGGTCAAATTACTTAATTTTGTAGGGTAAACACACCTGTTCTTGGTTTGGTGTGTGACCCGTAGTTCATCATTCCCCCTGCCCCGGAGCAGGCTTTCAGAAAACGGGCAACTAGGGGCCTGTGATTTGTTAATGTAAACCTCTTTAAAGATGATGTTATATATGCTATGTTTAATCGCCTGGTATTTCGGCGTTACAGGCTCCGGAGCTCTGAGTAAAAGAACAGGGTCTTATATAGCACATGTCTATTTTACCTGCTAGAAAAGGGGGGTTCGGCTACTGGTCCGTTGTTTCCATCGGGATTGGTGGCATGGTCGGCGGCGGTATTTTTGCTGTTCTCGGGCTGGCGGTACAGCTGGCACAGGGGGCGACTCCGATTGCCTTTGGCCTTGCCGGTCTGGTGGCCCTGGTCACGGCATACTCCTATGCTCACCTGTCCGTTACATTTCCCACCAGGGGTGGAACGGTTGAGTTTCTTAACCAAGCCTTCGGGCCGGGTGTTCTGACCGGCGGCCTTAACGTTCTTCTCTGGTTGAGCTACGTTATCATGCTCTCACTTTACGCATACGCCTTCGGCAGCTACGGGGCGAGCTTCTTCCCTGAGGCGGCACAACAGATATGGAGGCATATATTTATCAGCGGGGCAATCGTCCTTTTCACCTTCCTTAACTTTATAGGTTCCAGGATAGTCGGCAGGTCTGAAGATTACATCGTGGCCTTGAAAATCACTATCCTGTTTGTTTTTTTGGGGGTCGGTGCGTGGAGTGTCAACACCACCAGATTGGTGACGTCTGCCTGGAGCAGCCCGCTTCAGCTTATTGCCGGAGGAATGGTTATTTTTCTGGCCTACGAGGGCTTTGAGCTCATCGCCAACACTGCTGAAAACGTAAAGAACCCCCGTAAAACCTTGCCCCGTGCCTACTTCTCGGCGGTGGGGTTTGTCATCGTGCTGTATGTGCTAATATCAATGGTGACGGTCGGAAATCTTCCCGTAGCAGAACTGATAAAGGCCAAAGATTACGCTCTGGCTGAAGCCGCCCGGCCTTTTCTCGGCAATCTGGGGTTTATTCTTATAGCCATTGCGGCTCTCTTGTCAACGAGCTCGGCGATAAACGCTACGTTATACGGAACCGCCCGTGTCAGCTATATCATCGGCAAGGAAGGCGAGTTGCCCAGGCAACTGGACCATCTGGTCTGGAGGCGTCCGGTTGAGGGACTTTTGATTACATCCGGGTTGACACTTTTGATTGCTAACCTATTTGACCTGACGAGTATATCGGTTATGGGCAGTTCCGGTTTCCTTATCATATTTGCAGCCGTGAACTTCTCAAACGCCCGTCTGTCATCCACAACCCGATCCAGGAGATGGATATCAGTCTCTGGAGCCATGCTGTGCCTGCTGGCTCTGGTGATATTGATAATACAAAGAGCCATAACATCCCCCAGAGAACTGTGGATATTGTTGGCCTTGGTCGGCCTGGCCTTCCTCGCTGAGGTCATTTATCGTTTTAGCACCGGAAGGACCATTAAGTCTGTATACAGAGCGAAGTAGGCGGATAGGCTGGCCTTGACGGCTATTGCTCGGTTTGTGTACGCCAGAGAACCGGGATAGATGCACCATCACTTATCAGGCAATAAAATTTTTTTATGCGGAATATCTTGATATTTTGGCAAAAGCATTCTAGTATTATTGTATAAAGGTGTAAAGGTGTAAACGGTGGATTCTTCTGGTAAGCAGGATGTTTTCAAACATCTTGTTAATAATCCAAATAAATTAAAAAGAAAGGAGGTGAAAGGAGATGCAGCCAATTAATCTGGTGTGGATTCAGGGGCAAGGCTGTACCGGGGACACGGTGTCACTGATAAGTGCCGCCGAACCATCCCTGGTGGACGCCTTAACCGGCATCCTGCCCGAGGTGAGTGATATCAGGCTGGCCTATCATCCTACGGTGATGGCTCCCTGGGGTGAGACGGCGCTAAGCGTGGTTGAGGATGCCAAAGAAGGCAAACTGGACCCTTTTGTCCTTCTCCTTGAGGGTGCGGTACCCGACGAGGACAAGGCGGCCGGTGAGGGTGGCTTTTACTGCGTTGTGGGAGACAAGGGCGGTAAGCTGGTGACCGTAGACGAGATTCTGACGGGACTCAAAGACAAAGCGGCGGCGGCGGTCGCCGTCGGCACCTGCGCCACCTTTGGCGGGGTTGCTGCTGCCAAACCCAACCCCACCGGGGCGAAGGGCCTGCTTGACTTCTTCGGCAAAGGCTACAGGAGCACGCTGGGGCTGCCGGTGATAAATGTCTCCGGATGCCCGGCGCCCGGAGACAACTGTATCAAGACCCTGGCTTATCTTGCCTTGGTCGCCAGGGGAGTAATCACGGCGCCACCGGAGCTGGACGAGTTCAACCGGCCGGTGTTCTTGTATGGTGAGCTAGCACACCACGTCTGCCCCAGGTGCGGCTACTACGCCCACGGGGACTTTGCCCATGACTTTGGCTCTGCCTATTGCATGGGGCTTATGGGCTGTAAGGGGCCTATATCCTACTGCCGTGTCCCCCGGGACGGTTTCGCCGGTGGTGCCGGTGGCTGTCCCACCGTCGGTTCCATATGCATAGGATGCACCGAACCCGGCTTCCCCGATGCACCCTTCTCGCCATTCTTCAAAAAGGCCCCTGCCTGGTCTATGACCGTAGGTGCTATCTACGATACCATCGGGCATGTCCGGGCGGCATTAACCAGATTGGTACCAAGGAGGCATTAAAGCAGTGACAAAGACAACCACCGCGGTAAACATTGAACCCCTGACCCGTATAGAAGGTCACATGGGCGTCCACGCTGAGGCTGATTTAGAAGCCGGCAGATATGTGGATGCCCACTGTTATGCCACCATGTTCCGGGGGCTTGAGGAGATTCTGAAAGGCAGGGAGCCGGCAGACGCCGTCTGGCTGACCCAGCGCACCTGCGGGGTCTGCCCGACGCCCCACGCCACGGCTTCGGTGCTGGCTATTGACATGGCCTATCAGGCACCTCCGCCGCCGTTTGCTGTTGGCATGAGAAACCTGGTTGAAATGGCCGAAGAAGTCTACGACGGAGCACTGGGCTGCGGCATCCTGGAAGGGCCTGACTATTCTGAGGCCATCACCGCCAAGCTGAACCCGGATATCATGGACAAAGCCAACAGAACCAAGGCACCACAAGCCAAGCTGCACGGGTATGAGACCATAGGCGATATTATGCGCGGCTTGAATCCAGTAGCCGGCAGCCTGTGGCTCAAGTGCCTTAACGCTTCCAAAGTGGGCATAAAGATGGTGTCTCTGCTGGGCGGCAAGCACCCCCACATCCAGACCTTCATCCCCGGAGGAGTGGCCAAAACGGTCACCATGAAAGACCTGGAAACCTTCTACTCGCTGCTCGCCCAGGAGGTCGCCTTTACCAAAGAGCTGGTGCCCGTCTTTGATGACCTGCTGGACTTTCTGGCCAGCGCCGGCCTGGACAAGACCGGCCAGACACCGGTAAATCTGCTGAGCCACGGCATGTACGACGACCCCTTGGCCTATGACGCCAGATACGCTAATATGGCTAACTGGGGTGAGAAAAGGGCTATAACGCCGGGTGTCGTCATCAATGGCGAGCTTCTGACCACCGACCTCGTGGAAATCAACGTCGGTATAAACGAGTTCGTTACCCATTCCTACTATGACGAGACCAAACAAGCGGAGATAGAAAGAGACCCCCTGGGCAATAAGTTGAGCAAAGACCATCCCTGGAATGAAGAAACGCCTCCCCGGCCGGGCAAGGAGAAGGACTGGGATAATAAATACACCTGGGCCAAGACGCCCCGCTGGCTTGACTGGAAAAACCACCTGGGCAAAGAAACCCATGTCCTGGAGGCCGGCCCCCTGTCCCGGATGTGGATAACCGCCATGGCCAAGAAAGTCCCCGAGGCTACTGGCAGCAGTGTCAGGTTCACCCTTCCCGCAGGCGCTGTCGCCGGCTACAGGGTGCCCCAGGAAGTGACCATGGAGTGGAAGATTCCGAAGACGGTGAATGCCCTGGAAAGGGTGAGGGCGCGGGCTTACTTCCATGCCTTCTCCGCCTATGTAGCCTATAAACAATTCGCACAGGCCGTTGACTTGTTTAACAAGGGCCAGGCCAAGGTATGGAACAGGTACGTCAGGCCCAAGAGCGGGATAGGGGTCGGCATGACCGAGGCCATGCGAGGAGCCCTGGCGCACTGGGTCGTGATGCGAAGCGGTAAGATTCACCGCTACCAGATAATAACGCCCACCTGCTGGAACGTGTCGCCCCGTGACCAGCTGGGCCGGCCCGGCCCCTACGAGCAGGCGATAATCGATACTCCGATTACTGAACGACCATCAAATGGCAAGCTGGATGGTATTGATGTCGTCAGGACAATCAGGAGCTTTGACCCGTGCCTCGCCTGCACGGTGCAGGTCTATCTGCCGGACGGCGGGGAAATGACCCGGCGAGAGCTTGAGCATGTGCACGCCCACGAGTTCATACACCGGTACCAAGGGGGACACAAGCACCAAAAAGAGGGCCCCCTGGAAGCTGCTGTTGTCTAAGATTTTGATATGCGGCCTGGGCAACAAACTGAAGAGGGACGATGGCATCGGGCCCTGCGTCGTAGAGGAGCTGGAAAGACAGGCCCTGCCGCCGGATGTTAGCCTGATAGATTTCGGCACTTCGGGCTTCAGGTGCGCCCTGGAGATTGGAGGATACGACAAGGTCGTATTCATAGACGCTATAAGAGCGGGCAAACGACCGGGGCGGGTGCACAGGATTGTATTGGAAAAGGAAGACCTGCTCGATAGCCCCTCTTTGAGTTCTTTTGCCGTCAGCCTGCACGAGAGCGACCTGGAGAAGATTCTGGCTACCGCCGCCTTGTTGAATAACTACCCCCGGGAGGTGGTAGTTATTGGCTGCGAGCCGAAGGATATATCATTTGGCCTAGACCTTTCTCAAGAAGCAAAGGGGGCAATAAACAAAATTATCGCCCTGGTCTTAGAAGAAGTCCGATAAGCAGACTCCCCAGGGCGGATGTGAAGAAATATCCGGCAAGAGCTAAAGCAGTTGGAGGACTGCTATGAGCCTGACCAGAGTAGTTCAGAGAATCAGGGTTGAGGTGTATGGCATAGTCCAGGGGGTTGGCTTCAGGCCCTTCGTTTACCAACTGGCCAGAGAGAACGGGCTGAAGGGGTGGGTGCGCAACACCTCGGGCAGTGTTGAGATTGAGATTGAGGGCGAGGAAGAAGCCCTGGAGTGTTTCCTTTTCCGGCTGAAGAGCCAGGCCCCGCCCGTGGCCAGGATTGAGAAGGTAGAGGTCAGGCGATGCCCGGTGGTCGGCTACCAGGACTTTGAAATCAAGCTGAGCCAGGCGCAGCCAGGCAAGTATCAGCTTGTTTCTCCGGACATAGCCACCTGCCCGGCCTGCTTTGAGGAGACTCTTGACCCCGAAGACAGACGCTACCATTATCCCTTTACCAACTGCACCAACTGCGGGCCGCGCTTCACCATAATCAAGGACATTCCCTACGACCGGCCGCTGACCACTATGCATAGCTTCAAGATGTGCCCGCTATGCCAGCAGGAGTATGACGACCCCCGTGACCGCCGCTTCCACGCCCAGCCCAACGCCTGCCCCGCCTGCGGCCCCAGCCTTGAGCTTGTTGACCGGAAAGGGAGGCCGCTGGCTGGAGGTGACATACTGGCTATTGCCGGCCGCCTGCTCAGGGAGGGCAACATCCTGGCCGTCAAGGGGCTGGGGGGCTTCCTTCTGGCCTGTGATGCCACCAGCGGCCGGGCGGTGGGGCTCTTGAGACAGCGAAAGAGGCGACCGGCCAAGCCCCTGGCGGTGATGTCTGCCACCCTTGAGGAAGCAGAAAAGCACTGTTATATTTCACCTGATGAAAAAGAGCTGCTACTTTCGCCTCAGAGTCCCATCGTGCTCCTGAGGTGGCGGGAGGACTCCGGCCTGTCGCCACTGGTAGCCCCGGGGCTCAAGTACCAGGGGGTTATGCTGGCCTATACTTCGCTCCACCACCTTCTGCTGCGGGAAACCGGGCTTCCCCTGGTGATGACCAGCGGCAACCTGAGCGAAGAGCCCATAGTCAAGGACAACGATGACGCGCTGGACAGGCTGGGAGGCATCGCCGACTACTTTCTGATGCACAACCGCGACATATACGCCCGCTACGATGACAGCGTCACCATGGTGGTGGCAGGAAAGTCGCGCCTGATTAGAAGAGCCCGGGGTTACGCCCCAAACCCTGTTCACCTGCCATTTAAGTCAAAACAGGTGCTGGCCTGCGGGGCCGAGCTGAAGAACACCTTCTGTCTGGCCCGGGACGAGCACGCCTTTCTCAGCCAGCACATCGCCGATATGGAGAACCTGGAGTCCCTGGATTATTTTGAGGCCACCATTAAGCTCTACCAGAGACTTTTCCGCATCGAACCTGAAATAATCGCCCGCGACCTTCACCCCGACTATTTGAGCACCAGATACGCCACAGAGCTGGCCCAGGCGAACCCCCGGTTGAAGCTGTGCCCGGTCCAGCACCACCACGCCCACATCGTCAGCTGCCTGGCGGAAAACGGCATCCAGGAGCCGGCAATCGGCGTTGCCTTTGACGGCACCGGCTACGGCAGTGACGGGCATATCTGGGGAGGTGAGTTCCTGCTGGCGGACTTCAAGGGTTTTGAGCGGATGGCGCACTTTGAGTATGTTCCCCTGGCCGGCGGCGAGGCGGCTATCGAAAGACCCTATCGCATGGCGATAAGCTACCTCTACAGCCTTCTCGGCGAGAGCCTTCTGTGGGATTCACTGCCTCTGGTAGAAGGGGTGGATGAGCTGGAGCTTGAACTGATAAGGTGGCAGATAGAGCGGGGCTTTAACTCACCGATGACCTCAAGCTGCGGCCGCTTGTTTGACGCCGTTTCGGCGCTCATCGGCATAAGGGGTATAATAGACTATGAGGCCCAGGCGGCTATAGAGCTGGAGATGGCGGCGACAGACGCCGGACTGAATAATAAAATCGGCTACCCGTTCGATGTCATTGAAGCTGGCGGAGTGAGCATTGTGCAGTTCGCGGAGACCTTCCAGTCCATCATCCGGGACATGAGACAGGCGGTATCCAGGCCTGAAATCGCCTTTAAGTTCCACAACACGGTATCGCAGGTGGTGGTCTGTGTCTGCCGTATAATAGCCGAAAAGACGGGCGTCTCCAGGGTAGCCCTGAGCGGCGGCGTCTTTCAGAACCGCCTGCTTTTAGGGCTGTGCTTGGCAGCCCTGGACGCGGCCGGATTCAAGGTCATCAGCCACAGCCAGGTGCCGACCAACGACGGCGGCGTTTCGCTGGGCCAGGCGGTAATCGCCAACTTCGCTCAAGAATAGGAGGTAAATTTACTGTGTGTCTTGCCGTCCCGGCTTTGGTGAAGTCCATCCAGGGAACAGAGGCCGAGGTTGATATCAGCGGTGTCAGCCGCCAGGCCAGCATATATCTGACCCCCGAGGTCAGGGTTGGCGATTACGTGCTCCTTCACGCCGGCTTCTCCATAAAGGTGGTGGACCAGAGAGAGGCCGAAGAGACCCTCAAGCTCCTGAGGCAGTTAGATGAAATTAGTCGACGAGTTCCGTGATACCCGGCTGGCGGAGAACCTGGTAGCCAGCATAAGGTGTAAATCAACCAGGAGGGCAAGGCTGATGGAGTTCTGTGGCAGCCACACGGTTGCCATCCTCAAATACGGCCTGCGCCAGCTGCTGCCAGGCACGATAGAGATGATGTCCGGGCCTGGCTGCCCGGTGTGCGTCACCGACAACGCCGATATAGACAAGGCGATTGCCCTGGCCAGACTGCCAGACGTTATTCTGTGCACCTTCGGCGACATGCTAAAGGTGCCCGGCAGTTTTTCCAGCCTGCAGCAGGCAAAGGCCGAAGGCTGTGACGTCCGTATGGTCTATTCAACTATGGACGCCCTTGAAATTGCCAGGGGAAACCGGCAGCGGCCGGTCATCTTCCTCGGCATCGGCTTTGAGACCACAGCCCCGACCATTGCCGCCTCAGTCTTATACGCCGAGGCTGAAGGGTTGGACAACTACTATATATTTTCCCTGGCCAAACTGTGCCCGCCGGTAATGAAAGCGCTTCTTGACGCCGGAGAGGTCAGTCTGGACGGCATTATATGCCCCGGGCACGTCAGCGCTATCATCGGCTCCCGCCCCTACGAGTTTATTCCCCGTGACTATGGCATCGCCTGCGTCGTTTCCGGCTTTGAGCCCCTGGACATTCTGCAGGCCATTGATATGCTGGTAGCCCAGATTGAGACCGGGAAACCCCGGGTTGAGATAGCCTACCGGCGGGGAGTAAACCCCGAAGGCAACCGGCGTGCCCAGGAGCTGATGGGGCAGGTCTTTAAGGTCTGCCCTGCCCGGTGGCGAGGAATCGGCACCGTAGAACAGAGCGGACTAAGGCTGAGCCAGAATTACCGACGTTTCGACGCCGAGTGCGCCTTCCCGGTGGAGCCGGGGCCCAGCCGGGAGCCCAAGGGCTGCCTGTGCGGAGATGTACTGAGAGGGGTAAAGCTGCCCATTGACTGCCAGCTCTTCCGCCGTGTCTGCACCCCGGAGCGACCGGTGGGGCCGTGCATGGTCTCCTACGAGGGCGCCTGTTCCACCTACTATCTTTATGGAGACAACCTTGCCCGATAAGATACTCCTCGCCCACGGCAGTGGCGGCAGGCTCAGCCACGAACTGGTGAAGAACAGTTTTCTGTCCCGCCTGGGCAACCCCTGGCTTGATAAGCTTGATGATTCAGCAGTACTGGAACTTAGCGGGCAGATTGCCTTTACCACAGACAGCTACGTGGTCAGCCCCATCTTCTTCCCTGGCGGAGACATCGGGCGGCTGGCGGTGTGCGGTACGGTAAACGACCTGGCCATGAGTGGTGCCCGGCCGGTGTACCTAAGCCTGTCACTTGTCATCGAGGAAGGCCTGCCTGTCGCCGACCTTGATAAGATAGTGGACTCCATCCAGAAGACCGCTGGTGAGGCCGGGGTCAAGGTGGTCACCGGAGACACCAAGGTGGTTCCCCGAGGCGCCGCCGACAAGCTCTTTATCAATACCGCCGGCATAGGGGTGATTCCGCCGGGGGTGAATATCTCAGGCTCAAATGCCCGGCCCGGAGATGTCATAATACTGAGCGGTGCCATAGGCGACCACGGCATGGCCATAATGAGCCAGCGGGAAGGACTAAAGTTCTCAAGCCCGCTGCTGAGTGACTGCGCCCCGCTAAACAGCCTGGTAGCCGGAATGTTGACCGCCGGCCACCACATCCATTGCCTGCGCGACCCCACCCGCGGTGGGCTGGCCACCACCCTTAATGAGCTGGCCAGCCAGTCCGGGGTGGGCATCGTTGTAGAGGAAGAAAAGATGCCGGTGCGCCCGGCGGTGCAGGCCATGTGCGAACTCCTCGGCCTTGACCCGCTCCACATCGCCAATGAGGGCAAGCTGGTGGCCGTAGTCCCGCCGGGTTATGCCGAACAGGTGCTAGCCAAGATGAAACAGAACCGGTACGGCGTTGAGGCAGTCGCCATCGGCCGGGTGGTGGCTGAGCACCCGGGAAAGGTCATCATGAAGACCAGGCTGGGGACTTCCCGCATCGTAGGTATGCTGGCCGGTGACCTCCTGCCCAGGATATGCTAGCAAGCGGTTTTCAAATCATATAGTTCTACCGTATCTTACTGCTTTTGTCAGATTTCTCTGAACCAGGGTGGATACCCAATAATTGTCCTTGGTGCTGTGACAAGACACTATAACGAAGTGGCATGATGTATAACCCCGGTTCAGCTGGACACCGGAGTAAGCTTCCGATTGGATTAATTAGAGATAGATTGGTAGAATAAGTTAGGTGAAGGCACGAGAACCACAACTGATGGAATGGATACATCCTATGCAAGAAGATAAAACACAGAAACGGCTGATAACCGAATTAGCAAAGCTGCGTAAATCTTATGACCTTCTGGACCGTATTCTCAACGGTATGTACGACGTCCTAATGGTGGTCGGCCGTGACTACAAAATCGTGGATATAAACAATTCTTTTACTGACTACTATGGATGGGGCCGCAAAAAAATCACGGGCAAGACGTGTCACGAGATTACCCATGGTCTTCCGCAGCCATGTGCTGAAACTCAGCATCCCTGTCCTATGAAGAGAGTTATCGAGGGCAGGCTGCCAGTAAAAGTGCAGCATATACATAAGAATAAATATGGAAACGATATC
The DNA here is from genome assembly GCA_034413595.1 of Dehalococcoidales bacterium. Classification (GTDB taxonomy): domain Bacteria; phylum Chloroflexota; class Dehalococcoidia; order Dehalococcoidales; family JAUWZL01; genus JAUWZL01. The sequence goes on along the minus strand of DAOUMC010000024.1, from coordinate 45,661 downwards.
GAGGTAGACATCTTCTGTTTTCCGTTGTTTGATTCAAAGGGTGAAGTTGAATATATTGTCGAAATCCAGCATAACGTCACTGAACTCAAGAAAACAGAGGAGCGGTTGAGGGTTTCACGTGAACAGTTGCGCGGCCTTGCGGCATACTTAGAGTCGGCCAGGGAAGAGGAGAGGCGCAATATCGCACGCAAGATTCATGATGAGCTGGGGCAGATGTTGACGGGATTGAAAATCGACCTGTCCTGGTTAGTCAAAGAACTGTCAAAAGAGCAGGAACCACTTCTTGAAAAGACCCAGTTGATGTCAAGGATTGTTGATAAGACCATCCAAACGGTGAAGAGCATCTCCGCAGAGTTGAGACCCGGCGTGCTGGATGACCTCGGTATTTCGGCCGCACTTGAATGGCAGGCGGGAGAATTTGAAAAACTGGCCAAGATTAGATGCGAATTTTCATCAACTCCGAGAGATATTATTCTGGACCAAGAACGCTCCATAGCGATATTCCGCATCTTTCAGGAGATACTTACAAACATTATACTCCACGCAAAAGCAACCAAGGTCAGTGTGGGCCTTAAGAAGGAAGCCAGCAGCATCGTGCTGAAAGTCAAAGATGATGGCATAGGGATTAGCAAAGACCGCATTTCAGACCCGAAGTCATTCGGGTTAATCGGTATGAGAGAGCGGGTCCGCCCTTTAGGAGGTGAAATCAAAATCAGCGGTGCACCGGGTAAGGGGACGACAGTCGCGGTGAGTATCCCTCTTTTAAGTGGGGAGAACCTCAATGTTGAAAATATTAATCGCCGATGACCATCCGGTTTTCCGTCAGGGGCTCAAACAGATTCTCAGTGAAACCGGTAATATGGTTGTGACCGAGGAAGTGGATGATGGCTCGGAGGTACTTGGCAGAGTAAGAGCAGGCCGTTTTGACGTAGTATTGTTGGACATCTCCATGCCGGGTAAAAATGGCATTGATATCTTAAAACAGCTCAACAAGGAATATCCAGAGCTTCCTGTTCTGGTGCTAACCGTGCATCCGGAGGAACAATACGCCATCCGCGCACTGAAATCAGGTGCTTCAGGTTATCTAACCAAAGAAAGCACACCAGATGAGCTGGTAATGGCTATCCACAAAGTGTCTTCAGGCGGTAGATACGTAAGCTCTTCCCTGGCGGAAAAACTGGCTTATGAGCTGGCAAGGATGGACGGGAAACCGGCTCACGAGAAGCTTTCCGACCGTGAATACCAGATCATGCTTCTGATTGCTTCCGGGAAAACAGTTACAGAAATAGCCGAAATCCTGTCCCTGAGCATAAAAACCGTGAGCACCTACCGGTCCCGTATTCTGGAGAAAATGACGATGAAGAATAACGCTGAATTGACCTATTATGCTATAAAGAATCAGCTGGTGGACTAGAAAATGACCCGGGTAACACGTCCTTAGTAACCGTACAGATATTTATTTTTCCTTCCGTCGCTCCATCCTGCGCTGCACAAACCCACGCATTTACTCTTGGCCTCTATTTTTTGTAGGACTAACACTAACAATGATATGCGCTTAAGTCCTATGAGAAAAACCGATTTACGCTGATATACATTTCACACTTACCGGTTTAGATTTAGAGTAGGTAGTTTTTTCTAATTCCCCTAGATTTCGGAAAGGAGATGAAAAAATGAAAGTCAGTGGTATCTATAAGAAGGCAAAGAGACCTGTTTTTTCAATAGAAGTAAGCCCGCCCCTCAATGGGGCACCGCTGGACCCCGTATTCAATACGATAAACGCTTTTAAAGAATACGAACCTGCCTGGTGCAGCGTAACCTGCGGCGCTCTGGGCAGGCCCCGTGGCGGCACAATTTCCCTTTGTGGCAAGATTAAGAGAGAGAGCGGTGTGGAGACCGTGGCTCATGTCATATCCATGGGTAGGTCAAAGCAAGACATAGAAAATCTGCTAATGGACATGCAATATGAAGGGGTGGAGAATGTGCTCGCGTTGCGAGGCGACCCGCCCGTCGGCAATGAGAAATTTCGTCCACATCCCGAAGGGCACAAGTTTGCCTACGAACTGGTGAGGCAGATAAAAAACATTAACCAGGGTAAATACCTGGGGGAAAAGGCAGGGGATTATCGCAAGCGATTGCCTTCGGATTTCTGTATTAGCGTGGCCGGCCATCCGGAGGGACACCCCGAGTGTTCGGATAAGGAAAAGGGATTAGAGTATCTGAAAATGAAGGTTGACGAAGGAGCAGATTATATCACAACCCAGCTTTTCTTTAATCCGAACCACTATTTCAGATTCGTAGAGAAGGCTCGGAAGATGGGGATACTGGTCCCCTTCATTCCCGGAGTCATGCCAATAGAGAGTTTATCACAGCTTAAATTCATCATGAATCAACAACTGGGGATAGATATACCCAAGCGTTTTACCAGAAAGCTGCAAGAATACCATGATGGAGGAGACAAACTCTCGGCACAAGAGTTCGGCGCAGAGTATATAGCATCCATGTGTGAGGCCTTGATAGACGGAGGAGCGCCGGGAATACACCTTTATACCATGAACTCGCCAACACGTGGCAGAGGGATAATTCAGAAAATATACGGCCGGTGTTTCGCAGATACAGAAAGGCCGAGGTTGACTCACGGGGAGTTTATCCAGATTGAATTACAGCTGGGCACGCTGGTGTCCGAAGCAAATGAGATTCGGGAGACTATATGGAAAGTCCAGTCAGGAGAGGTGCAGAGACGTCTGGAAGAGATAGACCAGGAATATGACCAAATCAAAGTAAGACTGGGGGAGACGATAGAGATGCGCAAGAAGAAAGAGGTAGATGAAATACTGGAGACCATCAGAAAAGTCCAGTCCGGTGAGTTGCAGAAGCGACTGGAGGAAGTGGAAGAAGAACACCGTCGAATAGAAGCGCGGCTGGAACAGGCCGTGGACAAGACACCGCTGGGGTTAACTGGCGGGGAGTTCGTCCAGGTCGAACTGCATCTGGGGGCATTATTGTATGAAGCGGATGAGATTCGGGAGACTATCAGAAAAGTCCAGTCCGGAGAGATGCAAAAACGCCTGGAGATAGTAGACCAGAAATACGACAAAATCAGAGAGCGGCAGGAGGAAGCCTTAGAGGCCCATAGGAAGAAAGAGGTGGATGAAATACTGGAGACGATAGGAAAAGCCCAGTCCGGAGAGCTGCAGAAGCGACTGGAGGAAATGGAACGGGAACACAGTCAGATAGAGGCCAAGCTGGAGCAAGCCATAGAGAGATTATCAAAGTAGCTAGCGTTAACAGGCAAAATAACAGGTAGATACCTTGCCTATGCCGCCTGTTTCTCTAGAAGATTATCTACCGGTTACTTGGTGGCCTTATTAGGTTGCCGGGGCTTCCATGGCAAGTCGGTATCGCCATGCCGTGCTGATTTTGTGATGCAAGAACAATGAGGTGTGTATGAGCGGGTTGTTTGTTTCAGGTATGGCCCCGGCTTACTTCTTTTCCACCAGTTCTTTGATTGCCCGGTTCCAGCCTTCCGGCCCTATCCCCCTGACTTTCCAGATATCCTTTGCTTTTACCTTTCCCCACCTGTTTCCCGGCCCCTGAACCAGGATGGGCAGGTTAACGGCGGAGAGCATGGGGGCATCGGTCTCGTCATCTCCGATACCTGCGGTAACCGTATCCCCGAAATTTAACTTAAAGAGAGAGGTAAGAATCTGGACGGCCTTGCCCTTGTCATTACCAGCCGTAATCTCGTAGAATTTACCCCTCGGAGTGCAGTTAAGACCCATCTCCTTGAGCTTATCCAGTATTATATTTACGTCCCTCTTTGAGCCTTCTACCTTGACTATCTCGCTGTACTCTCTTTCTTTAGACAGTTCGGCGAATCTGAGGTTAAGAGCCGCTTCACGGGCAATCTCTTCCACTTCCATATCACCGAAACCCACTAACTGGCTGTCAACCATTTCTTTAACTTTCTTCAGTTTGCGCCTGAGCTCCTGGTAGGGAAGCCCCAGTTCGATTACGAAGTATTCCTTGGTCACCTTGTCGTAGGTGAAAGGAAAGCGGAAGTAGTCTTTGGGGATAAATATAGCTCCCCCACTTTCCACTATGAACGGGGCTTTGATATCCAGTTCTTCCCGGTACACCTGTTGTTCGCCCCTTGTCTTGGCGGAACAGAAGACTATGGGCACCCCCTTTTCCTGGAGCAGCCTCAGGGCATCCAACGCCGGGGCATAGGAGTGGGTCAGAGGATGGATCAGGGTTCCGTCCAGGTCGGTGAATACCACCCGCTTTAATTCAGCGCCTGCCTGTTTACCCTCGGTGCCGGTTATCCTGCCCGGAAGTATCTCCCCTTTGGGTACCGAGTAAATGGGGAGCTGTGTTTCTAGGAGCCGGGCCAGACCCGGGATGTCTACCTTCTTGGGAGGTGGCATGAGCGTTATCTTGGGAACCTCGTCCCCGGGTTTCAGACATTCCTGCTCCACCAGCTGGTCATAGATTATCTGCTTGGTGGAGTCCTCGCAGAGGGGGCTGTGGTAGATAACGGAGAGACTGGGTAGCAGCATCTCCTGCACCAGGTGCTCCCCGCTTCTTTCTTCGTGAAAGTGGGGGTTTATGGTCTCGGTCTGGATTACTTCAACCCCCTTTTCGGCTACGTCGGTATCACTTATGGGGAGTATGCCACTGTAGCGTTCAATAATTGATACCAGCTCCTGGGTCTCAACACCGTAGCCGGTGGCATAGGTCAGCCTCTCGGCTAGCTCCAGGCTCATGGCGTGCTCCCCGGCATTGGCCGTTTTTATGATTTCGGATTCAAACTTTCCCTTGGTAGAGATGAAGTGGTTTATGTACTTGTTGGTAATCTCGGAGACACGGCCCCACTTTTTGAAGTAAAGCTCCCCGGAAATCTTGGGTTTGTAGCGCCACAGAATTCTCACCATGGAGTAGGGAGACTTGACCAGGTTGAAGCCAGTGGCAAAGTGCTTGACATACTCCCAGACAGAGCCAGGTATATAGTTATCGGTATCAATGAAGCCAACGTAGTCTTTGCCGTGCAACCTGGCTAACAGCATTCCCAGCAGCATGCCTTCGCTCTTGCCATTTCGGATTAGGCCGTCATCACCCAGGAGTTCGGGGTAATTGGACTCCCCCAGGGCCCGGGCTAGAATGGGGTCCTTTTGATGAACAATCAGAGCCTGGCGCTTGGTGGCATGGCAGAACTGGTTCAGGATATCTTGCTCCCGGCGAAAGGCGTCTATTTCGCCCCTCTGGCTGTTGGACACGACTATCATTAAACAGTCGTGGGCGATACCGGTGAGCACGCCGGAAAAGACCTTAAGGTCCTCGTTTTTGATGGGGAGAACTATAGCCAGTCGTTGCTGGACATCATCAATGGCGTCCCGGCTGATAGCCTGAACATCCAGGCTCTCATCAAGATGGGTGGTGGCGCGGGCTCCTGAGTCCAGTTCCAGGACTCTCCGCACCCCGAAAATCTTGACCGACCCCAGGTGTTCAATCAGTCTGGTACTTTCTACACGCATTTCTTACCTGAGCACAAAATAACTCCCGTTTATGAGGAAATGACCTTTAAGACTTGAGTCTCAGTAGTAGATAGGACAAGCCAATCTGCACCTGTTGCTTCAATCCTGTGTTAGTATTACCTGGCAGGGCTAATATACCATTATTCAGCGCATTATGCAATCCGTTTTGCTGTTCAAGCGGGTTCGCATATTTAGGCAGACCGGAACCGCTTGTTTGGAGGGTTTAAAAGAAGGAGCATGGGAGAGAGGTTGTCCAGGGCTGGCTTTGTCTGGCGGGGCGCTTGATACATGGGCAAGGCGGCGAGCAAGGTAGCTGCAAGGCTAGCAGTTGCCAAGAGTATGTTTCACTATCAGTATATTGGCTCAAACTATTTTGGGCCTTTTGTTTACCAGTTTGACGTTGGTGGCATTCAGCCCTTTGGGACCCAGGACAACCTTAAACTCTACGGTCTGTCCTTCTTTCAATAAGTTAAAGGGTGAATCCTGAACCTCACTGCGGTGGAAGAAGAGGTCTATGTCAGCGCCTGCCTTGATAAACCCAAAGCCACGGTCTTTTACCAATCGCCCGATAGCACCAGTTGACATGGCATTCCTCCTCCTTTCTTTTGGTACGTACCCGTTCTTCCGGTCCTATTTACTCAGGGCAGCTTCTTGCTTCTTGGTGGAACGGCCCCAATGGCCGTACTTGAAAGCCTTAAAGGCTTCGCTGTATGCCTTTTCTTGATTTGCCTTACCTTGCTTCCTGGCCACTTCTGAACCTCCGAACTTTTTTATCCGTGGAGTTTGAGCTATCTTCCTAGCCGCTTTTAGCCATGTTGAACATCAGGCTGCCTTGTTCCAGGCCCCTGAGCATAAGGCGGTATCGGTCCCAGCCGAGAGCAGCCAGTGCCAGAATCGGACGTCGCCTCTCTTCATTCCTGGTTAATGAGTACAGGGTGGTGCCGTTGGAGACGTGCCTATCAAGCAGCCCCTCTTCAACCATAACCCTCAGAGCCTCTTCTGCGTCCAGCTTGCCAAAATCCAGGGCATAGCAGACGACCTTCCGGTCAAATTTGGCATTGGGGTGGGTACCCCAGAAAAGCAGGAGTTCTCGTTTCACCCGGTTGTTGCCGTGCTCCTCTAAGTAGTGGTTTAGAGTTTCTTCGGTCAGGACATCTGATGCTGCCATTTCCTCCTCCCTGGTTACTACTAATAACGGCCCCAGGTCAAGGAGCCGTAGAGAAGGTCAATTCCTACGGCTCCTTGAGGAATGCTATCGGCTTGCGTGGTACTGCTGACTCACGGGGTGAGTCCGTTGCCCGGCGGGAAGAATGTGCCGGTATCTCATGAAGGAGGGAACCTCAAGCTCTTCATCGCTCTTGACTCCCTTGAGAAGTCTGGTAATCTCCTTTTCCCAGGCATTGCCAGCCAGGCCCTCCTTGGTAGCAAAACCGGTAGCGATTAGCGTTATTCTGATATCTTCATCCACGGTGGTGTCGAGGACGACACCAAAAATAACATTTGCCTCCGGGTCAACGGCCTGTTTGATGACCTCGGCGGCCTCGTTTACCTCAAACAGACTGAGGCTGCTGTTGCCGGCGATGTTTAGCAGCACTCCCTTGGCTCCCTGCATGGAGACATCAAGTAACGGGCTGGAAAGGGCTTGCTTGGCGGCATCCCGGGCCCTGTTTTGCCCGGAACCCCGGCCGATGGACATCCATGCCGGGCCGGCGTCTTTCATTATGGTACGGATATCGGCAAAATCAAGGTTGATGAGCCCGGGGACGGTAACCACCTCGGCAATCGCCTGCACTCCGTGATGCAGGACTTCATCAGCTAGCTTGAAGGCACCATCAACACCGGTCTTCTGGTCGCAAAGGTCAAAAAGGCGGTCGTTGGGGATGATTATCATGGTGTCTACTTTGTCAATCAACTCCATTATCCCTTCTTCGGCAACCTGAGAGCGATGAACGCCTTCAAACTGGAAGGGCTTGGTAACTACGCCGATGGTCAGGGCGCCGCTCTGCTTGGCCAGCTGGGCTACTGTCGGTATCGACCCGGTACCGGTGCCGCCTCCCATGCCGGCGGTGACAAAGACCATGTCCGCCCCGGAGACAGCCTGTTTTATTTCGTCTCGGCTCTCGTCGGCGGCTTTCTGGGCCACGGTGGGGTCGCCGCCGGCACCAAGGCCGCGAGTAAGCCGCTCGCCGAGCTGGATACGCACCGCGGCTTCGGTAACTGCCAGGTGCTGGGCATCAGTGTTCATGGCGATAAATTCCACACCCCTGATGCCCTCACGAACCATGCGTGTAATGGCATTACAGCCACCCCCGCCCAGACCAATGACCTTAATCTTCGCCCCGCTGGGCACATAACTTGTTTTTGCCATTGTTTCCTTACTCCTTATCTATTTTTATTAGTTTATTGGCGGAAAAGGTGAAGTATCTGAGAAACGAAGCGGCGGAGGCCGCTCTTAGGTCGCCAGCTTTGTGTTCCCCGGTTTTCGCCCTTCCACAGCAGGAGGCCGACGCCGGTAGCATAGGCCGGGTCGAACAGAGTGTCTGAGACGCCGTAGAGGTTGAGGGGGGTACCAATTCTTACCGGGAGACGGGTTATCTCGGCTCCCAGTTCGGCAATGCCTGGGAGGTTGGCTGAACCCCCGGTGAGCACTATCCCTGCGGGGATGAGCCTGGACGGGTTATCCTGCGGCAGCTCGAGCATTATGAGCCTCAGCAGTTCCTCAACACGGATACGGATAATCTCCGAAAGTTCGCGGTAGGAGACGTCGTGCCCGTTGGCGCTCAACATTGCCTCGGAATCGCCTCCTTGATCGGGAAACACATTGCCGTACTTTTTCTTCAGCTCCTCAGCCAGTTCGAAGGAAATATCCAGACCGACCGAGATATCCCTGCTGAGCTGATGGCCGGCTACGGGCAGGACAGCGGTGTGGTATATACTCTTGTCTCTAAAAACAGCGATATCGGTGGTGCCGCCACCGATATCGGCCAGCAGGACGCCGTCTTGCTTCTCCTCTTCACTCAGGATGGCTTCGGCGCTGGCCAGTGGTTCCAAGACCAGGTCTTTAATACCAACACCGACGCTGCTCACGCACTTGGACAGGTTCTGTACTGAGGTCACGGCGCCGGTGATTATGTGCGTCTCGACATCCAGACGGAAGCCGTGCATACCCACCGGGCTCTTAACCCCGTACTGGCCATCGACGGCATAAGTGCGGGGGATAACATGGAGCAGTTCTCTATCACCGGGAACCTTAATGCCCTTGGCCACTGTTAGGACCCGTTTCAGGTCCTGCGGGCGGACCACCTGGTCACCGCGGGTGATGGCAACTACACCCCGGTTGTTTAATGAACTGATGTGTCTGCCGGTAACACCAACATAGGCCGACTCCAGCTTGTAACCGGCTACCTGCTCGGCCTTCTTAACCGACTCGCGGATTGACTGCTTGGCTTCGTTAAAATTGACTACCATGCCTTTTTGCATCCCCTGTGATGGTACTATGCCTACTCCGAGGATGCGGGGCAAACCACCACCGTTAAAATCAGCCATAATGGTGCACACCTTGGTTGTGCCCACATCTATGGCGGCGATCTTTGTCCTCTTCATTTGTTTCTCTCCCCTTCTGGTTATTAGAGCCAGGCCTTTAACCCCTTTGCTCCCTGTAGTGGATGTTCCACCTGTTGCAGATGCTGGTAATGTAGTTCTTTATCTCTGGTTTTGATGTCCGGTAAAGCTCGGCTAGGAAACCGTGGAGCAACTCACCACCGCTCATCCCCGGCGTGGGCTCCTCTGGCCCGGGCAGGTTGATGTAGACAATCTCGGTCATCTGTTTTTGGTACTCAATTGCTGCGCCCATTTACGGACCCTCCTTATTAATATGGAATTTATAAGGAATATTATCTCGTGCCAAAAGTAAAACGCAATTATTGTCCTTGAAGATTCCATAACTTTAATCTGATAGTGCCACAACGAAAAAAATAAATTTCTTCGCACTTATTTAAAAAATTCTGGTGCTGGAACTAATTTACCCCTTGAAACACGAATTCGGCCATAATATAATTGTGACTGAGGTAGTATCATGCACGAGGATGCCGGCCGGAGGCGATTGCCACCATATGTCTCCTACCGTACTTTCCTTAATTTCATTGAGAGATTGCAGCAAGGGATACCATCCCGGATTGACCGCAGCTACTGGAGTGACAGACTATCCGGCAGCACCGGCACCCAGCTTATGGCCGCCCTGCGTTTTTTAGGTCTTATAGACCCCTACAGCATACCGACCAGCCGGCTCAGGCAGTTAGTCTCAGCCAGGGATAATCAAAGGAAAGAGGCTCTTCGGGGGATAACGTCCGAAGCTTTCTACTTTCTGCTGGGAGGTTCTTTTGACCTGCAGACGGCTACCTACGCCCAGCTGAAGGAGGCTTTTCGCAGTAAGTTTGAATTGACTGATGGCGTCAACCGTAAATGTGTTAAGTTTTTTGTTGACTTGGCCGGTGATTCTGGAATATCCCTGTCTCCCTTTGTGACCAAAAGGCTCAGGATGATGCGCCATGGTGTGGATAACAAACCGACCAGCAAAAGAAGGAACACCAGACTCTACCGGAACTCGAAAGTTCTACAAAACTCGGAAGAAGTTCCATCAGAAATGTCCTGGGATAAGATGCTGCTCACCAAATTACCCGCTTTTGACCCCGCCTGGTCGGATGATGTCAAGCTGGGGTGGCTCGAGGTCTTTGATGTCCTGAGGTTCCCCACTTTTGACCCGACATGGTCAGAAGAGGTCAAATTGAAGTGGCTCGAGGCCTTTGATAGAATGCTGGACAGGGATTTCCTCAAGGGCAAGAAATAAGAGAAGTCCTTTATCCGGCGTGTCACAGGACATCAGTAATATTGACAAACCAATGGTATGGTGCTATTAGTATGTTTACTAAATTCACGAATTCAATATCCATATTGCTCTTATAGAAATAGAGTCGAAAGTGCCTTTTGATGGTAACCGGGCTGTGTCTTGTGAATTTCAAACTGGTACAGGAGAAGTAGATGGCCAAGGAAGTAGTCAAGGAAGAAAAACCGAAGAAGATAATGGTGCAACCCCTGCCTCAAATTCTGGATGAGATTGAGGATAGCATCAGAGGAGCTGATGCCGCGGCTAAGAATGCCCGGGAAGCAGCCGAAGAAGCTCGCAAGGCCGGTGAGAAGGCGGCTAGTGAAGCCGCCAGAGTTGCTGCTGAGGCGATTACCAGGGTTGAGCAGGTAGCGAATGATGCCGAGCAGCTTGCTGAACTGTTAAAAGCGGCACTTCTGGAGGTGGCGGCTGGCTTGGAAAAGGGGCTCTCCGGGAAACCGTAGTTAGAACAAGTGTGAGAGTCATAGTAGATGGCAGCTGTTGACGGAGACAGTCAGGGTAGTGGTAAGCAAAACGGGGTACTGCCCCTGAGAATAATTGCCAGTGGAGGGTATTAAATATGACTGATAAAGAAGTCGGGCCAGCCGAAGAGCCGGTTTCAGAAGAAGCTCCGAAGATAATGATGAGGCCGCTCCCGCAGATTCTGGATGAAATGGATGAGAACATCAGACTGGCGGCTGAAGCGGCTAGAAAGGCGGAAGAGGCTGCCAGAACGGCTAAACAGGCCGCCGGAGCGGCGACTGAGGCTTCAAAGGAGGCAGAAAAGAGAGCCGAGGAAGCCCGTAGAGCTGGCGAAAAAGCGGCCGAGACCGCTACACGGGCCGCTGCGGAGGCAGCGGCTAAAGCCGTGGAGACAGCCAGGACAGCCAGAACTGCTGCTGAAGAGGCAGCGGGAAAAGCCGAGCAGGCGGACAAGGCAGCCAGAGCTGCCGTCGAAGCCTTCCAGAAGGCGGCTGAAGCGGCTGCCAAAAGGGCTGAGGAAGCCGGTGCTGCGGCCAGAGAGGCAGCTGAAGCGGCGATAAAAGCCTCGGAGGCGGCAGCGGCTGAGGCTGCCAGGAGAGCTGATGAGGCAGCCAGAGCCGCCAGAGAAGCCGGTGAGGCGGCCACTCTTGCCGCTGAGGAAGCCGCCACCAGGGCTGAAGAAGCCGCCGCCAGAGCCGAGGAAACGGCTAAGGGTGCCAGGTATGCCGCTGAAGAAGCTACCAGAAGGGCCGAAGAAGTAGATTTGGCTGCCCGGGAAGCGGCAGCCGCTGCCATCAGAGCGGCCGAGGAGGCGGCGGCCAAGGCCGAGGAGTCGGCCAGACTGGCTGAACAGGCGGTGAGAGAAGCCATTGAACTGGCTCGTGCTTCTGGCAAGGAAGCCGAGGAAAGCGTTAGGGCGGTTAAAGCAGCTCGTGCTGAATTGGCCAAAGAACTGACCGCCGAGACAGCTACCAGGACTGATGAGGCGGGGAAGATGGCCAAAAGGGCGGCAGCAACGGCTTTCCGCGCCGCCGATGACACTTTGAGGCAATCTGAGCTGGCTCAGATCGCCGGAGACGAAGCCATCGGGGCAGCGGCTAAGGTGTCAGGAGTGATTGCCGAGAGGACTGAGAAAGCTGGTTTGGATGCTAAAGAAGCATCAGCTGCTGGTTATGAAGTAGCCGGTAGGACCCGCCAGAAGGCCAAGCAGGCCGACATAGCCGGAGATGAAGCCATCGGAGTGGCATCGCAAGCTCTACATCAGTTGATAATTAAAGCAGAAGAGCTGGCCAGAGCCGCCGAGACAGCTTCCGAGGCGGCGGCGACAGCGTCTCGGCAAGCCGGCAAAGCGGCTGAGGCGGCGATGAAGGCGGTCGGAGCTGAAGCCGCCGGGAAAGCCGAAGAAGCCAAGAAAGCAGCCGAAGAAGCCGGACTCAGGGCGGAAGCAGCGGCCAAGGAGGCCAGGGAAGCGGCTGAAGAAGCAGCCCGAGAGGCTCAGAGAGCAGCCGAGGAAGCCGGACTCAGGGCGGAAGCAGCGGCCAAGGAGGCCAGGGAAGCGGCTGAGGCGGCGATGAAGGCGGTCGGAGCTGAAGCCGCCGGGAAGGCCGAAGAAGCCAAGAAAGCGGCCGAAGCAGCAGCAGCAAGAGCCGAGAAGGTGGCCAGAGCTGCTGAGGAGGCGGCCAAGGAAGCCGTGGCTAAGGCCGAGGCAGCCATTCCGGCAGCCCTGGTAAAAAAGATTATCTATTCCCGGGAGATGCTGGCCATTCTTATCATCGTCTTCCTGGGTGCGGTGTTCTCTGCCGTCTTGATTAGCACCGGACTGCTTTTCGGGACTTAATAAAAAGTTAACGGCAATCACTGCGTGTTCTGGTTCCTTAAGACGGCATCAGGCCGCACTCGTGCCGAGTTTATTCCCAGCGGAAGAACCTGATAGCCAGCAGCATACAGACGATGAGCCAGGCGGCAAGGGCAGCTATATCTATGTTTATAGGGTGAACCGGCGTTGCCTCGACCATAATCTGGCGGAAGGCGTCTCCCAGATAGGTGAGGGGTATGGCGTCCACGATAGGCCGCATGAATGCCGGGAAGAACTCCACCGGGAAGAATATTCCGGAAAGAAAGAGCATCGGGAACTGTATTAGCTGAATGATGGGCATTGCGCCTTCGGTGGTTTTGACCCGGGAGACGGCAAGGTAACCAATACTGACGAAGGTTAGGGTGCCCAGAATCACCAGCCCCAGGAGCAGCAGCCAGCTGCCGACCATCTGGACGTGAAAGACAAGGTAGGCGATGGCGATAATAATCAGTGTCTGCAGGAGGGCCAGCACCAGCCGGTAAAAGACCTGGCTGGTTATCACCGTGGAACGGCGGAGAGGGGTGGCGCCCAGGCGTTTCAGAATCTGCTTCTCCCGCCAGTCCACCAAAGGCAGAGCGCCAAACAGGCCCAGGAACAGGACGGACATGGCAAGGATGCCGGGCACCAGGTAGTCAATGTTGCGCAGTTCGTGTGCCTGAACCGACTGCACTGCCAGTTCCAGCAGCACCGGTTGTTGTGTTAGCTGCTGGTTTATCCGGTTTATGGCCTCATTTAGCACGGAAAGAATAATCTGGGCTGAGGTGGTCTGAGAAGGGTCGTAATAGACGGTAATATCGGCCGTCTTACCGCTGGCGATTGTATCTTCCAGGTCAGACGGGACCAGAATCACCGCCCGCAGGTTGCCCTTCTTCAGCTCCTCCAGCTCGGTGTTCAGCTCGCCCTGGCTGATACGGAAAATCGGGATTTGGGCAAGGGACTGGGAAATGCCCTGGCCTATGGATGAGGTGTCATTGTTGGCCAGACCGATGTCATATCTCACGTCCTGCTCGCCGCTGAAAGCCAGCCCGAAGATGAGCATAAACAGCAGGGGGAAAGCGAAGGTGAAGAAGAGGGCGGTCCTGTCCCGGAAGAACTGCTTGAAGGCGGCCACCAGCAGCTTGTTAAAGGCCTTCACTCCCTTATCCTTCTTCCGGTCAGCTTGAGGAACACGTCTTCAAGGGTGGACTCCCGGACGCGGAGGTTTTTAAGCTTATCGGTTAAGTCCACCTTCTCAACATACTTCAGTACGGCTGACATCGTCGCCGGGATGTCGTTTGAGTAGATGATAGCTTCGCTGTCACTCACCATGACCTGGATGGCTCCGGGGAAGCTCTCCAGGATGATTTTTTCGGGCACCGGCTGTAGTTCAAACTGGATAGCACTCTCCTTGAAGTATTCATTTATCAGGTCTTGGGGAGAGCCCAGGGCGATAATCCTGCCGTAGTCAATGATGGCCACGCGGTCGCAGAGGTGCTCGGCTTCCTCCATGTAGTGGGTGGTGAGAAAGACCGTCTTGCCTCTCGTCCGCATGCCCTCAATCACCGACCAGAGTCCTCTTCTTGCCTGGGGGTCTAGCCCGGTGGTCGGCTCATCCAGAAAGGCTATCTCCGGGTCGTTGACCAGCGCCATAGCCACCGACAGGCGCTGCTGTTGGCCCCCGGACAGGTTCTTGATGAGCACCTTCCGGCTTTCTTGCAAAGACAGAAGGTCAAGGATGTCACCCACCGGCAGGGAGTGGGTGAAGAAGCCGCCGAAGGTGTCCAGCATCTCCTCTACCCTGAGCAGCGGCATCAGGGATGGCGCCTGAAGCTGGATGCCGATTCTCTGTTTTATCTCCGATAGCCCCCTGGTGACATCCAGCCCGAAGACAGTCACCTTACCCGAGTCAGCACTGCGCAGCCCTTCTATTATCTCGACGGTGGTTGTCTTGCCGGCGCCGTTGGGCCCCAGCATACCAAAGACCTCACCCTTGTTGACCTGAAAGCTGATGCCGTCCACCGCCGTGATGGCGCCATAGTGCTTGACCAGACTCTCTACTTCAATGACCATGTCTTCAGGCTGATTCAGGGGGTTCGGAACCATTCTGGAGAGTGTCTTCTCCCTCCTCCCCGGAGGGCTCCTGTTTGGAGACAAGTGTTGGCGGGACTTCTTCGGGAGGCAGGCTGGCATACTCTGTCCACTGCTGGTAGAGCTTCTTTAGCTTTCTTTCCTGCCCGAATCTCCCCTTGGTTGCTTTGGCTATCAGCTTCACCCGTCCTGCCACAGAAGTGGCGATATCATTGAGCATTTTGGCGGTGTCTTTGGGGGTTGACCTGGCTCCGGAAGGGGCCAGATTTCTGCCGCAGTGGGGACAGAACTTGGCTGGCTGGGTTAGCTCCTGCCCGCAGTAGGGGCAGAACATAAGCTGCTCTTCCGCCTGAGCAGTATTTAGCTCCTGCCCGCAGTAGGGGCAGTAGGCCAACCCGCCAGGAAAGCGGGACTCGTCTATTTCCTTACCGCAACCCGGGCACTTCACTTCTATCTCTTTTGCAAGAATCGGCTACCCTAACTAGGCATTATAGCACCTGAGGGGGCAGTTGAAAACCACCCAACTGGATGTTATGAACAAGGGGGATATCTTCCCCCTTATTCTATTACCCTATCATTGACCCCCTTCAATTCTGTCGAGGGACAATCTTGCGGATATTCCGACCGGTTTGTTGTATTAACTGGAAACGTTTGCTGTGCTAGTTGGAGATGATGGGAGGGCTGGGCCACCAGCACCCGTTCAGCCCATCAATCTCCCACCAGCTTTCACGCCTCAACTGCAAATCGTTGATATACTTTACGAACAGCTCCCCATTTTCACTCCAGATGTTGATGCGGTAACAGGATATTGCCAGACCATTTTCAAGATTGAATTTCTCAATAGTTCTCTGTGTAGTCCACATAAAGTCCCCTTCGACATCTTTTGCGGTCTGGAGGCCGGCCACTTCCAGCTCGATGGTAAGAATACGCAGGCTGTCTTTGTCCCGGGTCAGTTCCAGATTAGTTAGAGACATCCCGAACAGGTCTAAGTTCTGGCGAAGAAAGGCGACCACAGAACTATCATCCGTATTCTGTGGCGGCATTATCTCTTGGATTTCATCCTCGCTGACAATTGCGCCCGTAAGTTTATTAAGTATATTACCCTCCGCGTCAACGAGGATGATGCTAAAAGCTCCGACATCGAGGCCCTTTTTCTGAGCCAGATTTACCTCGTGTCCAATCAGGTTTGTATATATCGCATTATCCGGAGATTCCGGATTACCCTGCAGAACAAAATTGACAACGACCGGCGGATTGAAACCGCCATCATCAACTAGCTTAAAAGAAGTAACGGGGATACCCTGCCCTTGCAGACTCAGCAAAATGTCATTGACAATTGCTTGCTGACTACCATCAATCACGGTGTTCGCATCCGAAGTCGCAGAGCCACACGCGGTCAGGCTCAGCAGCATCAAAACCAGTGACATTGCTATTAATACCCTCTTCATCATCGAACTCCGGAACTAGATTTCCTTACCGAATCACTAATTCATGCGGGGTATGAAATGCAGGTCATTCAAATTAGCCAGGAGGATATATCCGCCTTCTACCACCAGCCTGCCGCTTCCATAGAGAAGGGTAAAGGGCTTTGACTGGACGTTGTACATGATGCCGACCCACTTCGCCCTAGCGACCACGGTGCCTCCGATATCCCTCAGGTCAACCGGGCTGGCGTAGACCACGGTGAGGATACCCTCCGCGGCCGGCAGAGGCTCCCTTAGTATCTCGTAGAAATCAGCGGGAAGCTCAGCGCTGGGAAGGGGCTCACCCATCTTCCCAAATAGCTCTTGGAGAGAGGTGGTCATATTATCGTACTCTGGCAGCGGACCACTGTGAGTCCAGGTGACTCCCCTCGAATCCAGACTGAAAAGCAGCGGGCCGTTTGCCCATGGCTTCTGGCTGGCATTGGGAGAGAGAAGCTCAAGGGCGGTCTCTATGCCGGCCACAGCCGGTATGTAGCCAATGGGGGTGGAGTGTGGAAATACCTCATGGTAGTTTATACCCACCAGCCCCAGGACATTACCGCTTTCATCCGTGACCACGGCTCCCTGCCCGATTGCAGAAAATCGCCCTTCTGCTATGGCATCTGGAAGAAAGCCTACATGGAAAAAAATGACAGGAAAATCGTCCTGTTCATCTCCATACAGGACCGGCGTCTCCCCGAATTCTGGCTCATCGCCGGTCGAGGGAGAGCGCCACCCCCGGACGAGTAGTTCTTGTCCCGGAAGCAGGGCCTGAATATCACCTACATTTGCCTTGGATAGATTGGCACCTTCAATCCGGAGCAGCGTGGCACCTGTCCGTGAGTCGATGGCCTGGACTTGGGCATCGTATTCGCGGCCTGGTACGACTACGGACAAGTCCATACTTTCCGGTGTGTCCACTTCGTAGTTGAGCACAGTCAGTACCTGTTTGCCGTCGCCGACGACGACGCCAGTGGTCGCCAGCTCCCCGGACTGCCACACCTGCACGATGGACTCGTCGAGTCTGGTAGTCTTCTCAGTCTGCGTTTCAGTTACAGTCTGAGTGACAGTAGTCGCACCTGTGCAACCAATCGAGAAGACCAATGAGAACACCAGTGCGAAAAGCAATATTTTCATTTACAGCCCTTACTAAATATTTGTTGCCTTCCTTATACGTGTGTAATACCTACTCCAGGGGCACTCTGAATGTCCACAGTCCCTGCCAGTCACCAAGGCTTGAAATGGTAAATTCAAGTTCTTTGGAACCCTGTGCAATGGGCAAATCTATCTCCCAGCCATGTCTCATGCCGTTATCCAGGAACTGGATGCCCGACTTGCCAGCCCAGTTGACTTCTCCTCCGTCAACGGAATAGCTAGCCGAAGCGTGAATGGCCATGAGTTGGGGTGGAGGCAGTTTTGTGCCCTGGGGCAGGTTGTAGTCCGGCGGCGTATTGAAGGCGTAGACTGCTATCCCGGTAGCCGAAAGCTCTACTTGTTCCAAGGTGATAGTAATGCCGTTCACTGTCTGGGACTGGTTAACGGTGATGTTCTTCTCGATAACTCCGCCCGGAGGCAGTATGACCACCTTTAATATGCTACTGCTTCCCCTTCCCCCGGAGAACTCCCCATCAATCTGGAATAGATATTCACCTGGTGCTAACCCCGGAGCCACCTTGACCACCATCAGTGAGCTGTAAACGGCATTGGGGTAGGCAAGAAAGCTCGCCGGTTCTATAGTCACCTCTAGCCCTTCCGGCCAAGGAGCAGGCGTATGTTTATCATTCACACTGACGACTGCTGTCAGCTGGTAGCTGAAGTTGGTTGGTTCGGAGATGCCATTGCCGATATCCAGTACCATCTCCTGGGTGTAAGTGTTGTCCGCTAACACATGAATAACACGCTGGTAATCCGGTACAACTAAAAAGACAGGTCCTGGAACGGGCATAAGTATACCCTCACTAGTCATGATGAAACCTGCGGCCGCACCAGCTGTCTGGCTGCCCAGGCTTGCCTTGGCGGTAAGGCCTTGGCCAGGCTTGAGTTGTACCTGGGCGGAGAACTCGCCATCGCCAGAAATGGTGGCCGGGAAGCCATTTACCGTCACCGTTGCCCCGGGGTCGGAGACACGGCCGGTGACGGTGACGGGTGAGGTTCTGTAGTCGGCTCCGAAGTCTGGAGAGTCTATACAAACGGCCAAAGGGGGAGAAAAGCCGACCGCGATGCTCTTTTCGGAGGTCTGATTGCCCAGCCTCGCCTCTATCTTCACGATATTGGGCCCTTCAGTCAACAAGGAGTAGCCTTGGAACTCGCCGCTCTCAGAAATCAGAGCCTTCCGGCCATCAATGGTCACCTCGGCGCCAATTGGCGAGACCTGGCCAGTCACGGTGACCAAGTTGGTATTAGACTCAGTGCCGTCAGCAGGAGAGGTAATCTGCAGGACCAAAGGCTCGGCGAAATTGCAGCCGGCAAGTGGCAACCATAACAACGCGCAGGTAGCTATTGATAATGCTGAGAACAAAGCTTTCCTTAAGATAGACATAGTATTACTCACACTCAGGGAAACTGCCCGGGCCTCCTAAAAATATCCCGTTGTTGGCCTCACGCATGGTGACGTTGCCGGTCTCGGCGTCTATCAATATGGTCACGTTGCGGTAGGTGTCCTTCGGTGTATTTTCCTCCCCCGGTATGCCGCTCTCCGGTTCAAAATGCGTATTCTCGTTTTCCTCCCAGCCCAGCTCGACCGGGGTCGCGTTAACGTTCACGAAAGTCACCCACCAGGTACTATGGGTTCCCAACTCGTGGCGGAAACCGGCAGCAATCGGGCCACGGGATGCAACTTCAGCCGGTAACTGCTGTTTGGCTATCTTGACGGCCCGGCACTCGACAATCTCCAGGGGCAAGCCCGGTGCCAGATTATCAATCACCGTCTGTACTATTCCCACCGCCTCAGGGTCAGCCTCTGCATAAAACGTCAGTTCTATGGAGTCGGCAGTGCACAAGACGCCGGCCACAGACTCAGGCCAAAATCCCCTGGCTTCCAGCAGCGCCGTCGCCTCCTCGACGACGGCCGTCCGGACTTCCGTTGGATAACGGGCTGGCTCGGTGGCAGTCTCTCCGCCTGCACACGCAGTTAAGGAGAGTAACCATATCACCAACACACAAACGACTGGCCTCATCTCACTCCTTCACACAGGGTTGATGCGCACCGTCTTTTCGTCATACTACGCTCAGTCTGACCCAGTTTCTGGTCGTATGGTCGCCGTAGCTAGTCTCTATAAGCAGCCAATAGTCACCACTCGGCAAGTCCGGTGATGTCCTTACGACGATTATGGGTTTGTAAGTCGCATTCCGATATAGCGTGAATGTGGATGGTTGCATACTGACTTCCAGGCCTACAGGCACAGCAAGCTTATCCCTGCTTCCGTTGCCACTTACACGGAATATCTGGCAGCCTACCGGCGAGGGCTCACGGATGGTCTTGCTCGCATCAAGACCAAATTCATGCGACACACTCTGGCCGGCTTCAACCAGAATAATACCTGAACTTGGAGTTCCGGGAGTTTGAGTTGTCGGGGGCGGTAGTGTTATGGGCGGTATTACCGTAACCGTCGGTACAGGTGGAGAAACCTCCCCGGTCTGCGGCGTAATCTTAATGGTCCGCACCATGCTATCCTCGCTCCCGCCAAGGGAAGCAGTAGCTGTGACGCTGGCGGAGTTTCCGTCTATCTGTAGCCCCACCTGCGCAGAGAAATTGCCGTCCTCGGCGATATCGGCTGCCATGCCGTTTACTGTTACTGTTGCACTGGCGTCGGACACCCAGCCGGTAATAATAATGGGAGTTATGCGATAGTCAACTCCTTGCTGTGTTTCCAATGCGTCCAGAAAGACGGCAAGTGGCGGCGTGAACTCCACGGCGACCGTCTGAGAGGCCTTTGCGTTGTCCACACTGGCTACGGTTTCAATGACGTTGGGGCCTTCATGTAACTCGACCACGGTAACGAAGCCGCCCTTATTGTTCACAACTGCCTCTACGCCGTTGACCTCCACATCAGCTCTCAGATCTGAGACTTCACCGGTCACCCTGACCAGATTGCTGTTGAGCGAAGCATTATTAACGGGCGAAGTCACCTCAAGCGACAGTGCCGGTGTGTGTGGGCCGAGAAGATAAATCATGCTGAGGCTGATTGCTGCTATTGCTGTCATTGCGACTACAATCGCTGGTTTTTGTTTCAACACTGTTAGCCCGGCGGTAAGGCGACTTGCTACCGTCTGCCAAACGTTTTCCAGTCGATTTGTTTTTGTCTCCAGCCGTCGGCTCAACTCCGGCCAGGCCTGGGCTGATGGCTCCACCTTATCGGCCACGGTCTTGAGCACAAGACGAAATCTATCCCTGGTAGCCGTAAGCTCTTGCAGTTGCTCACGGCAATGGGGGCAAACGGCTAGATGCGCCTCTATCTTCGTACGGTCTTTTGGCGTAACCTCACCGTCGAGATAGGCATTCAAGAACTGTCCGATAGCCTTGCATTTCATAACCTTCACCTCCACTATGCCTCACACTGCCCTGAATTAATCCGTACCTTTAGGTGAGCAAGAGCCTGATTGAGCCTGGATTTGACCGTCCCCAGCGGTACGCCCAGTATCTCGGCGATATCGCTGTAGGGAAGGTCGTTGAAAAACCTTAACACCGCCACCGAGCGGTGTTTATAGTCCATGGCGTTTAAGGCTTCCAGTAACCTCTCGTATTCGCTCTTGGTTATCAGTATTTCCTCAGGCTGCAAGCTATTCATGATAGGCAGTTCAACCCCCTCTATTGAAATAGTATCCATACCTTTCTTACGGCTCCGGTGCTTCTTTGAGCACTTGTTGGCTGTGATTGTGTGTATCCAAGTGGTTAGCTTTCCCTTACCAGCATTAAAAGTCCGGCGTGATTTCCATACCGACAGAAACACCTCTTGCAGCACGTCCTCAGCTTCGTCTTTAGACCCGGTCATAAGGTAAGCGTTTCTAAAGACCTGTCTTTCATACCGGCGAAACAGCTCTGCAAACGCAGCCACATCGCCGGATTGCCAGCTCTCCATTTGCTTGCTCATCTATATGATTATAGTCATTTTAGGTCTGAAAAGTTCATTTTTTCTTCTCTTTTGGCCTAGAAGGGACTTTATCCAGCAGGCAAAGGCTGGGGTAATATACGCATCCATTGATGCCCGATAAGTCAAACTGGTATAGTTCAGTTCGGTTCACCCTCCTTGACAGGACACGGCATTCGTGCTGGTTTGGCGGCTGCCTGCAACAGTGAATCAGAAGTTAACCAGGTGCTTGCAATTATTTACAAATCCCCTGTTCGCAACCTGCCCCCTAAGCAATACGTCATATTTTTGTAACTTATTTGCCGGCAATTTTATAACTTTGTTATTCCCGATTTGATATCATCAAGAATAGATTACTATAGGAAACGGAATTACGGACTCTCGCCGGGCAAATTGAGTGGAGTTACGGTCCGGTTACGATATTTAGATCTGTGGCCAGCGGGAGTCAACGGGTTGGAAAAGGCTAGATAATAACAAGGAATAAGGGTAGGGGACATTCGACATCCTCAGGTGGAATTATCGATGCCTGAGGATTTTTTATTTTATGAATTTCTCCAAATTATACAATTAATATTAAAGGGGAATCAGAAAAATGGCGAAGAATGAATGCCTGGTTTGTGGCTGGATTTATGATATCGCAGTGGGTGATCCCGGCGGGGGTATTAAACCTGGCGTTCCATTTGAGCACCTCCCGGAGGGCTGGGCATGCACGGTTTGCGGTGCAGGAAAGGATGAGCTAAAAAACTCGAGTAACGGTATCATCAGTCTAATAGGAGCATTGTGAGTACTAACGCACCCGTAAAAGCTACCGCAAAATACAAATTACACTGGCACGTGGTATTTACCCACTTCCCAGTCTCCTTTTTCGTGGTTTCTTTGGGGTTTATGATACTGCATCTGTTTACCCGCACTAGCTGCTTCGAACTGGCTGCTTATCTCACTCTGATCGGAGGAGCGGTTGTGATGGTTCCCACCGCCCTGACAGGATGGTTCACCTGGAAGGGACGATACAAGGGGCTCCGCGGCAAAATATTCATTAACAAGATCAGGATTTCATTAATTATGATAGGCATCAGCTTCTTCCTGGTAATATACAGGACTGTTTTCAAGATCGAATTATTGGATATCTTGCATAATGTCTGGCACGCTGTGTATTTCATAGGAGTTGTGTTGCTTGTGGTGGGAGCTATTGTCGAAGGCTATTACGGAGGCCGGTTAAATCACAGATAGCCGAAGGAGAGTCAAATGCAAGAGCACAGAGATCTGAGAGATATGATGGAAGTCCTCGGCATCGCCATAGTCAGGGAGGAGGCAGAAGAGGATTTCTTCCGCCGGTCAGCAAAGGCCTCGACGAGCAAAGTGGCAGTAGACCTATACCTCGAAATAGCCGAGGAATTTGCGAAGCAGAAGCAGAGCCTCGAAGCCAGAAAACAGAAACTCGAAATCGCACTGAGCGATTTAATTAAGGCTAAGAAGGAGTGAAAGCGATGGAAAAGAAAACTGTGGAACTAGACCCGGTGTGCAAGATGAAGATGGAGAATGAATGCAAGATCAGCTCAACTTATAAAGGTAAGGAGTACCATTTTTGCTCTGATGATTGTAAGAAAGCATTTGAGATTGCCCCAGAAAAGTACATTGAAAAGAAATAAATGAACCATTCGGGCTATAGATTTTAGAGTCCCCCTTGTAAAGGATGTCGTTCTATGTGGTGGTATGGCTTTCCAGGATGGTGGGATATCGGAATGATGATGGTGAAATTACCAAAAAGCAGTTTGAGCAGATCAAAAAGGACACAAAGCTAGACCATGAAATTAGATCCCGTTCACTCCAGATGCCAGGAGCCATTTGGAATATGAATCTGGAGATGATTTTATATGAAGCACGATATGGGTCGCCCGCCGGGAAATCCACGCCGGTCACTAAACAGGCTGAAGCCAAGGTTATCGGTGGCTCTGTTAATGGAGAAGGCTCTCTCACGGTAGAGGTCCAGAAGGGCACGGCGGAACAGTCAATTTTATGATGCAGACTTTCACTGTTCCTAACATTCATCAAGACGCTTAAATAGCCTTAATAACTGCATCATTACTTTCAGGGGGGTTCGCAGCAATGATTGTCATGATTATCGTGATGTTCCTGCCCCTCCTCGCTATACCTGTGTTCTGGCTCTTGCCCCTTGGCGAGGCGGTCCCCGTATATATTGTTTGCTGCTTGCTCTCTGGCTCGATGTTCTTGATAATGCAAAACAATATGAAACGGTCGGTAAAAACTGGCTCTGAGTCCCTGGTTGGGAAGGAAACCAAGGTAGCATCTCGATCATCAGACAAGATAACACCATATCAGGTTCATATTGAGGGCGAAATCTGGGGTGCCAGCTCAAAGGATTCTCTGGAAGTCGGAGAGACTGCGGTTATTATTGCAGTCGAAGGTAATAAGCTTATAATAAAGCGTAAAGACCCGCCCGCAGGATTCTGGAGAATTGGTGACTGGTCGGCTTAAGATGGCTGTGTTCTGTACGCTCAAGCCATGCTTCGGACGCTTCCATAAGTCCCGTTCTGAATAAGAGATAAGCATAAAACAAGCAAAGCTCTGGAAAACTGCGTATCACTTCTTCGGGGAGGTTTCTGGCCCAGTTCAGAATCGTCGCAAGCTCACTGCGCATTACGATACCGGGCCCGGCCTCGGCGATAAGTCGAGCCGACAACCTGTAGTCATGAGCCTCTAAGGCATGCCTTATTGACTCTTCGATGAATTCGTTTTGCCCGAACCATTTTGCTGCCCTGCGATGAAGTTCATCTATTCGGGCTGGTTGCTTGTTCGACTCAGACCGCAGTCGACTGGATAACATGGAGGCGAAGAGATGATGGTAGCGATACCAGTGACGGTCTTCATCTACAGGCATAAGGAACAGGTTGGCCCTTTCGAGCTTCTCCAGAGCGGCTTGGCCATTCGCCTGCCCCGTGACGGCCTCGCACAGGGGTCCGCACAATCGCTCCAAGATGGACGTTTCCATCAGAAACGAGCGAGTGGGCCTTGTCTGCAACGACAACACTTCTTCCGTGAGGTAATCAAACACGTGGCGTTGCGTACCCTTGAACGAGGCAATAAAAGCCGGAATATCTGGGCATCCCTTCATTGAGATGGCCGCCATCCGCAAACTGGCTGCCCAGCCTTCGGTGCGAGTCTCCATGGCAGCGATTTCCTCTGGCGAAAGAGCAAGGCCCATAGTACTGTTTAGAAAAGCAGTGATTTCTCCACGGTTGAATCGTAGATCTAATGCCCTGAGTTCGTTCAGAAGCCCGTTGGCGCGCAGCCTGGCCAGGGGTAGAGGTGGGTCAGCACGGGTAGAAATCACTAAACGGAGCTGCGGCGGCAGATTCCGAATCAGCAAGTTCATGGCTCTGTGAATGTCCGGCTCGGTGATAAAGTGATAGTCGTCCATAACCAGGATGTAGGTTCGGTCTTTGTATTGTCTTGCATTTAATTCGCTGATTAATTCCATCACAACGTATTTAAATGTCGGTAGTTCGGGCGACTTCAGAGTCTGAATAAGCTCTTGCCCCAACTCGGGAAGCCTGGTCTGTAGCGCCGTTATGAAGTGAGTCCAAAACCTCAGGCGGTCGTTATCATGCTCATCCAGAGTCAGCCAGGCAACTCGGGAAGGGATATCAGCTGCTAGCTTTGCCAGAATAGTCGTCTTGCCGTAACCAGCAGGGGCAGAAACTAAAGTTAGAGGGCAGTGTAGCCCTGATTTTAAGCGTTTAATCAGGCATTGGCGTTCGACCAGTCCGTATTGGATGCGAGGAACGGAAATCTTTGATCTTAAAAGAAGTGGAGTCACTAGGATATTTTAGCAGACGTGTCAATTCTTAAGAATTAGGCAAAGAAATCATCTGTAATGATGCTTGTTCTTGCCCCGCTAACAATAGGGCGGAAAGTATAATCAACCAAATAGGAACGCCTTGACTTTAAAAGGAATACTCAGGAAAACTGATATCCAATGACGTAAGGCTGGGAGATCTTCCCATGCTTTATATCGTCAGCTAACCTGTTCTTTTATTACCCTGGCTAGGTCAAGCCGGTTGACATTAAGTATTCCGGGTATCTGGGCAATAAGTACGATTATTATCATCAATGTAGTTATCAGCACGTAGGTACGCCACATAATAACCATGGAGAAGCTAAACATATCGGTCTGGAAGATACTGAAGAAATAGACCGCCAGCCCGTAGCCCAGCAGCAGGCCCGGGACGAGACCCAGAATGCCAAGCCAGATGTTCTCAATGGTCAGCATTTTGGCGATATTCCCCTTGCTCTCACCCATAGTCCGCATGCTTGCCAGCTCACGGCGCCGTTCAATGATGCTGAGCGTCACCAAAGTGAAAAGTATCGTCAGCGCCAGGGCCGCACCGAAGGCCAACATCACCCACATCAACGTCTTAATCAGGTTGAAAAGCCGGGCGACCACCTGCTCGGTCTCTGCTGTCAGCTCAACTGAGGCACCGGGCAGCAATTGGGCTGCCTGGCTCCTTATGTTGCTACCGCCTCCTGCCCCGGTGGAGACCATTATGGCGTTGACGACGTCCTGCCCCCCGGCTATCTTCTGGGCTTCCTCAAGTGAAACATAGGCCGGGCTGCCCATTGGTTGTTTGACAAAACCTGCCACCGGCAGAATGTCGCTGCCCGACGGTGCCACGATGTTGATGGCGTCCCCGATGTCGACACCAAGTTGAGATTTAAGCGCTTCGGCCAGGAGGATTCCGCTCGTAGGCGCATGGGTAGTTTTGCCCCGGGGAGTGAAAAGGCCGAATAAGTCGTTTGCCGGCTCTATTCCTACAAGGATTGTAGAATAGCTATTATCTGCATACTCTAATTGAACGGGGGTCTGTAGCACGGGCCGTGCCTGCGTTACTTCATCCCATTTGGCTACCTCATCAACCAGTAATGCCGGCTGGGGCTCGGCAAAAACAAGCTCGGCGTCATAGCGCTGAATCTTTTTGAATTGCAGCTCCAGCAGTCCGTCCACTGAATCAATGAACGCCGCCGAAACCAGCACCAGACTGATGCCGAAGGCCACCCCGAAGGCAATCGACAGGCTGCGGTTCCTATTGCGGAAGACGTTCCGCAAGGGCATCTTCCAGGTCGGCGGTAACCTGTCGGCGAAGGGTAACAGTCGCTCCAAGAGAGTGCGTCCTCCTTTTACGGGCGGCGGGGTACGCATGGCTTCAGCCGGGCTCAGCTTGGAAGCCGCTCTGGCCGGCAGGAAACCGGCGATAAGGCAGGCAACAACACCGGCAGAGAGGCCCTCCTCTATCGCCAGCCAGTGAACCTGTATGAGGGTGTAGGGCAGTCCCAGAATGGTGATATAGAGCCTTGTAACTACCCCCGAGAGGTAGTATCCGGCCGCAGCACCGGCTCCGGCCCCCACAATACCGATAAGAAAGGAAAATTCAAGATAGTGGAACAGCACCTGCCGGCTGGAGTAACCCAGGGCCCGAATCATCCCGATCTGGTGGCGCTGATTTTGCACCATACGGGTGAGCAGAATGTAAGTGGCTAGACCGCCGATAATCAGGAATAGTAGCGGGAAGACCTCGGCTACTTCTCCGAATTCCTGTAAATCGAGCGACAAAGCGGCGTTGCTCGCCTGCTCCTCTCGGGTGGTAACACTCTGAATTTTGTAAGGGCCGAGCACGGCCTCTGCGGCATCAATAGCAGCTTGGCGGTCAGCACCGGCGGAGGTGGTAAAACAGAACTCGTTGAGGTCATTAATCCCGGTGAGCCGCACAACGGTTTCCTGGGGGGCAAAAACAACTCCAAAGACCTCAGGGGAAACCAGCAGCTCCTGTCGGCTCTTGGCGGGGAAGATGTATTCCGGGCTGGAGACAATACCGGCAATATTAAAAGAAACAGGCTGTCCGCCTACGAAGAGGTCGAGCGTTCCGCCCGGGGCAAGTTTGTGGTGTTCGGCGAAACTCCTTTCCACCAGCAGGGCAAGTTCGTTTGGACTTTGGAAGTAGCTCCCGTTTTCCACCTTAACGTCATTCACGGCCGGACGGTCAGGAGCAGGAAGGGAGATGACCCGTGCCAGGACGGTGGTGCTGCTTTCCTGAGGGATAGAAAGGGACATTTCATTGTTTAGACGCCCGGTCACTCCTTTAACCCCTGTTATCGACTCCAGCGCCGGCACCAGGTCGACAGGGGCACCGGCCACTTTTATGGTGAAGTCGGCGAAGCTGAGCTCTTGGTAAGAATAGTCATAAGAACCTTTCAGGTTCTGGAAGGCCATGTAGGCAGCCCCAAAGAAAGAGACTCCCAGAAATATCACCAAGGCAACACCCAGGGAGATGCCCTTGGTGGATAAAAAATCACGTATCAGCTTGCGGTTAAGTGTTCTCATCGTCTTACCATTTGAGTTGTTGTGGATCTATAGGCCTCTCGTTCCGGGTGTCTTCCACTATGCCACCACTGCGTAGTTTGATAACCCGGTCAGCAATGTCGCCAATGGCTGAATTATGAGTGACCAGCAAGACGGTCTTGCCCTTTTCTTCGCTGAGATTGCGTATCGTGCTTAGGATATTCTTGCCAGTCTCATAGTCTAGCTCTCCGGTCGGCTCATCGCAAAGGAGGATCGGCGGGTTCTTGACAAGAGCACGCGCAATGGCGACTCGCTGTTGTTCGCCACCGGAGAGTTCACTGGGAAAATGATTGGCCCTTTCACTAAGGCCTACCACAGAAAGCATTTCCAAGCTGTCCGCTGGATGGCCAACCAAGTCGGCGGCGAATTCAACATTCTCCAGAGCCGTCAGGGTAGGTATGAGGTTAAAGAATTGAAATACATACCCGAAGTTATTTCGCCTGAAATCGGTCAGGCGACGGTCATCAAGGCTGGTGATATCGGTACCGTTTACTATAATGTTTCCAGCACTGACGGTATCTATACCGCCGATGAGGTTAAGCAGTGTGGTCTTGCCGGAGCCGCTGGGGCCGAGTGCCACCAAAAACTCCCCTTGGTTTATTCGAAGGTCAACATTCTTAAGTGCGTTCACCATAAGTACGCCCATTTGGTAAGATTTGGAAATACCCCGGGCGTCTATTTGCTGATCGCTGCTTGCCATTACATTCGCCTCCTTTTTGGGAGCCCGGAACGTGGCCCGACAGAAATACCACCGCTCCGTATTAGATGATTAGATTTTACCAGTCTTGGGGCAGCATTAACAGGGCAAAGGACGGTAGGAAATAGGGGAGAAGCCAAATTGTCACAATTTTGTTAGCTTTCGACCGCAATTTTATGATTTTGTAATGTTCATTCCCCATACCGAATGTGGTCGGGATAGTGGTGGCCAAGAGTTTACCTTTAAACAGGTTCTTTCATGAGAGCCGCCACCACCGGATGTGGCTGCACTCAAGAGGATGGCCGAATTTTGGACACTGGTAGTAGCTGATCGGATACGACATAGTGTTCAGCCCCTCGAGGGTGGATAAAGGGGGTGAGGTCTCAATAATTGTATCCCGAGCACCCAGTAGACGGAGCAAGACTTTGGGACTATAATCTCCCTGCTACTATGGCTTATCAATTCAGGCCCAGGGTTTTCCTGCCCCGCCAGGAGATAGAGCTGGCGGTTGGCCGGCTGGCGGCTGAGATAAGTCAGGATTACCAGGACAAGAATCCCGTCCTGATAGCTGTCCTCAAGGGCTCGTTCATCTTTCTGGCTGACCTTATCCGCCGGCTTGATTTCCCTCTTGAAGTTGAGTTTATCGGGCTGTCCAGCTATGGTCTGGGCCAGGAGAGCTCGGGCAGGATTAGGGTAGTCCACAACCTCCGCTGCGGCATCAAAGGCAGGCATGTGCTGATTGTAGAGGACATCGTGGACACCGGGTTGACCACCTGCTTCCTTCTGGACTATCTGGCGAAGAAAGAGCCGGCCTCGTTAAGGGTCTGCGCCCTGACCAGCAAGCCCGCCAGGCGGAGGTCCTCGGTGACTATTGACTACCTGGGTTTCACTGTTCCGGACAGGTTTCTGGTTGGCTACGGTCTGGACTGCGGCGAGAGGTTCCGCAACCTGCCCGATTTATGTTTTCTTGAAGGTGATGAGTAGTGGTAAAAGGACTGGCTGGCTTGATATCTGTAGCCAGAGGGGAAAGCCCGGCAGACCTGGTATTGGCCAACGCCAGGGTAGTCAACGTCTTCACCGGCGAGGTGGAGGCGGGCGACGTGGCTATCTATGACGGCAGGATTGCCGGCGTCGGCGATTACCGCCAGGCAAAGCAGGTGGTAGACTTAGCCGGCAGGTATCTGGCTCCGGGGTTAATCAACGGCCACACCCACATAGAGAGCTCCATGCTGGACATCGGGCAGTATGCCCGGGCGGTGGTGCCCCGTGGCACCCTGGCGGTGGTCACCGACTTACACGAGCTGGCCAACGTCTCCGGCCTGGATGGCATTAGACATGTCCTGGACGGCGTCCGCCGTCTGCCCCTGGAGCTTTTCCTGATGGCTCCATCCTGCGTGCCGGCCACCAGTCTTGAGACCTCGGGCGCTTCAATTGGGGCCGAGAGCCTGCGCCAGATTTTCAGGTGGCGGGGGGTCATCGGTCTGGGAGAGATGATGAACTTCCCCGGAGTGGTTGGCAGTGATAGCAGTGTCCTGGACAAGATTAGTCTGGCCGGGGACAGCCTAGTTGATGGTCATGCCCCCGGCCTCAGTGGCAAAGAGCTTAACGCCTATATCGCCGCCGGTATCTACTCTGACCACGAGTCGGTCTCGTTTGAAGAGGCTAGAGAGAAGCTGGGGCGTGGTATGCATATCATGATTCGCGAAGGCTCATCGGAGAAGAACCTGGAAACCCTGCTGCCTCTGGTTACCGATAAGACCCACCAGAGGTGCTTCTTCGTGGTTGACGACAGAAGTCCGGCCGACCTCTTGCGGGACGGCGATATAGACGCCGTGGTGAGAAGGGCAATCAGCCTGGGGCTTGAGCCGGTGCGGGCGATTCAGCTGGCGACCATTAACACCGCCCGGTATTTCGGGCTGAAAAGGCTGGGCGCCATAGCGCCGGGCTACCTCGCCGACCTGATAGTCGTCAGCGACTTGATTGGCCTTAAAATAGACATGGTCTTCCACCATGGAAAGCTGGTCGCCGAGCAGGGCAGGCCGCTCTTCAAAGTCGCCAAGACCGGTGGCAAGCCCCTGACAGGAACAGTGAATATCAAGCCTTTTAGCATAGATGCGTTGCGGCTTTCCGCCGGAGGAAGCACCATGCCGGTCATTGAAGTTGTCCTGGGCCAGATAGTTACCCGGAAGAGAGTTGAAGAGGTCAGGGTTGAGGACGGCTTTGTTGTGCCTGACGCCAGCCGGGATATTCTGAAGCTGGCGGTGGTTGAAAGGCACAACGCCACCGGCAACATCGGCCTGGGTTTGGTCAAAGGGTTTGGCTTGAAGAGAGGGGCACTGGTCTCTTCCGTGGCCCACGATTCACACAACATCATTGCCGTCGGCACTAGCGATAGGGACATAATCACCGGTATCAGGGAGATTGAAAGGCTTGGCGGTGGTCTTGCCGTGGTGGCCGAGGGCAAAGTCCTGGGGAGTCTGCCGCTACCCGTCGCCGGACTGCTCTCGGATGAGCCGCTTGAGGCGGTGGTTGCCGGGCTAGAGAGATTGGAAGCTCTGGCCGCCGAGCTGGGTAGCAGGTTGCCTTCTCCCTTTGCCACTCTTTCTTTCTTGGCCCTGCCGGTTATTCCCGAGCTCAGGCTGACCGACCTGGGCCTGGTGGATGTTAATGCCTTCAAACTGATTGAATAGGAGGTGAGGGAGAAGTAACAAGGCAGGTTCCTTTCTATGAATAGAGATAATCTGATATACGAAACGTTGATAACGGAGTTTCTGGGGAAAGTACCCGAGCTTCGGGAGAAGGCGGAGGAAGAAGCTGACCTCTGGCGCAGGATGTCCGATCAAGACTTTAAAGAATACCAAGAGTCTCTTGCATCCTTAAAAAAAGAGCTTCCAATCAATCTATCCGCATTTAAAAATAATGACGGTGTGGCTTCTTTCTTTCTTTTGTGCCGAGCCTGTTCTTGAAGGAGACCCTGTCGGAAATAAAGGATAGGGAATTATTTAAGAGGATTTTTGATTTCGTTGAGTTAATGGCTGCTTCTGATGACAAAAGAATAAGGCGTATATTAATTTACGACATCCTGGCGCGCCTGGGTCAATATCCTGAAAACTTGAAAGCAGTCTGGCCTCTCATGGGAGAGAAGACAAAGTACATCATGAATGAGCTCGACAACTTCTGGGGAGATGATAAGGGACACATCGGCATAGTCAATCTGGACATCAGACCTCCGGACGCTTGATATTCGCCTGGTAGCGCCTCATATGCCAGTCCTTGAAAACCTCAAGCCCTTCTTCATCACTCAAGACGTGCCAGTAGCGGTAAAAATCTGAGATATAGAACTTGGGCATAAACGAGGTGACCACCGTCATCACCTTATCGGCAATTTTCTCTACCTGCTTTACCGCGGCGGCTGATGCCGCCGGCACGGCGACGACTATTCTCTTCGGCTGGCGGCGGCGCACCGACTCGGCCGCCGCCAGCATGGTGTAGCCTGAAGCCAGGCCATCGTCTATGATGATGGCGGTCTTGCCGCTTACCCTGGCCAGGGGTCTTCTTGCCTGGTAGAGCAGGCTTCGCTTCTGAATGTCCTGCCTGACCTTGCTCACCTGGTAGTTTATCTGCTGCTCGGTGAGGCTTATCTGCTTTAAGACGTCCTGGTTGAGGATGGTGGTGCCGTTGTCGGCGACGGCGCCGAACCCCCCTTCCGGCCTTAAGGGTATGGGGATTTTGCGGGAGATGACCGTGTCGAGCTCGGCGTCAAGGGCAAGGGCCACCTGAAGGGCCACCGGCAGGCCGCCGTTGGGGATGGCCAACACGATGACCGGCTGGTTCTTGTACTCACCGAGCTTGCCGGCTAACTGTCTGCCGGCATCGTAGCGGTTCTCAAAGATGGGCCTTTGGGTCGGGGTATGCACTCTTTTCTCCTTCCAGGTTCTTCCGTATAAGCTCTTCACCGTATTTGAACAATAGCTCGGAGTAGCTCTTGGAGAACTTCTTGTTCTTGAGATAGTCTTTCAGGGCCTGGGTCGGGGTTATCTCCTCGGCCGATTGCCAGCCTAATCTCAGGCGGCTTTCTCGCTTGATGTTCCTGGCAACGGTGTAGAAGTGGGCCTCTTTCAGCGCCTCCTTGACGTCGCCGTCCCTGACCTGCCCCTCAAGTTCCTGCGGCAGGCTGATGTGGAGGCGGACTATGGCATCGGCAATCTCCTGTTCGCCGATAGCTTTCAGTATGGTTGTCGTCGGCTCCAGGTCATCTGGTTCGAGGTCAACGTCAATGGTAATGAAGCGTCTGCCGCTTATGGGGTGGAACCGGTAAGAGACCTGCCTCTGTCCGGTCTCTTTATCCGCCTCGATTTCCACTAGGTAGAAGCCCTTGTCGTCTTTCTCATCACCGAAGTCAAGGCGCTCCAGGCTGCCGGCATAGACCGCCGGCGGTCTGGGTGATAGCACCTGATGCCTGTGGATGTGCCCCAGGGCGACGTAGTCAAAAGCCGGAAGGGCCACATTGCTCAGCAGCAGGACGTGCTCCTGTCCGATGATCATCGTACCTTCAGAGCCGATGCAGGCGCCGGTCACCCAGACGTGGGCCGCCAGTACGGACGGCAGACTGGGGTCGAGCTTCTCGGAGTTGGCTTTGATGATGCCGGTCAGCACCTGCTGCATTTTTTCGTTGAGCTGGCCGAAGCTGAGGTTTTTGTAGTCCTCTTTGGTCAAAAGGAGACTGCGCCTCAGCCAGGGGAGGGAGACTATCTGGACTTTGCCCCCCGGGGTTGAAATCACGTGGATGTCCGGTTTGTTTGAGACGTGGATGTTCTCAACCGCCAGCGTGTCAAAGATTTCGGTGGTGGTGGCCCGCCCGATGGCGTTGGGCAGGTCGTGGTTGCCGACCAGGAGAAAGACTGGTATGCCGTTCTGTGACAGTCGCTTGATGCGTTTGGCAAACTCCCGCTGCTGGGTCTGGCTGGGGTCACGGCTCTTGTAGGCGTCGCCGCAGAAGAGGACGAGGTCAACCCGGTTCTCTATGGCGAAGTCCACCAGCTGGTCAAAAGCAGCCAGAAAGTCAAAGAAGCGGGAGGAGAGCCCGCTGGACGGGTCGATCCGCCCGTAGCTCTCAACCCCCAGGTGCAGGTCGGCAAAGTGAATGATTTTCACCGGAAAATCCTAACCCCCTTTAATAAGACCCAACCTGTCATTGCGAGCGAAGCGAACCAAGCTCTGTGTCCTTCACCTGTCATTCTGGGCCCTTCACCCCGTGTCATTGCGAGACCATTCCGACGGAGTCGGAAGGCGAAGTAATCTGGGCGGGGGAACTCAACTTTCCACCCGGATTGCCACGTCCCGATAAATCGGGACTCGCAATGACAACCAATAGCCTCATTATTTGAAAGAAGGGCCTTGCCCCTCTTAAACGCCCATGAGACTTACTTTTTATACTCCATCATTGGTAATATCGAAGCTAACTCCTGCTCTATGCCTATGCCATATTTTACACAAAGTTGAGCAATATGAATCCCAAAGATAGCACGGAGTTCACCTAATGCAGCGAAGAACTCGGCATCGCCCCATCCATAATACCTATGTCGGTTACGAGGTGTAATTTGGTTAAGGAACTTTCTGCAAGCAGCTCTCATTGCGCGGACATGCTGAGAGATTTCCGAGTTTTCATCGACAGTTTTTAGTATTCTGGTCAGTTCATGTCTAATTTCTATTATCGAACGGTCAACGTATTCAGGCATCTCAATATCAAAGGGATTATATAAAGCACGGCGGTCTTCAAGGAACACTAATAGTTTTCTTACAATTTCCCTTTCTGTTTCGGGTGGGTTCCATGAAACACCGAAGACGGGAGTTGAAATTCCAGTCAGGCTTTTTGCAACTTTTCTAAATGGTATTTTAGCCATTTTCTCTCCCCTGCCATTCTTGCCCTTTCTAAAACCCCAGCCAGTAGCTGGCGCCGGGAGGCAGTACGTCAAGGACTTCGCCGGCTAGCTTGGCTTGTAGGGTATCCTTCAGCACATTAACGGGCACTCTTATCTGCTTCATGCTGTCCCGCTCCCGTATGGTAACCTGTTTGTCTTCAAGCGACTGAAAGTCAACAGTGACACAGTAGGGAGTGCCAATCTCATCCTGCCGGCGGTAGCGCCGCCCGATGCTCTGGGCGTCGTCATAACCCACCATCCAGCAACCCCTTAAGTCGGTGTGGATTTCCCTGGCCAGCTTGACCAGGGGTTCCCTCCGGCTCAGGGGAAGAACAGCCACCTTTAAGGGGGCCAGGTCAGGGTGTAGGTGAAGCACCACCCTTATCTCGTCCTTGTCCGGCTCTTCATCATAGGCGTCGCACAGAAAGGCCAGCACCGAGCGGTCAACCCCGGCCGATGGCTCGATGATGTAGGGGACTATGTGCTTGTTGGTCTCCTCGTCCAGGTAGTTCAGGCTCTTGCCGCTGAACCTAGCGTGCTGCACCAGGTCAAAGTCACCCCGGTTGGCGATACCCTCCAACTCAGCCCAGCCCATGGGGAAGAGGTACTCAATGTCACAGCATTCCCTGGCATAGTGGGCCAGCTCTCCCTTGGTGTGGTGGCGCAGCCTCAGATTTTCCTTTCTGATGCCCAGCTTGAGGTACCAGTCCAGGCGCTCCTTGAGCCAGCAGCTGAACCACTCGCTGTCCGTCCCCGGTCTGACGAAGAACTCTATCTCCATCTGCTCAAACTCACGGCTGCGGAAGATGAAGTTGCCGGTGGTAATCTCGTTCCTGAAGGACTTGCCTATCTGGGCGATGCCAAAGGGCAGCTTCTTTCTGGTGGTATTCAGCACGTTCTCGAAGTTGACGAAGATGCCCTGGGCCGTCTCGGGACGCAGGTAGACAACGCTGGCTTCGTCCTCAAGCGGTCCCATAAAGGTCTTGAACATCAGGTTGAACAGGCGGGGCTCGGTCAGCTCACCACCGCAGCTGGGACACCTGTTTTCCTTCAGCTCATCGGCCCGCCACCTCAGGTGGCAGTTCTTGCACTCTACCAGCGGGTCGGAGAAGCCGGCCAGATGGCCGCTGGCCTCCCAGACCTTGGGGTGCATCAGGATGCTGGTGTCCAGGCCGACCATGTCCTCCCGCTCCTGAACCATAGCCCGCCACCAGGCCTGTTTGGCGTTGTTTTTAAGCTCCACACCCAGAGGCCCGTAATCCCAGCAGGCGGACAGTCCCCCATAGATTTCGCTTGAAGGGAAGATAAAGCCACGCCTGCGGGACAGGGAAACGATTTTTTCCATCTTGCCCTGGTTCGGCTGTTCTTCGGTCAAAATGTCACTCCTTAGGGTTTTCTTGTGGGTAGTTCTCTGGAAGAGTCGGAGATGGCTTTGTTGTCCGGAGGAAGAGGATAGTCATTATAATACCACCCAGGGCCATAACAATCAGGGCAAAAAGCCATACCGGTAGAAGATGCATATTGTAGATATTGTAGCTAAAAACATCAATCATTACAAAGCCCACCACGAGCTGGGGCAGGGCAACCATATTGCCCATCAGGAGCAAAATCCTCTCGGCTCTTGCGGTGCTCTCTGTATGTGCTGAACGGCTGAATCTGGCTGTTCCCCGGGTGATAGCTAAAGCTATCAGAGCAAGGAGGAACTGCGGCGTTAGCAGGAGGAGGATAGCCAATCCGCGCCCCAGCCAGCCTTTGGGCGAGCCATCAAAGTTAAAGCGGTAAGCGACTTCAGCCGGCAGAAAGCTGTAGAAGCTGGCGGCCAGAATTATGGCCAGAAAGAGGATAGCCACCGGCAGGAAGATGTATTTCCAGCGGAAGGTTAGTCCAGGGGCTGTGGGTTTGGTAGCCGGCTCTTTCCCGGTCTTCTGCCGGCGGGAAACGGCATACCAGAAGATGAAGGTGCCCAACCCCAGGACAAGCAAAAAAATCAGGCTGACAACAAGAATGGCCATCATAAATATATTAAAATTATCAGCTTTGGCTTTGGTTGTCAAAAACGGAATAAGTATCTGACCTAACCCCCGTTTTATTGCCCCGTGGGTATCTCCTTGTCCCCAACCTGCCCTGATGGTAGAATGGCAAAATGATAGTTGATAAGCTGGTCGTCGGGCAACTGTCTGCCAATTGCTATATCGTCGGTTCCGAAGTGGGTGGGGAAGGGATGGTTATTGACCCCGGTGGCGATGCCGGCCGGATTATCGACCGGGTCAGGGAGCTAAAACTTGACATAAAGTTAATTGTCTTGACCCACGGGCACAGTGACCACGCCGCCGCCCTGAGGGAGGTCAAAGAAGCCACCGGCGCCCGGTTTGCCATGTATGCTGATGATGTCAAAACTCTTAGACGGAGAACCCTGAACCTGAGCCTTTTTCTAGGCATCTTCTATCTGCACCCCCTGCCTTCACCCGACAGACTGCTTAAAGACGGGGACGAAATAGACATCGGCGGTCTCCATTTTAAGGTCGTTCACACCCCCGGGCACACGCCAGGCAGCATCTGCCTGCTGGGGGAGGAAGTCGTATTTACCGGCGATACCCTGTTTAGTCTGGGCATAGGCCGGTTTGATTTGCCCGGCGGCAGCTCTGACCAGCTGATAGATAGCATCAAGAGCCGGCTACTGGTGCTGGATAACAGAACAAAAGTCTACCCCGGTCACGGCCCGGAGACCACCATCGGCGATGAGAGAAAGGGAAATCCTTTCCTCATATGAGTCCGCCACACCGGCTAACACCGGAGCCTGAGTCAGACTTAAATTCGAAATCAGCTCAACTGACCACTATGAACAGCGGGCACATCACCAGGGTGACGGTCGCCAGCAGCTTGACCAGAACATGGAGCGATGGGCCAGCGGTATCCTTCAGTGGGTCGCCAACAGTGTCACCAACAACCGCCGCAGCGTGGGCGGGTGTTTTCTTTCCCAATATGTTGCCGTTTTCGTCTTTGAGCTGACCGTCTTCAATCATCTTCTTGGCGTTGTCCCAGGCACCTCCGCCGTTGTTCATGAAGGAGGCCATCATAATGCCGCCGATAGTGCCTACCATTAGCACGGCCGCGACCACCATAGCGGCGTCAAAGCCGGGGATGAAGCGGAACACAACGCCAATAGCGACAGGCCCCAGGACGGGCAGGAGCCCCGGTGCTATCATCTCTCTGAGGCCGGCACGGGTGGTGATGTCCACCGCCTTGCCATAGTCCGGTTGGTGCGGGTGTTTCGGGTCTTTGGGGTTCAGGATTTCCGGGTCGGCACGGAACTGGCGGCGGACCTCCTCGATTATCTTAGAGGCAGTCCTGCCGACGGCTTTCAACGCCCAAGCGCTGAACAGGTAAACAATCATAACCGCCAGCAGGGCACCGACAAAGACCTCAATTCTGGCGATGTTTACGTCGGTGTACAGGCCGACCTCGCCGAACTTGATGAATGAGACACGGTCCAGATAGGCTTGGAAAAGCAGGAAGGCAGCCAGACCAGCGGAGACCATGGCGTAGCCCTTGGTCAATGCTTTGGTGGTGTTGCCCACGGCATCAAGCCGGTCGGTCACTCTGCGGACCTCGGGGCCAGCACCGGCCATTTCGTTAATGCCATTGGCATTGTCAGTTATCGGACCGAAGGTATCCATGGAGAGTATGTAAGGGCAGGTCATCAGCATGCCCATGGTAGCCACCGCGGTGCCGAAGGCGCCGGCACCGCGGACGCCGCTCATATCACCCATCCAGAAGGCCAGCAGCAGGGCGATGCCGATAACAAGTGCCGTAGCTAGCGTGGTCTCAAAACCGACTGACATGCCTAGGATGATGTTGGTAGCCGGGCCTGTCTTCGAGGCCTCGGCGATGTCGCGCACCGGTTTGTAGCGAGATTCGGTGTAGTACTGGGTTATGAAAACTATGATGATGCTGGCGATGATTCCGACGAGGCCGGCGCCGAAGAGCCACCAGTTATCAAGCAGGAAATAAACGGCGACCGCCAGACCCAAGGTCGAGAGGCCGATAGCCATAAAGTAACCACGGTTAAGAGCGTTCATCACGTTCTCTCCCTCCCTGGCCCGCACTGAGAGCAGCCCTACCATGCTGGCTATCATACCGAGACCACGGACGCAAAGCGGGAATAGAATCCAGGCTATGTTGTTGGTCGCCAGATAGGCGGCAATGCCGAGAATCATAGCACCGATATTCTCGGCAGCGGTTGATTCGAAAAGGTCGGCACCGCGGCCGGCACAGTCACCCACGTTATCACCAACAAGGTCAGCGATAACCGCCGGGTTCCGCGGGTCGTCCTCGGGGATGCCGGACTCGACCTTACCGACGAGGTCGGCACCTACATCAGCCGCCTTGGTATAGATGCCGCCGCCCAGCTGGGCAAAGAGGGCGACGAAGCTGGCTCCAAAGCCAAAACCGACTATTAAGTGGGGTGAGATTTCCGGCGTGGTGGCACCCCCGTAGGCAAAAAAGATGACTGTGACACCAATCAGGCTCAGGGCGGTTATAAGAAAGCCGGAGACGGCACCGCCACGGAGGGCAACGGTGACGGCTTCGGAGAGGTTCTTCTGTGCCGCAGCGGCACAGCGGACATTAGACTTCACGGCAATGTACATGCCGATGAAACCGGCAGTGCCGGAACACAGGGAGCCCACTATGAAGGCGACTGCTGTGCGCCAGCCTATATCAAAGGCGCTCATACCCTTCACCTCAGTACCGCCCAGTGCACCCACCAGAATGCCGATGGCAATGGCCACGACCACGGCGTAGATGGCGATGGTGCTATACTGCCGCTTGAGGAACGCCCTTGCACCTTGAAAGATGATATCGCCGATTTCCTTCATTTTAGGTGTGCCGGTCGGTCGGCTCAGCACATTTCTTGCCATGAGAATGGCAAAAAAGATGGTGATTACCCCGCTAACGGGTACCACCCAAAAGATTCCAGGCATTTTTTCTCCTTTCTACATTTGCTTTACTAAAAATTGT
The DNA here is from genome assembly GCA_034413595.1 of Dehalococcoidales bacterium. Classification (GTDB taxonomy): domain Bacteria; phylum Chloroflexota; class Dehalococcoidia; order Dehalococcoidales; family JAUWZL01; genus JAUWZL01. The sequence goes on along the minus strand of DAOUMC010000024.1, from coordinate 6,241 downwards.
ACCTTTTGATTAATTCTTACAAACTTTCCCTGACTAGGGGTTGCCCTTAAACCCTGTCAGCTTGTCTTCCAGGTTCTTCTGCCTTATCGCCAGGGTCAGGTCGCTGCGCGTTCTTTCCAGGACACCGCGGACCATATCGGTGGTGCGACGCAGGCCACCTGTTATGGCGTCGGGGAAGTCCATGGTAACCAGAACATTGTAGGCATCGTCCATAACCTGCAGCAGGCCTTCTCCCTGTGACAGGTCACCGCCTCTTATGCTGTCCAGGAGGTAGCGCCTCAACTCGCCGACCGCTTCACCCAGCCCGTTAAGATAAGCGGCGTAGTCTGTGCCCAGTTCGTCAGGGGTAGGAAGTTCCCTCTCTGTTACCAGAGCCAAGGTGATGCTGGCTTCGGCAAACTCTTTCTGGGCGTTCCACTCAACACCGAGAAGCTCGCTCCAGGCGGAGAGGCTTGTTTCTGCTTCGGTGATGAGCCGGCGGGCTTTGGCTATCTTGTCCCGGGCATCGTCAAATTCCCGACGGTGGACGTGGCGTATGGCGGTGCTTGAGTAGCGGATGGCTTCGCGGCAGAGAGGCAGCGCCTTCTCCCGGGCGGCGTCTTTGGCGATTAGGCCTTGCCTTATCTTTTCGGCGATTGGGTCAAGTCTGTCGGAAAACTGGCTCACCTTTTCTCCTTAATTCGGCTGGTTATCTGCCTTGTCGCCGCTTCGGGCGACTCAGCCCCAAGGATGGCACTTATCACGGCTACGGCATCGGCGCCGGCTGATAAGGCCTCGGCGACATTATCCGGCGTGATACCGCCGATAGCCACCAGGGGCAGGGAGACCGCCTTCTTGATGGCGGTTACTGTTTCCAGACCCACTACCTCCACCCCTTCTTTAGACGTGGTCGAGTAGGCAGCCCCGGCGGCGATGTAGTCGGCGCCTTGAGACCGGGCGGCAATTGCCTGGGCGACAGAAGTTACCGAGCAGCCGATAATCTTATCTATGGACAAGAGCCTTCGGGCGACATCAGCCGGCAGGTCGTCCTGGCCCAGATGCAGGCCATCGGCGTCACTGGCCAGGGCTATATCAAGGTGGTCATTCACTACAAAAAGGGCGTCCTGCTGGAGACACAGGCTCTTTAGCTTCCTGGCTATGGTCAAGAGTTCCCCTTTGGCCGTGGTCTTATCACGCAGCTGGATGATTCTGGCGCCGCCACTAATCACCTGTTCAGCAACCTCAAGGTGGTTACGGCCCTTCAACAGCCCGGTGTCTATAACGGCGTAGAGACCAGATATGCGGCTGACCTTGTCTTTCCTGAGCATCTTGGATGTTAATACCTGCTCTATGGCGTAGATGCTGAACCTGGCCTGGTTAAACTTCTCCGGGTCCAAGCCAGTGCCTGGAGCCTTGACCAGTTCCTCGAGAACCCTCAGGGACTGCTCGGCCCTTCTGGAGTTGGCCGTGATGGCTTCGGGTAGCTGCCTCTCTTTCGGCTGCGGGACTTCAATGACGGCGCCGACGTCACCCTCCGAATCACGGGCCTGAATCAGCCTCTGGTTTAGCGCCCTGTCAGTGGGAATAAGCTGGTGCCGCAGTTCTTTTAACTGCCTTGACAGGGCGGCATCGTTAAGCAGCAGGCGAGCGATGTCTTCCAGAAGGCGCAGGCTCTCTCCGAGACGGTTCAGATTGGCGTCAATGATTCGCAGCATCTGATTTGAGATTGATGATGAGTTCATGTTGACACGTTCATTTTTCCTTGGTTTAACGGCTAATTTTAGCACAACAAGACCGGAGGGTAAATATATCTCAGTCTTCGCCTACCGCGTTTTCGAAAAGCTCAATACGTGTTGGTTTGCCTTTTTCAAGTTCAACCGCCACAAAGTCAATGCGCCACAGCGGTGGGGGGTCATCCTGGGCCTGCCGGTAATGCTGGGCGGCGGCTATCATCCTCTTTTCTTTGGCAGGAGTGATAGACTCTTCCGGTATGCCAAAATCTTGGCTGGTTCTGGTCTTTACCTCAACAAAAACAAGGTATTCTTTATCCTGGGCGACAATGTCAACCTCGCCTTCACGGCAACGGTAGTTGGTCTCCAGGATGCGAAAGCCTCGCTTTTTTAAAAAGTCCCGGGCGAGTTTCTCGCCCATCCGGCCGACATCCTGGCGCCTCATCTTTGTTGTTCCAGTACAGCCCTGACCGGCTGGAATGAGCGGCGGTGAATGGGCGATGGGCCAAGCTGCCTCAGGCTGGTCAGGTGCTCCTCGGTCCCATAGCCCTTGTGGTGCGCCAGACCGTAGCCGGGGTAGACCGTGTCCAGTTCCTTCATCAGGCGATCCCGGCTCACCTTGGCGATTATTGAGGCACAGGCGATGGAAAAGCAAAGCGAGTCCCCGTCCACTATGCCCTTCTGGGGGAGGGACACCTCTGGCAGTAACAGGTAGTCTATGAGAATGGTCTCCGGTGCCGGTGAAAGCTGTTCTATAGCCTGCTTCATTGCCATTCTTGTTGCTTTGGCGATACCCTGGTCATCTATAATCTGGTGGGAAATAATGCCGATGCCCACCGCAATCGCCACCTCTTTAAGGCAACCAAAGAGGTATTCCCTCTTCAGGGCGGTCAAGAGCTTGCAGTCTCTTATCTGGTCTAACCAGTGGCATCTGAGGGGGTGCGGCAGGATAACGGCAGCCGCGGCCACGGGGCCGGCCAAAGCACCCCGGCCGGCTTCATCAACGCCGGCGATGTAATGATAGCCCTGCGCCACCAGTTTTTCTTCCTCAATAAAGGAGGGTACGGGTAAACTGCTCATCAGACCTGTCTCTTTTGGCTAATTCCGAAGTCTCTATTATACCACCGCCCAGCACCGCTTCACCCTGGTAAAAGACTATAGACTGCCCCGGAGCTATTGCTGTCTGAGGCTGGGAAAACTCAACCTCGGCGGTAGTATTATTAAGATATAGGCTAACCGGCACTTCTGGTGATTTGTAGCGCACTCTGGCCGTTATCTGGCTCAGGTCTTCCGGGGCTTTGCCTGAGACCCAGCTTAGTTGGCTGGCACGAAGCCGGCGGGTAAAAAGCTGCTCCTGGCCGCCAACCACCAGCCTGTTACTCTTGGTGTCCAGCCTGGTGACATACAGTCGTCTATCTGAAGACAGCCCCAAACCCTGCCTCTGCCCAACAGTATAGTGGGCTAAACCCTTATGTCTTCCCAGGACTTTACCCTTGATGTCAACTATATCTCCAGGTGGGGAGGCAACATGCCCGGCGATGAATGAGCAAAGGTCGCCTTCAGGTATGAAACAGATGTCCTGGCTTTCCTGCCGGATGATGTCAGACAAGCCCAGCTTGTTGGCTAGCTGTCTTACCCCGGTTTTGTGAAGACGGCCCATCGGGAACAGCACATGCTTTAGCTGGCTCTGTTCCAGGGCGTAGAGGAAGTAGGACTGGTCTTTGCTGCGGTCAACTCCCTTTAGCAGGCGGCAGCCCTCTGGGGAAGGTTCAACCCGGGCATAGTGCCCGGTAGCCATCAGCTCGGCCCCAAACCCAAGGGCTTTTTCAAGCAGGGTGCCGAACTTTATGTAGCGGTTACAGTTGATGCAGGGGTTGGGCGTCCTGCCCAGCCTGTAATCTTCCAAGAAGGGGGCAATGACCTTTTCGGCGAACGGCTGGCGGAGGTCAATTATATGGTGGGGGATGCCCAGTCTGTCAGCCACCCGTCTGGCATGCTCAATAGCTCCCTCATCCGAGTGGAGCCGCATGGTGACACCGATGACCTGAAAACACTGCTCTTTGAGAATAGCAGCGGTAACCGAGGAATCTACTCCGCCGCTCATAGCCACGGCAACCCGCATATACTAATCTCCTTGATGAAGCAGTTGGCTCACTTTTTGCCAGATAATTTCGGCTATCTTCTCTTTAGATTGGCTGGCGTCTATCACCAGCCAGCGTTCCGGCTCTTGGGCCGCCAGTTCCAGATAGCCCTGGCGTACCTTCTCATGAAAGGTCAGGGTTTCCTTTTCAAATCGGTCTTGCTTCTCTCTGTTTTTACGGGCAAGTCCTTCCTTTGCCGCTATATCCAGCAGGACAGTCAAGTCGGGGTTTAATCCCTGGGTGGCGGCATTATTGACTGCTTTGATTGCCTTGAGGTCAAGTCCCCGCCCATAGCCCTGGTAGGCGGTGGTGGAGTCGGCAAAGCGGTCACAGATAACCACTTTCCCGTTTTCTAGGCCGGGTTTTATTACCTTGGCCACTAGTTGCGCCCGGGAGGCATTAAACAGCATAAGCTCTGTCAGTGGCGATATGTCCTTATCACCAGTCCATTTGAGCCAGCGGCTTATCTTTTCCCCCAGGGGAGTGCCCCCCGGCTCGTGGGTCAGGACTGCCGGAATGACCAGCTTTAACAGCCTGTCATACAGTGTCTTTGCCTGGACACTCTTGCCACTCCCTTCCCCGCCTTCAAAGGTGATAAACAGAGACATTATTTGTTAGCCCTCACCCTTCTTCCCTTTCCCTTTAACTAAAGGGAGAGGGAAGATTTATATTATAAGAGGGGCTGGTGCCCCTCTTCAACACCCTTTTATCCTTTATTCTCTGAAAATCCTCACCCTTCGGTTCGGTTCCTGTCCTGTGCTCTGTGAGGACAGCTTGTGCCTTTCGGCGATGAGGTGCTGCAGTCGCCGGACGTAGGCGCTCTGGGGGCTGAGCTCCACCGCCTCCTGGTTCTCCTGCACCCTGTCTATCGCTTCCTCGGCCTCTCTCAGGGCAAGGCTCAGTTTATCCGCCCGGTCGGCGCCTCTGCTGGCGATGCCCATTGGATGTACGGAGCTTAACATCTGCCTCAGTTGGACCGGCGTGTGTTTCCTGAGCACATACACCGGCAGGTTGGCCGACTCGGCGTCTCTGATTTTCTGCGGTCTGCGGCGGTAGTAGCTCTTGGAGGTCACCAACAGGTCAGCCTCGTCCAGCTTGTCAACTATGTCCAGCACCAGGTGCATGTCTCTGGCTGTCTGTTCCAGCCGGCCGCGGTTGATGCCAAAGGGGTAGATCTTGGGTACAACCCTTTCCCGGGCGTGCTCTACCGGCTGCCTTATCTCTTTGGCTACTCCAACCGGCTCCTCTCGTTCAATCTTGACCTCTCCGTTCTCATCCAGCCAGCGAATCTCGGTGGCGCTGGGCTGCCCTCTCAGGGCGGCATCCACCGCCTGGCTGACATCAGCGTGAACGGCGACGCGGTACCTGTCCTGAATCTCAACAACGATGTCAAAGGTGGGCGGAGACATCCTCTCCAGTATCGTCTTCTGAGTCCCCCGCCGCCTGGCTTCCTCGTCACCTAGGGTCACCGCCTGGATGCCGCCGACGAGGTCGGACAGGGTCGGGTTGACCATCAGGTTTTCCAGGGTGTTGCCGTGGGCGGTGCCTATCAACTGCACGCCGCGCTCGGCAATCGTCCTGGCCGCCTGGGCTTCAAGCTCGGTGCCGATCTCGTCAATGATGATTACCTCGGGCATGTGGTTTTCCACGGCTTCAATCATGACCGCGTGCTGCATGGTGGGGGTGGTCACCTGCATCCGCCGGGCGTGCCCGATGGCCGGATGAGGGATATCTCCGTCACCGGCAATCTCGTTTGAGGTATCCACGATAACCACCCTCTTCTTGAGGTCATCAGCCAGCACCCGGGCGGCTTCGCGAAGCATGGTCGTCTTACCTATACCCGGGCGACCCAGAAGCAGGACGCTCTTGCCTGACTGGATAAGGTCTTCAATTATTTTTATGGTGCCGAAGACCGCCCGGCCAACGCGACAACTAAGCCCAACGATACGCCCCTTGCGGTTCCTAATGGCCGAGATTCGGTGCAATGTGCGCTCGATACCCGCCCGGTTGTCGCCGCCGAAGCTGCTGATGCGCGAGGTGACGTAATCAATGTCATCCTGGCTCACCTCTTGCGGCGAGAGAACGATATCCCGGTTTGGGAAGCGGGCTTCAGGCGAGCGTCCCAGGTCCAGGACCACCTCTAGTAAATCGCTGATGTCTTCCTGCTGTCGTAATGACTGCTGAATATGAGGCGGCAGTATATCAATCAGAGCGTCAAGTTCGTCGCTTACTACGTTGGGCAAAAACAGCCTCCGCTTTCCAACTCTACCATCCTCTGGGTGCCAGCAGTTCCTTCTCCGGGATTTGCTTGATGTCCAGCCCGGGCATGGCCTCCCCCAGGTCTTTGGACACCCGGGCGATGACCTCCGGGTCTTTGAAGTGGGTGGTCGC
>DAOUMC010000023.1:0-40805 GCA_034413595.1 Dehalococcoidales bacterium | reverse complement strand
TAAGGAGGGTCCTGGGCGACCACGTGTTCTGTGCCTTCATCGAGAACAAGAAGATAGAGTGGGACCAGTACCGCGCCCAGATAAGTGACTATGAACTCAAGAGGTATCTGCCTCTTCTGTGAATGGGCACGGTTCGTGTACCCTTAGTAATGCCACTGAGAGGCTAATATGCACCGGCTACGGATTGCCCTGACACAGGTAAACACCACGGTGGGCGATTTTGAGGGTAATTTTCAAAAGTTTCTTGGAGCCATTGACCAGGCCCGGTCGCTTTCGGTTGACCTGCTGACTTTCCCCGAGCTTGCCGTCTGCGGCTACCCTCCGGAAGACCTTTTGCTCAAACCACGGTTTATAGAGGAGAACCTGAAATATCTAGACAGACTGGTTGATGCTTCATCGGGGCTGACTGTCGTGGCTGGCTTTGTTGATGCCAGGGACGGCCTGTATAATGCCGCCGCTATAATCCATGACGGCAGGTTGGTGGGTACCTATCACAAAATTCGTCTGCCCAACTACGGGGTTTTTGATGAGAACCGTTATTTCCAGGCTGGTAGCCGGTGCCCGGTTTACGTTGTAGCCGGTGTTGGACTGGGCATCAATATCTGCGAAGACATCTGGTATAAAGGCGGGCCGGCTGCCGTCCAGGCTGGCTCCGGGGCTGAAGTCATAGTAAACATAAGCGCCTCACCCTACCACTATGGCAAAGCCGGCTCCAGGGAGAAAATGCTGGCCGCCAGAGCTTCGGAAAACGTGGCTATAGTCGCCTATAACAATCTGGTCGGCGGTCAGGATGAGCTGGTCTTTGATGGTAACAGCCTGGTGCTGGATGAAAGAGGGCAACCTCTGGTCCGGGGCAGACAATTTGAGGAAGACCTGGTGGTGGCAGACCTTGATATTGAGCCTTTGTCCCGAGCGCGACTCGGCGACCCCAGATGGCAGAAGATAACTTCTGATAAGAGGCAATGGCCCGTAGACAGGGTAGTGGTGTCCCAGGAAGCTCCTCCAGGGGAAAAACTCCCCATACCCGGCAGACAGATTGAGGCCCGTGGAATTCCCGGTGAAATCTATGACGCCCTGGTGCTGGGCACCAGAGACTATGTTGGCAAGAACGGCTTTGAAAAGGTAGTCATTGGTTTTTCTGGTGGGGTTGACTCCAGTCTGGTGGCTGCTGTCGCCGTTGATGCCCTGAGGTCAGAGAACGTGGTGGCACTGTCTATGCCCTCCCGCTATTCTTCACCGGGCAGTGTATCAGACGCCAGGCTTCTGGCTAAAAACCTGGGCATAAAGCTGATAACCATCCCCATAGAGAAGATTTTCCAGGCCTATCTGGCTATGCTTTCGGGGGCCTTCAGCGGCACCAGGCCTGGCATTGCCGAGGAAAACATCCAGGCGCGTATCAGAGGTAACCTCCTCATGGCGCTATCAAACAAGTTTGGCTGGCTGGTCCTGACCACAGGCAACAAAAGCGAGATGGCCACCGGCTATACCACGCTCTACGGCGATATGGCCGGCGGCTTTGCGGTAATAAAGGATGTGCCCAAGACGCTGGTCTACCGGCTCGCCCGGTATCGGAATTCAGTCGCCGGCTATGAGTTTATTCCGGTTTCGGTTATTAGCAAGATACCATCAGCCGAACTCAGACCCGGCCAGAGAGATAGCGATAGTCTGCCTCCTTATGACCTGCTTGACCCGGTTTTGGCCGCTTATGTTGAAGAGGACAAGAGTATAGCTCAGATTACCGCTATGGGCTTTGACCCGGAGATTGTCGCCAGAGTGGCTCGGCAGGTAGATTCCAGCGAGTATAAACGCCGCCAGGCTCCTCCGGGTATCAAGATAACGACTAAAGCCTTCGGCCGGGACAGACGATTGCCCATCACTAACAAGTTTAAGGGGTGATAAGTACCATTATCGTCCCTTGGTCTTGCGCCTCAGCTCCTCCCGGCGTCTGTCGTCGGATGTTCTCTGGAGTCTTTTTATGGCTTTACCGGACTTGAACCTGTTCTGATTGACAAACCCTCTCGTCCTGTTCACGCCACTCTCCGGTAACTATGTTAACATAATGTTCCTACGGGTTCAAGCTGATGCCGGATTAACCCAAAACCAAATGGCACTTATAACAAAAGCGGGGCAACCTGAGTGGTGTGAAAGGGTATATCAAAGTTATGGCTCGGGGGACTCCTTCTGCCCCTCGGCCTCCTTTTCTTTAGCCGTAGGGGAAGGCGTATCCTTGGCCGGATTGACATCAATCCTGTCCGCAGTAAATGGCGAGAAACCCTTGGCTATCTTGTGTCCGTCTTCGGTAATCTCAAGACCGGCACCGCAGGTGGGGCAGGTCTGGTATCTGGGATTGAGCAGCGCCCACCCGCAGCGGTAGGTGCCACACTTCAAGCACTTACCTTCAAGCATACCAGTATCATTATAATCCAAAAGCGGCTACAAAAGTCAAACCTGCCTTAGGGGAAGCAGGGTAAGTAGCCACCGCGATAAACTCTCTGTCCTGCTCTTATTCTCCTGATTCCAGCCAATACCTGCACTGAAGTGCCTGCAAGGGGCGGGGTATTACCAAACTACTACTGGCTATTACTCTTTCTTTAGTTGCCTTCCGACAACATAGGCGCTGGCGATAACATCCCCGAAGGCCTGATATTGTCGGGCCAGACCTTCGGAGTATATGATAGGCTTGATCTTGGTTACGTCCGGCTTACCATTGGTAAGGCAGTCCTCGGTGATGTAAGTCTCTTCCACCTTACCAATCAATAGCAAGTGACTGCCCAGGCTCAGGGTATGTACCAGCCTGCACTCCAGGTTTACCGGGCACCGTTCGATCATCGGTGCATTGCCCAGCTTGCCATAAAACGGGGTGAACCGGCAGACCTCCACCTTATTGCTTTCTTCTCCGGAGACAATGCCACAATAATCAGCTTCGGCTACCATATCACAGGAGGGTATGTTTGCCGAGAAGTTCCCGGTCTGCCTGATACCCTTATAGGTATAGCGGCCAGGCCTTAGAGACACGGAAACCATCGGCGGACGCCCACAGGCGATGCCGCCCCAGGCAACCGCCATAAAGTTCGGTTTACCGTCAACGTTAGCCCCGACCAGGAACAGTGGCATAGGATAGAACAAAGTTCCCGGCCCCATGGCTATTTTGACCACGCTTTTCCTCCCCGGTCGGGGTGAAAGCAGAGTCACTGGTCGCCGCCTTTTAGCTGCTGCCACCTTTCTTCCCCGAGACACTCGCGGGCTTGGGCACACCACTCAATGCAGGATGGTGTCTTGTCCCGATAGACATTCTGGCCGCATTTGCGACACCTGACTCTGGTTTCATCAGAGAAGATTTCAACATCGGCACCACAGTTTGGGCACTTATAGATTGCCGCTCTCAGGTTCCTGCCATCCTGCCCGGGGCATCGGCCGTACACTATCGCTTAACCTCGGTAGTCAAACTAGATATATTATAGCACACATCGAACTCCGACCCGTTATCTTGCCTGAATAGCTTCCTGATGATAAACTTTAGTACAGTGGTTTATCAGAATAGACGGGAATGGCTGCGAAAATAACAGAGGGCAAGGGTGGGCAGCATAACCGGTGGCTGAGCTGGCGGGCCTGGAGCGGAGTTGTGGTTCTGGCGCTGGCCATTCTGGTGGCTTTTGTTCTCAGCCCAGCGTTTCCCAGGCTGGCTGTATTCTGGGCTTTCGGATTGGCTTTTGGTTTTGTCATGCAGCGGAGCCGCTTCTGCTTTGTCACCGGCTTCAGCAACTTCTACCTTTTCCGGGACGGGCGTATGCTGAAAAGCATTCTCGCCGGGCTGGCCGTAGCTACAGTTGGTTTTACTATTGTAATGTACGGCATGGTTCCCGACTCGAGCACCGGAGCCATACCGGTGAACGCTTATGCATCACCCTTTGGCTGGCACCTGGCTCTGGCTGGGCTTATTTTCGGTGTGGGCATGATACTTGCCGGGGGTTGCATCGCCGGAACCTTGTTCCGCATCGGAGAGGGTGCTATCCCCTCGCTGGTTGCCCTTTTTGGCGTCCTGATTGGCATCGGGGTTCTGCTGCATAACTGGGGCTGGTGGTGGCCAAACTATATCTCCAAGCTGCCCAGAGTGTGGCTGCCCAACTGGCTGGGCTGGCCGGGTGCTATCCTGATTACCCTGGCGGTTCTGGCTGCTGCCTATTTTTTGGTCCACCGCAGCGAACCCCGATTTGGGAAGATGGCCGGACCGATTATGGCTACACCTGGAGACACCAGACCGCGAAAGGGGTTGGCCAGATGGTTGCCGATCACCTTTACCGCCTCTATACCCATCGCCCTTGGCGGCGTCGTTCTGGGACTACTAAACACTCTGGAGTACTGGACTGTTGACCGGCCCTGGGGTATCACCGGTGAGATTTCCCGCTGGTCTTCGAACATAATGAGTTTTGTTGGACTACCGGCGTCTGAGACGGTAACGGTGCCGGGCACCTGAGCGGTGTCCAGTTCGCCGGGCCAGTTGACCTGGGGGCTCATGATTGTCAGTGGAATGATACTTGGCTCTTTAATCGGAGCGCTGCTATCCGGGGATTTCAAGGTCAGATTTGCCAGGCGGAAGCGCCGCTACCTTGTGGTTCTGCTGGGAGGTGTATTTATGGGCTATGGTGCCGGCCTGGCTTCAGGGTGCACGATAGGCGCCTTTTTCTCAGCCGTTCCGTCCCTGGGACTAAACGGCTTTTTGTTCGGCGGAGCGGTGGCCCTTGGTGCTTTCTTGGGTGTCCAGGTCATCAAGAAAATCGGGTAACCACCAGAAGCATTCGCAAGAAAGATAGTTTTTCGGTATAATTATTTATAGATTACCAAGGAGGTAGTAATGAAACGCATTATAGTTATTACAGGCGTGCTGCTGACTGCGGTTGCGCTGCTCGCCTGCAGTGGAACGACCAACACCAATACCAACACCAGCGGGCTACCAGGTACAGAGGTCCAGGTAGAAGGAGGCTCTTACTGGCTCATCACCCCGGTGCAGCTGCACTCAATGCTTGGGAACAAGGATTTCTTTATGGTAAACACCGACGTTAGTTACATGGGGGAGATTCCAGGCACAGACCTTTTCATCACCTATGACCAGATTGAGCAGAACCTGGACAAATTCCCGGCAGATAAGGCCAGCAAGATTGTTGTCTACTGCAGTTTTGGTAACACCAGTGCTTTGGCGGCTGCTATCCTGGTAAAAGCAGGCTATACCAGCGTCATGGACCTTCAGGGCGGTATGCAGGCGTGGCAGAATCAGGGTTATACCATCACCCAGAGGCCTTGACACGGGCTGTCTACCACTGAAGGATACTTTGAACACCACGAACTATTGTGGTGACCCCAAGGTGATTTGACTTTATGCCCTTAAGAAGATAAGAGAACTCTACCGGCTTGAGGAGAGGCTCTGTGTGAAGCAGACTCAGTCGAGATTAGAGTAATGCCGAGCGGATGGGCGGCAGAAGAAGGAGAAAAGGACAGCCAAGAAAATCGGAGGTTCGTAATTCCCGGCCCCTTTAATCCTGTGCTGCGTCAAATGGAGGCAGCGGTTAATGTCCACCGGGAGAGCGCTCGAGTAGAACGACCTGAGCCTATAATGGCCAAAATTTGGTGTATTCGCTATCGACCCAGGATAACCTGCGATAATACCTAAAGACGCAAGGACAGCCAGCAACTCGCTGGAACGTTCAGCCGGATTGTTTAACAAATATGCTCTGGCCCAAGAGAAGCCCATCTACTATCAACCAAGTTCATAATCACTGAGAATGCAGCACGATAATTCTTGTAATGAGGCTTGACAATAGTTGAAAAAGATTATATTATATATATTATATTGACAAGTTATCGTGCCGTTCAGAAATGAACAAGAAGAAAAACATCAGTAGCATAGTCCGGTTGATGCACAACCTGATGCTCTCAGCTAAGGCCCATGACCCCCATCCCTGGCTGCACCTTGAGCTTACCAGAGAGCAGATGCGCGTTATTTTCCTGCTCTTTTTTAAGGGCAGGGCCTCACCGGGAGAGGTGGCCGGGTCCTTCGGCGTACCCAAGGCTAATGTCACCAGCGTCATAGACCGGCTGGTGGGCAAGGGGCTGGTCAGCCGCCAGGAGAACCCCCAGGACCGCCGTGGCTATATCCTTTCGCTGACCGATGAAGGTAAAAGACAGGTGGAGAAGCTATGGGAGATGCGCATCGCCAGATTCGAGAGAACACTGGATGGAATGACTGAGGAAGCGCTGGACTCGTTACGCCGCGGGCTAGAAGCTTTTATCAGAGTATTAAAGGAGGAAAGCGAAACAGATGGACATAATCAAGGCCGATAATCTGGTCAAGAGATTCGGCGAACTGGAGGCGGTAAAGGGCGTCTCCTTCACTGTCCAGGAAGGGGAGATATTCGGTTTTCTGGGCCCCAATGGTGCAGGAAAGACAACGACCATAAATATGCTGTGCACTCTTTTAAAACCCACCTCCGGGCGGGCGACTGTCGATGGTTTCGATGTTATAAAAGAGCGTGGCCGGGTGCGCGAGTCAATCGGGCTGGTTTTTCAGGAGCCAACCCTGGACAACTATCTAACGGCGGAGCAGAACCTGCGCTTCCACGCCTATGCCTATGGCATCTCCAAGGATGTTCTGGAGCCGAGGTTAAAGGAACTGCTGGAGATGGTGGAGCTGTGGGACAGACGCAAAGGGAAGATAAGCACTTATTCTGGCGGCATGAAGCGCCGCTTGGAAATAGCCCGCGGCCTGCTGCATCACCCACAGGTGCTTTTTCTGGATGAGCCGACACTGGGGCTTGACCCGCAGACAAGGCGGCTCATCTGGGAGCATATTTACCAGCTTAGGAAGCGGGAAAACCTGACGATATTCATGACTACCCACTATATGGATGAGGCCGAGAACTGCGACCGCATCGCCATTATGGACTACGGGCAAATTGTGGCCCTGGACACCCCGGGCAAGCTCAAAGACGCAATTGGCGGCGATGTTATAACCATCAGGACGGATGACAGCGAAAGGGCAGTGGGCCTGCTTAAAGAGAAGTATGGGTTTGAGCCCAGCATTGAAAACGGGGCAGTAAACTTCACCGTGCCTCTCGGCGAAGAGTTCTTGCCTGGTTTTGTCTCCGGCTTTCCGCTACACCTCACCTCTATCGGGCTGCGGCGCCCCACCTTGGAGGACGTCTTCCTAAAGCTTACCGGCAGAGCCATCCGGGAAGAAGAGGCCAACCCAATGGCCCGAATGAGAATGATGATGAGAGGGAGGGTGCACTAGGATGAAACTATTTTTCCGCTCGGTATGGGTTATAGCCTACCGTGAGTTCCTGCGTTTCGTCCAGGACAGGCCACGTATGCTGTCTTCGTTTGCCATGCCGCTCCTGTTCCTGGTTATATTCGGCGCCGGTTTTGGCAAACTTATAGGCCAGGCGGCGCCGGGAGTGGACTACATCCAGTTTATGTATCCGGGCATTCTGGCGATGACGGTGCTGATGACCTCCATATTTTCCGGGTTGTCCATCGTCTGGGACAGAGAGTTCGGCTTTTTAAAGGAGGTGCTGGTCTCTCCGTTAAGCCGTAGCGGGGTACTGATGGGTAAGGCTTTCGGCGCTGCTTCAATAGCCGTTATCCAGGGGACCATTATGCTGGTGCTGGCACCCATATTAAATGTCCCCATAGAGCCAAGCACGGTGCCGGCTCTGTTGCTTCTCCTGTTGCTGGTATCCATGTCGCTCTCCAGCCTGGGGCTGTTAATCGGGGCGCGTATGCGCTCCCAGCAGGGTTTCCAGATACTGATGCAGCTGGTGATTTTCCCCATGATATTCCTCTCCGGCATTTTCTATCCCATCTCGGGGGTGGCAACCTGGCTGGAGGTTCTCTCCAAGGTAAATCCGGTGACCTACGGCATAGATGCCATCCGTCAGACCTTTCTGGGCAGCCAAGTAGCCGCGGTGACCATTTTTGGGCACACGATGAGCATCGTTGAGTCAGCTCTCGTGGTTGCCGTGGTGGGGGCGGTGCTTTTGTCAGCGGCCATCTGGGTGTTCAATAGACAGGAGTAAGATAGTGGCCAACGAAACTCAGGCCTCCGAATCCCAGCACCTGAAGGCGTTCTGTTTGTCTGGTAAGTACAAGCACCGCAGTCTGCTGGCACAGGTGAACCGAGCGAATTAAATAAACTGAGTGATGCCTACTCTGTTTCTCATTGAGGCAACAAACTGACCACTAACCATCAATACCTATTGAATTGATTCCTCCAGTGCCAGCACATTCTTGATAGTTACCAGTGACCTGCTAAACTCGATAATACCCGCATCACGCATCAAGCCCATCTCTCTTGAAAGCGATGGACGTGGTATATTGAGATAGTCCGCCAACTCGTGTCTTTTCATCGGTATCGCCAGGGTGGCGTCCTCTGTTTGCCGGTACACATCCAACAGGTAACTGCTGATTTTACCCCTTACGCTTTTAGCTGATAGGTGTTCTATTTTCTCATCTAGCATCAGAGCGCGGTTAGATAGAATTTTAAGCATGTTCCTTATCAAAATGCTGTGTGAAGCACAGATATTGGAGCAGGCCCCTGTAATCTTTTCCCGTGGCAGAAACAGCAAGACACAGTTTTCCTGGGCTATAACGGTCATCGGCCAGGCCCTGAGGTCGGAGAAGGCCACCACCTCTCCAAAGATATCACCGGCGTCAAGAATCCCCATCATGATGCGGTTGCCTGAATACGTTTCTTTGGTGAGAGCGACCTTACCGCCGGCAATAATACCGACGCCCTGAAATCGTTGCCCATAGGCAACGATGATTTCCCGCTGCCTGTATCTCCTTATTTTCGGCTTCAGGCAATCTAGCATAATGTTGAGCGATTCATTACCTATGCCACGGAATAGCAGGGATAATCGTAAGACTTTGGTCCATTGCTGGTACATATAAAACTCCAGCGGTAACATATGTTACCGCTTTTATGTTCCTATTGTATTACATTAACCGCAGTAGCGCAAGACAGATGTTACTAAAAATAAAGAGGCACTTAAAGATGACGGAGATGTTCT
Organism: Dehalococcoidales bacterium; assembly: GCA_034413595.1. Taxonomy (GTDB): domain Bacteria; phylum Chloroflexota; class Dehalococcoidia; order Dehalococcoidales; family JAUWZL01; genus JAUWZL01. The sequence continues at coordinate 31,743 of DAOUMC010000023.1, read as the reverse complement.
GTTTCCAGTGCGAACAGACGGCCGGAGGTGGTCTGCATCCTGCTGGCGCTCCTGTCCCTGGATAAAGGAGTGTCACGATTTTTGGATGAACTTGAATCAAGGGAGGAAGATGCATAAATCATTGCTATTTGTGTTTGTAATGCTGGTAGCGGTGGTGATAATTGCTGCTTCTTGTGCCGGCACATTATTACAGACCACCACGGCTTCACTGCCTATGACCTCAACCACAGCCTCCACCACTCAAAGTATCACTACAGCTCAGACTACCGGCGCATCAACCGGTGTTACACCTGCTACAACCTCAGCCACAACCACGACTACTACTACAGAAAAGCCTGCCTTAACACCGGTGCCTGGCGCCGAATTTCCCAAGATACCTATTGAATATGATAAGTGGACCATCATCCATTTCCACTACGATGTAGTCCATGAGTCCGGGACTGATTATCATTTCCCCTGGACGCTAACCATAAGGAACGACACCGAGTCCGACCTGGAATTAACGGCTTATCTTATCCACTGGGGTTTCCATAACTGGGTCGGCTATGTGTCTAGGACTGATTTTTCGTTGAATGCTGGAGAGACGAAGACTGTCACTGGGGAGGATATACTGGGCGAAGCATTTGTTGAGAATATGGTCTATCTAGAAGACATACAAATTGAGGTATATCTGATAGAACAGCAACAGTGAGTCTAGTAACTCTTCCTCAATACCTCTAAGGATTCATTACCTATGCCACGGAATAGCAGGGATAATCGTAAGACTTTGGTCCATTGCTGGTACATATAAAACTCCAGCGGTAACATATGTTACCGCTTTTATGTTCCTATTGTATTACATTAACCGTAGTAGCGCAAGAACACGTTACCAGAAAACAAAATGGAGGTGTGTGAAAAATGACCGAGATGTTCTGTTTTCAGTGCGAGCAGACGGCCGGAGGTAGCGGATGTACCAAGGTGGGCGTTTGTGGCAAGAAACCGGAGGTGGCCCATAAGCAAGACGAACTGACCGGTGCCCTGGTGGGACTGGCGCGCGCCGCCGAAGGTAAAGCGCCGGCTAAACAGGCGGACGAACTGATGATGCAGGGGATGTTCGCCACTCTGACCAACGTCAATTTTGACCTGGAGCGCATCGATGAGCTGAAAGAGCGAGTTGAGGCAGAGAAAGAAGCCCTGGGTGGCGCCGAAAACTTTGACCCGGACAGCCTGTTTCACGGCGACACCGATGCCGTCTCGCTCCGCTCGACTCTGCTCTTCGGCCTACGCGGCATGGCTGCCTACGCCTGGCACGCCCACGTTCTGGGCAAGGATAGCGCCGAGGTAACCGCCTGGCTCTACAAGGGAATGCGGGCTATCGGGGAAGACCACAGCGTGGATGAATGGCTGTCCCTCATAATGGAATTCGGACAGGTCAACCTGAAGTGCCTGGCGCTGCTGGATGAGGCCCATACCTCAGCCTTCGGGCATCCCGTACCCACTAAGGTGAGCATGAAAGTTGAGAAGGGGTCCTTCATTGTGGTGACCGGCCATGACCTTCTTGACCTGAAGCAACTTCTGGAACAGACTCAGGGCAAGGGTGTCAACATCTACACTCACGGCGAGATGCTGCCGGCCCACAGCTATCCCGGACTGAAGAAATATGCCCATCTGAAAGGGAATTACGGCACCGCTTGGCAGAACCAGCAGAAAGAGTTTGATAACCTACCGGCTCCTATCCTCTACACCACCAACTGCCTCATGTCGCCCAGAAAATCCTATGCCGATAACATATTCACCACGGCGGCAGTTGGCTACCCTGGAATAAAGCACATCCCGGATAAAGACGGGAGGAAAGACTTCACGTCGGTCATAGAGAAAGCCCTAGAGCTTGGCGGTTGGGGCGAAGACAGGCAGTTCACCGGTATAAACGGTGGCACCGAGTTAGTCACCGGGTTCGCCCGCAATGCCGTCATGGGCGTGGCGGCAACGGTGATAGAGGCGGTGAAATCAGGCGGCATCAAGCATTTCTTCCTGGTCGGCGGCTGTGACGGGGCCAAACCAGGCCGGAACTACTACACGAATTTCGTCAAGCGGACTCCAAAGGACACGGTGGTGCTGACCCTGGCCTGCGGCAAGTACCGCTTCAACGACCTGAATATTGGTGAAATCGGTGGACTGCCCCGGCTGCTGGACATGGGACAGTGCAACGATGCCTATTCCGCCATCCAGGTAGCCTTAGCTCTGTCTGACGCTTTCAAGTGTGGCGTCAACGAACTGCCGCTGACGCTGGTACTCTCCTGGTACGAACAGAAGGCGGTCTGCATCCTGTTGACACTTCTGTCCCTGGGTATCAAGAACATTTACCTGGGGCCATCGCTGCCGGCATTCATTTCTCCCAGACTGCTCAATGTCTTGGTAAAGCAGTTTGACCTCAAGCCGATATCCACACCAGAAGCAGACATTAAGACGATACTCGGGTGATTTTAGAAGAATATCAGGGACCGTAAGGGTACATAATGTAAAGAGGGTTCTTTATCCTTGACCACGGAGTGGCGTGCGCCTTCGCACCTTCCTGCGATACGCCCTGATGATGTCGTGTCGTCGCAACACGCCGAGCAGCTGCCGGCTGTCGTCCCGGCTGACCACAGGGATGCGCCCGTACTCCTCGGGGGCGGTACTGAGTACCCTGTCCAGAGTCTGGTCCGGGAAAACAACGAACGGTGACCTTGTGGCAATATCAAGAACCGTAGCCTCGCTGTCCTCTAAACTTGTTCCCAGGTGTCGTTCTAAATCGGTTTGAGTGACCATTCCTATCAAGAGGCCCTTTTCGTCAAGCACCGGAAACCCGTGATAACTGGACTTTTGAAATAGTTTGATAAGCTCGCCCAGCTTCATGGTGGCCGGTACAGTGGGGAAATTGTTAGTCATTGCTTCCTTGACCATAACTGTGCGCATAATGTCGCCTACCTCCGCCTGTTCAATATCCACCCCGCGGCGCAGCAACTTGAGTGTATAAATCGTCTCGCGCTTGAGAGCTCGGCTTATCACCGTACTGATAACGACTGCTGTCATAACCGGAAGGATGATGGCGTAGTTGCCGGTCATTTCAAAGATTATCAGGATTGCAGAAAAGGGGGCTCGGGCGGCACCGGCAAAAACCGCTGCCATTCCCACGATACCGTAGGCTTCCGCCGGCGCCGTCAGGGTCGGGAAAAAGTTTCCGAAAATAGAGCCAACGGCCGTCCCGAGCATAGCCCCGATAAATAGGCTTGGTGCGAATATCCCGCCACTGCCGCCGCTACCCAGAGTAAGTGAAGTGGCGACTAACTTAAGCAGACACAGCACAAGCAGCGTTCCCAGCGCCAGTTCACCAGACAGAGCCTTGGTGATGCCTTCGTATCCCACCCCAAAAAGGTCAAGGCTGTACAGCCCGATGGCGCCTATGGCAAGACCACCAAGCGCCGGCTTAACATATTCGGGGATTTTCAAAGACTGGAACAGGTCCTCACTTTTGTAAAGCACAGAGACGAAGGCCAGGGCGACCAGGGCAGCCAGAACGCCGAGCACCGTGTAGAATAGGAACTCCCAGGGGCTGACAACACCGAAGGCAGGAATGTTAAATGCACGCGTGTTTCCCAGAAACGGTTGAGCTATGAAATTGGCTACAACCGAGCTTATAACAACATAGCCAAATCTGCGGGTAACCACCCTGCCCAGGATGATTTCAAGTGCAAAGAAAACCCCGGCGATAGGGGCATTGAACGTGGCGGAGATGCCGCCGGCTGCGCCACAGGCCACCAGCACCTTCACCTGTTCATCTGGCAGCTTGAGCCACTGGGCCAGCGTCGAGCCGAAAGAGGAGCCTATTTGTACGATGGGACCTTCACGTCCTGCCGAACCACCGCTGCCGATACATATAGAGGACACAATCGCCTTGACAAATGATACGCGAGCCCGGATCCTGCCTCCTTTTAAAGCGACTGCCTCCATTACCTCAGGCACTCCGTGCCCCTTGGCTTCTCGTGCCAAGAAGTAGACAAGAGGCCCCACCAGCAAACCGCCCAGTGCAGGTATCAGAATGACATAGTATTTACCAAGAAGTGAGAAAGCCTGGCTTCCACCATCAAAGAAGAGGGACTGGAAGTTACTTATCAGCCACCTGAAGGCCACCGCCCCTAACCCTGAAACTAGTCCGACCAGCGTAGCCAGAAACAGCCCGGCAACCGTCTCGGACGACCGCACCACCGATAGCATGGAGCGAAACCTGTTTACTATTGTCCTGCCATTCGGCATTCTATTATAAAGCGCACCTCCTCAGCTGGCTTGTTGTTAGCTTAACAGTTCTCCGGCTGTTAGTTAAAAACGGTTCCAAGAAAGCACAGCCGAATTGACTTTGGGGGCTCATGTCTAACTATAACACCAGACACTCGTCATATTCAAGACTGGCTAAAACAAACGACCAGTGTAAATTCAGGAGGACTGATTTGACTAAGGAAGATTACCTCAAGGAGAAGGAACCGTCCTCAAAGAGCTAACACTCTTATTTGCCCTGTGGGAAGCCAGACGCAAAGCTTAGAGAGGTTGGTATACTTCTTGACCAGCATCATTTCGGTAAGCCTGGCTGAGGGATATTCAAGTTGTTGCCATTAAGCCACAGCTTGAATTAGAAACTTTCTTCCGAGCTAATTATGACGAGTTTGTCAACCGTACCTTGAAGGTGCGACCCCGGGGGGATTTGAACCCCCGATCTCCACCGTGACAGGGTGGCATGTTAGACCGCTACACCACGGGGCCAACCAGCTGGCTAATAATCTACCGGTTATAGAGTCTATCAGGGATAAAAAGCCGTGTCAAACGTCAGAATGTAAAGACGGGCATTGTCCGTCCTTCTCTTGGTGTGGTATAATACCCCCAATATAAAATGTTTGAGGAAGTAAGTGACACCGAGAAGTACTAAAACAAGAGTATCAAAGGGAAAAAGGGGGGCTGAAGGAGTATCAGAAGAAGAACGATTACGTGATTATGAGCTAACGCTGGTTCTAAACCCGGAGGTTGCTGAGGAGAAAATTGAAGCCACATTAGGCGATATAGGTCAGCTTATCACCGGTCTTGGAGGCGCCATCTCCAGCGTAACCCGGTGGGGCAAAAGAAAGCTGGCCTATCCGGTAAAGCATTTTTCAGAAGGTAGTTACGTTCTGGTTCAGTTAAAATTGAAATCAGTTCTGAGCCGGGACCTGGAGGCAAAGCTGCACATTTCTGAAGATGTTATACGCCATCTGCTTATAAGAACAAGTTAAGCTCTCCGGGTACGCTCAAAGGATAAAAGGAGTTTGGAGAGATGGTTAGTTTGAATAAGGTAATGATTATTGGCAATGTCGGTAATGACCCTGAAATGCGTTTCACCCCTAACGGCAGCCCGGTAACATCATTTAGGATAGCCACCAATCGGATTTATACCACTCCTGAAGGGGAACGCAAACAAGAAACGGACTGGTTTACCGTGATCTGCTGGAATAAGCTGGCGGAGCAGTGTAATCAATACCTGAATAAGGGGAAGCTTGTCTATGTCGAGGGCAGGCTGCGCAACCGCAGCTGGGAGGGCCAGGACGGACAGAAACGCTTTCGGACCGAGGTAGTGGCCAACAGGGTGACCTTCCTTGACCGGCAGGCAGCGGCGCCTCTTCCCGAGGAAAAAACCGAAGAGGTCAATACTGATGAGGCAGAGCCAGATAATGTTCCATTTTAGGTGGCAACGGATTCTAATTAGGGAGTCGTAAATAGTGGCTAATCAGGAAGGTACTAACCCCAGAGGTAAGTCGGCTAGGTGGAGCGGTGGCAGGTACATGCCCAAGCGTAAGTCATGCTCCTTCTGTAGCAATAAGGTTAAGGAAATAAACTATAAGGACACCTCTTTACTGCTCCGTTACATATCAGACAGGGGCAAGATAGAATCTCGCCGCAGGACAGGCACCTGTGCCCGGCACCAGCGCGCTCTAGCCACTGCTATAAAAAGAGCCAGACATCTGGTTCTATTGCCATATGTGCCCGAGCATATCTATCGGATGGGGAGTGTATCTCCATTAAGCCCACCTCTAACAGGCGAACCCAGGCAGGATAAACCGGCCACCGCTAAAGCGGAGACAGAGACGGCTCAGACTGCCAGCCTGACTGAACAGAGTAACACCCCGATTAAAGAGTGAACGCAGCCAGGCAAGTTTTATGCTCGCCTCCCGACCAGACTATGACACGGAGTAGAGCTGCCAACAGTTAAATATATTGTGCTTAGGAGTTAGAGTGCCCAAAAGAACTTATCAACCCAAGAGAATTCCCAGAAAGCGTGAGCACGGCTTCTTGGCCAGAATGAGCTCACGCGGCGGGCGGGCCATATTGAAGGCTAGGCGACTCAGAGGCCGTAAAAGGTTGACCGTCTGATAACAGAATACCATAGGCCGCCTGTTTACCAGCCCTGGGCTTTCAAAGACAGCTTGATAAAAGGCTCCCTAGATAGTAAACTGAGAGAAATCAAGGGATAGTTTTGAAGACAGAGGAGCACCTTAGCCAACCCGGGCAGTTTGCTCTGGTTCGTAGCCGAGGCAGGGCGTGGGTGGGTGGCATGGTAATAGTGAAAGCGGTACCCAACGGGCTCAGTTTATCCCGGTATGGCTTTGTTGTCAGTAAACGAATCGGCAAGGCGGTTGTAAGGAATAAAGTGAAACGCTTGTTTCGTGAAATCTTGCGGCAAATCTGGCTCAAACCGGGCTGGGATATTGTCTTTATTGCCCGCCCCCAGGCAGCCAGTGCCAGCTTTGTTGACCTTAGAAAAATAACTCTGGGCTTGCTAGCGCAGGCTCAGTTACTTGCGGAGAATTATGAAAAGACTTGCCCTGGGACTAATTAGACTTTATCAAATAACAATATCACAGGTTCTACCCCCGTCCTGCCGTTTTGCTCCGACTTGCTCCCAGTACACGCATGAGGCCATTTCAAAGTTTGGCTTGAGGAAGGGGATGTGGCTGGGCATAAAGCGGCTGGCTCGCTGCCATCCTTTCCATGAGGGCGGCTATGACCCGGTGCCATGATTTTACATCACTAATCGCGTGGGATTTCATATGTTTAGATATAATAAAGCGTTAGCCGGCAAAATATTGCTGGTGTTTGTTCTGCTGGCTGCCGTCTTGGCTGTCTCCGGGTGTACCAGGCTCAGTGCCCTTCAGGGAGGTTGGTCCGGGGCAGCACTGGCCGATGGTCACCTTTTCTTTGGTTCTGCCGGCGGTCAACTAATAGCCTTAAACACTGCCGATGGTAGTCAATTATGGCCACCGTACTCGCTTGAAAGCTCGAGCTCAAGCGGGGGTGGCTGTGCTGCCCCAGCCCAGACATCTATATATGGCACCCCGACGGTAGACGGCGACCTGGTCTACATCGGCGGCTTCAATGGTAAGGTCTATGCCATTAACACCAGCACCGGGGCACTGAGGTGGGTATATCCCCGAGAGGGCGCTCTTCATCCCATTGTTGGTGGGCCGGTGGTAGCTCAGGGCAGGATTTACCTGGGGGCAACTGACGGTGGAGTGTATGCCTTAGACGCCACTACCGGCGATAAGGTATGGCAGTTTGAAACCGGGGGCGAACTCTGGTCAGCACCGGCCATCAGTGGTGACACGGTTATCGTTACTTCTTTCAATAAAAAGGTCTATGCCTTAGATGCCGCTACCGGCAATGAAAAATGGGCTCAGCCCTTTGAGGCCGAGGGACCTATAGTGGCCACCCCCCTGATTTACGATAACACAGTCTATATAGCCTCTTTAGACCGGCACATCTATGCCCTGGACGCAACCAGTGGCCAACAGCTCTGGACGTTTCCATCTGACAAAGTTGAAGGCGGCCCTCAGAAATGGTTTTGGGCAACCCCTGTGGTCTATCAAAACACCATCTACGCAGCTGATATGGACGGGCGGGTATACGTCCTGGATGCCGGAAGTGGAGCTTTGGTAACCTTTATTGACCTGGGCGGCGCCATCTCCTCATCACCGGTGGTGGTTAATGGCCGGGTCATTGTCGCCTCTGAAGAGGGTAAGGTCTATTCCATAGATACCCAGAACAACCAGAGCACCGAACTGAAGGCCATAGACGGGATAATTACGGCCCCCCTGGCGGCGAGTGGTGATGCTGTTTATGTTCATGTCCTGAAGGACGAGACTATCTACGCCCTAAACGCCGAGACGGGGGCAGTAATCTGGAGCATCCCTATTAGTTAGCCTGAGAGGTAGGTTCAATTGGATATCGGGGCAATTTGGAATTTAATCATCCTTCAGCCGATGATAAACGTTGCCATCGGGCTGTCCCACAGCCTGTTCGGCAGCTTCGGGCTGACCATTATTGTCCTGACCCTCATTATCCGCGGACTGATGTACCCCTTAACCATAAGACAGCTTCATGCCACCAGAGCTATGCAAAGCCTTCAGCCCAAGCTGGCTGAACTTCAGAAGAAACACGCCAGAGACAAGCAAAGGCTAGCTCAGGAGCAGATGAAACTATACCGGGAATCAGGGGTAAGCCCTGCCGGCTGTCTGGTACCCATGCTCATCCAGATGCCTATCTGGATAGCACTGTATCAGGCGATTATCCGTGTTCTGGCAGTAACCCCGGAGAGCTTTCTGAATCTTTCCCGTTATCTTTATAACTGGCCGGTGGTTTACTCCGCTCTGCCTCTGGATAACCATTTCCTGTGGATGAATCTGGCCACTCCAGACTTTTTCCTGGCTATCCTGGTCGGAGTTTCTATGTGGGTTCAGCAGAAAATGATAACTCCGGTGACCTCTGACCCGAGGCAGCAGACACAGGGGCGGACAATGCTGATATTGATGCCGCTGATGTTTACCTTCCTTTCCCTATCGTTCCCCAGTGGACTGGCTTTATACTGGGTGGTCTCAAACTTGATTACTATAGGTATGCAGTACTTTGTTACCGGCTGGGGAGGTCTGATGCCGGCAAGGGCTAAGAAGAAGACACCTGACCGGGATAACAAGCTTAAAAAACGTATTGCTGAAGTGGAGCAAGAACCGGCCGCCGTTACAGCCGAGGCCGATGTTACTGTTTCAGCACAGGTAGAGGGAGTAAAAAATGAGACAGGTGGAGACAAGCGCCAGGACGGTGGAAGAGGCTATACAACTAGCTTTAGACGAGCTGGGCGTAAACCGAGACGAGGTAGAGGTAGACATCATAAGCGAAGGTAAGCGCGGTATTCTGGGCGTCGGTGGTGAAGAGGCCCGGGTCAGGGTCAAGCTCACCGGAGCCGTTACCCAGGAAACTACCCCTGAAGCTGTTGAAGAAGCGCAAATAATCAGCACCATTCAGGACATTCTCCAGACAATGTTGTCTAAGATGGGGCTGGAGGCTTCGATTGTCCACCAGGTTGAAGCCGCGATTCAGGAACGGGAGAAAACCCCGCCTCCCATCGTTTTTGACATAGAGGGTGAAGAGCTGGGTATCCTCATCGGACGGCGAGGGCAAACGCTGGCCTGTTTTCAGTACATCGTCCGACTTATGACCGCCCACCAGGTAAAGGCTCCGGTGCTCCTGGTGATTGACGTTAATGGCTACAAGCAGCAGCGCTATCAATCACTTAAAGCCCTGGCCAGCCGCGTGGCGGAGCAGGTAGCCGCCAGTGGCCGGCCCTTTACCCTGGAGCCCATGCCCGCCTATGAGCGGCGAATTATCCACCTGGCGCTGGCTGACCATCCTGATGTCACCACCGAGAGCACCGGCATCGGTGAAGCCCGTAAGGTGGTTGTTCAGCCCAGGCCTAAGAAATAAAAGAGACAGGTTTCTGCAGGAGTCTTCAAGTCTATGTTTCAGCCGGTAAGCAGCAAGGTCAGTTTCCCCCAAATTGAAGAAAGGATACTGGGCCTCTGGCGACAGAAGGATACCTTCAGGCGCAGCATAGAAGCCCGCCGTGGCGCTCCACGGTTTTTGCTCTATGAAGGTCCGCCGACAGCCAACGGCAGTCCGGGAATACACCACGTGCTATCCCGCGTCTTTAAGGATGTCATACCCCGCTACAAAGCGATGAAGGGCTACTACACCCCGCGCATCGCCGGCTGGGACACCCACGGGTTGCCGGTGGAGCTTGAGGTGGAAAAGGAGCTGGGCTTTACCACCAAGGCGGATATTGAGAAATACGGCATTGACCGGTTCAACGCCCGCTGCCGTGAGAGCGTCTTTCGCTACCTTAAGGAATGGGACGCCATGACCGAGCGCATCGCCTTCTGGCTTGACCTGGAACACCCCTACATTACCATGGACAACAGCTACATTGAGAGCGTCTGGTGGGCAATCAAGCAGATGTGGGATAAAGGGCTGGTGTACCAGAGCTACAAGGTCACCCCCCACTGCCCCCGCTGCGGCACCTCCCTTTCGTCCCACGAGGTCGCCCTGGGCTATCAGGATGACATCCCCGACCCATCGGTTTACATAAAGTTTAAACTGACGGATGTATCGAGGCGACAGCTGAACCTTGATAAACTGGCTTATCTCCTGGCCTGGACAACTACCCCCTGGACATTGCCGGGTAACACCGCTTTAGCGGTAGATGCTAATGCCGAGTATGCGGTTATCGAAGTAGGAGATGAATATCTAATTCTAGCTGAATCCTTGTTAAAACAGCTGGGATTAGAGAATAGCAAGATAGTGGGGAAGATAAAGGGAAGTGAGTTGGTAGGTTTACACTATGCACCCCTATATAAGGTGGATATATTCTCTAGTAGGGAAGATAAGCCTGCTTATCGCATTATTGCAGGTGACTTTGTTACTATGGAGGATGGTACTGGTGTTGTCCATATTGCGCCTGCATACGGTGAGATAGACTTTGAAGTCGGAGAGAGGGAAAATTTACCCCTTGTTCACTCGGTGAATATTGATGGTTTAGTTAAGAGATTTCCAACTGGTTACACACCTAGTATATATAGGCGTATGCTTCAAGATGAGGCATTAGCATTAGCATCGTCTGCGAAGGAACTTCAATCTATACCAGGTCACGGCAAGTTTGTCAAAGACGCCGATAAGGATATTATCGCTGACCTGAAAGCAAGAGGCCTGCTGTATAAGAGCGAGACCATCCGCCATACCTATCCCTTCTGCTGGCGCTGCGGCACACCGCTTCTCTACTACGCCAAGCAGACCTGGTACATCCGGACGACGGCGGCAAAAGACAGGCTGATTGCCGGTAACGAGGAGATAAACTGGTATCCGGAGCACATTAAATACGGACGTTTCGGTGACTGGCTGGAAAACAACGTGGACTGGGCTTTCTCCCGGGAGCGCTACTGGGGGACGCCGCTGCCGGTGTGGCGCTGTGAGGCTTGCAGCCAAGCCGAGTGTATCGGTGGGGTAGATGAACTAAAGGCAAAGCCTGGTTTTAGTGGATTTAAAGAGCCCCTAGACCTGCACCGCCCCTATGTCGACGAGCTGACCTATGACTGCCCCAAGTGTAATGGAAGAATGAGAAGGGTCAGCGAGGTTATTGACTGCTGGTTTGACTCCGGGGCTATGCCCATAGCCCAGTGGCACTTCCCCTTTGAGAAAGAAAAAACGATTGTTGACCTTAATAAGGAAGGCAAGTTTCCGGCAGACTACATCTGCGAGGCCGTTGACCAGACCCGCGGCTGGTTCTACAGCCTGCACGCCATATCCACCCTTCTCTTTGACCGCATCTGCTTTAAAAATGTTATCTGTCTGGGTCACATCCTTGATGCCAGCGGGGAGAAGATGAGCAAGGCCAAGGGGAACGTGGTTGAACCATGGCCGGTGATTAACAAGTACGGGGCTGACGCCGTGCGCTGGTATTTCTTTACCGCCTCTCCAGCGGGCAACGCCCGCCGCTTCTCCGAAGAGCTGGTCTCCGAGGTCACCCACCAGTTCCTGCTGACGCTGTGGAATGTCTACTCCTTCTTTGTCACTTACGCCAATATAGACAAGTACAACCCGGCTCTAGAATCGGGCCAGCCTGAGCCAACGCTACTTGACCGCTGGCTCATGTCCGAGCTGAACCAGCTAATAGTCGATGTTGACCAGGCACTTGAAGCCTACAACCCGACCGAGGCCGGCAGAAAGATTGAGTGCTTTGTCGGCGACCTGTCCAACTGGTATGTCCGCCGCAGCCGGCGCCGTTTCTGGAAAAGCGAGAACGACGCCGACAAGCTATCGGCATACGCCACCCTCTACCGGTGCCTGGTAACACTTTCCAAGTTATTGGCGCCTCTCACCCCATTACTGGCCGAGGAGCTTTACCAGAACCTGGTCTGTTCAATCTTCCCCGAAGAGCCGGATAGTGTCCACCTGGCCGATTTCCCATCAGCCGATAAAGGTAAAATTGACCAGCAACTGACCGAGGACATACGACTGGCAATAAAGATTTCCAGCCTGGGGCGGGCAGCCCGGGCTCAGGCGGGGATAAAAGTCCGCCAGCCTCTGGCACGGGCTCTGGCCAGCATCACTGGCACCGGGAAAGAAAGCCTGGAAAGGGTAAAGCCTCAGATCCTGGAAGAGCTTAACATAAGAGAGCTGACACTAGTTGATAACACCGGTGACTTAGATAAGCAGGACTATTCGGTAAGCACTGAGGGTAGCTACTCAGTGGCTGTTCCGACGGGGATATCGCCTGAGCTTAAGGCCGAAGGGCTGGCACGTGAGATTGTCCACCGGCTCCAGACCATGCGCCGTTCCGCCGGCTTTGACATCGCCGATCACATCACCACTTACTATGAAGGCGGGGCGTACGTCAAGCGGGTTATGGAGACCTTTGCTGACTACATCAAGCGGGAGACCCTCTCCCGGGAGCTCATTAAGGCAGCCCCCGATAAGAGTGCATTCACCGGAAGCTGCAAGCTGGATGGCTATGATTTATTGCTAGGCGTCGCCAAGCTAGATTAACCTTAAGGAAAAAAGAGGGGCTGGAAGCCCCAGCCCCTCTTGCGGATTATTTACAAGGTCATCTTCTCTTCACACACCTCAGGTAGGGATGTCAGCGCCTCTTTTACCTTCGCTTCAGGATATTCATAGTCTTCAAGCTTGCCCGAGAGATAGGCATCATAGGCCGCCAGGTCAAAGTGCCCGTGCCCGCTGTGAGCTATCAAGATGGTCTTGGACTCACCGGCCTCCCGGCACTTTAGAGCTTCGTCAATGGCCACCCTGAGGTCGTGACAGGGCTCCGGGGCGGTAATGATACCCTCTGTCCGGGCGAATGTTACACCGGCTTCAAAAGTAGGCACCTGGTGCACCGCCCTGGCCTCAACCAGGCCCAGCTTATACAGGTGGCAGATGATGGGTGACATCCCGTGGTAGCGCAGCCCGCCGGCGTGGATTGGAGACGGAATGAAGGAGTGGCCCAGCGTGTACATCAAGACTATGGGGGCCAGCCCAGCGATATCCCCGAAGTCCCAGGCATAGATGCCCTTGGTCAGAGTAGGGCAGGCCTGGGGCTCAACACAGATGATGCGCATTCCCGGTTTCTTACCACTGAACTTGTCCCTTATCCAGGGCAGGAACTGCCCGGCGAAGTTGGAGCCGCCGCCGACACAACCGATAATAATATCGGGGTAGGCATCGGCCATCTCCATCTGCTTTCTGGTCTCCTCGCCGATGATGGTCTGGTGAAGCAGCACGTGGTTGACGACACTGCCGATGGAATACTTGGTATCCTCGCGGGCGAAAGCGTCCTCACAGGCCTCGCTGATGGCGATACCCAGGCTTCCAGGGTGCTCCGGGTTCTCGGCCAGAAAGCGGCGTCCCACCTCGGTCTCCGGACTGGGGCTGGGGGCAACCTTGGCCCCCCAGATTTCCATCAGGGTGCGGCGATAGGGCTTCTGTTTATAGCTTGCCCTGACCATATAGACCTTGCACTCCAGCCCAAAGAAGGCACAGGCCATGGACAGGGCGCTGCCCCACTGGCCGGCGCCGGTCTCGGTGGCCATGCGCTTGAAACCCTCTTTCTTGGCGTAGTAGGCTTGAGGAATGGCTGTGTTAGGCTTGTGGCTGCCCGCCTGGCTGGTGCCCTCATACTTGTAGAAAATCTTGGCTGGAGTATCCAGGGCTTTCTCCAGCCGGTATGCCCGGTGCAAAACAGTCGGTCTGTAGGTGCAGTAGGCGGCCTGCACCTCTTCCGGAATCTCGATGTAGCGCTCTTTGGCAAATTCCTGCTTGTTGACGGCATCGGTGAACAGGGGTGGTGGCAGGGGTCCTTCCCTGGGCAAGACTTCCTTGGTACCGGGATGGCGCAAGGGCGGCAGGGGCTCGGGCAGGTCGGGCAAGACATTGTACCAGTGTGTTGGCATGTCCTTCTGGTCAAGAAAATACATTCCTCTGTCAAATTGTTTCGCCATTTTTTCCTCCTTTTTCAAACGGAGTTGTTTGTATTAATATGACAATCGGCTTTAGCCGCCATTATTTTTGGGTCAATCACACTATGGCCTCCTCATTAAAAAGCCTCCCGCCCATGAAGGGGCAGGAGGCTTGCCTCTGCGGTACCACCCTTCTCAGTCGGCTAATTAATACTAAGCCGACTGTCTCTGGCAGGTAAAAGCTTAGTAAAACTTAGCTTGATACCAGGGATGTGTTAACGCTTCCCCAGCGACAAAGCCTACTCATTCACTGATTTTCGGCTTGCAACTCCCAGGTCCATTCAGCTACTGCGCCGGCACCGGCTCACACCTTACCCGACTCTCTGCGGCCTCGCTAGAAGCCTACTAGTCCTGTTCACAGTCTTTGCTTTATTTCGTTGGCTTAGACTATAAATAAATAAAAAGTATTTGTCAAGGCCGCAGATTGCCAGAGACACCCCTTTTTATTGAAAAACCTGTCTCCTCTATTCTTGGAGGGATAAGTGGGAAGGTTGAGCAGTCAATCAGCAACGAGGAAGCATCATTCGGAATGATTGTGATATACTCTTTAGATAAGTAAGTCATCGGAGCGTTTTAGTTGCACGATATTCTAGTTGCCGGCGGCGGACTAGTAGGCAGCTATGTCGCCTTCAGACTGGCTGGAATGGGCCACAGCGTGCTGGTGCTGGAACAAAAGAAAGAGCTGGGAGAGCCGGTTTGCTGCACCGGCATTATCAGCCAGGAGTGTTTTAACTCCTTTGATATTGATAACAAGGCAGTCCTGAGGAGGGCTAACAGCGCCCGGATTTTTTCGCCCTCGGGCAAGCTGATAAGGCTATGGCGAGAGGAAAACCAGGCCTGCATTGTTGACCGGGCGGCACTTGATTTAGCTATGGCTGACCGAGCTAAGGATGCCGGAGTAGGATATCTCTTGGGCACCCGGGTTAAAGCTATAGAGCCCGGTGATGACCGGGTGGTGGTTCAGGCCAGCCACGATGGCCAGAGACTGAGCTTTGAAGCCAGGGCAGCGGTTGTTGCTACTGGTTCTGGTTCAAGGCCCACCGAAAGGTTGGGGCTGGGTAAGAATGACAACCTGGTCATGGGTGCCCAGGCCGAGGTAGAAACCAGGGAAGTAGAGGAGGCCGAGGTCTATCTAGGGCAGGAAGTCGCTCCTGACTTTTTCGCCTGGCTGGTTCCCACCCTGCCCCAAAAAGCTCTGGTCGGTCTGATGGTGCGCCGCAACCCCGGGTTCCATCTGAGGAAACTGCTGTCACGGCTCAAGGAACGTGGGAAAATAACCACCGATGATGCAGTGATAAGCTACCGCCGGATTTTATTGAGACCTCCGGCCAAAACCTATACCCGGCGTTTGATTGTCGTTGGGGGCGCCGCCGGACAGGTAAAGCCGACTACTGGCGGTGGCATCTACTATGGACTCCTGTGTGCCGAGATGGCGGCCAGCAGCCTGCATCGGGCATTGGATAGAGATGACCTGACAGCTAATAGCCTGGCTGACTATGAACGACATTGGAGGGGAAAACTGGAGAAGGAACTTAAGATAGGCTACCGGGCACGAGCGGTGTATGAACACCTGAGTGACCGGCAGGTGGATAGAATATTTGACATAATAAGAAGGAACGGCTTTATTGAAGCCCTTATGGGGGAGGATGAGCTGTCCTTTGACTGGCACGGCAGGGCGATATTGAAGCTGGCCCAAAAAAGAACACTGGCCAAAGCCCTAGCCGTTATGAAAATCCCCCTCCAGCTTATAGGATTTAGAGATGGGGAACAGCAATCTGAATCTGGGTGAGGCCGCCAGCCATTTTCTGGCCAGCCTGCCACCAGAGAAGGCAGGGTCTGGACAGCAGACCGTCCACCATTTTGTCCGCTGGTTTGGGCGGGAAAGCCTTATGGCTGCACTGGAAGCCCCTGAGATAGCTGGCTATGCCCGGCGAATATCGTCATCTGATGCCGACTATTCAAATAAGCTTGATACAATACGGGCTTTTTTGACCTATGCCAAAGAAAAAGGGTGGACGAAGACCAATCTAGCCACCCATCTCAAGGCTAAAAAGGAGAAACCCGGGCTGAACATCGGCGCCAGACAAGGCCTGGCTAAGCCTGTCACCCTAACCCGGCAGGGGTATGATGAAATTAAAGAGGAGCTGGCGGCTCTTAAAGGCAAACGGCTTCAGGCTATCGATGAAGTAAGGCGGGCGGCAGCCGATAAGGACTTCCGGGAAAACGCCCCCCTGGATGCCGCCCGGGAGCAGCTAGGCCGGATTGAGGGCAGGATAGGGGAGCTGGAACAGGCCCTGAAGTCGGCTACCCTGGTTGGGGACGAGGTCGGTTCTAAAACAGACATCGGCAACAGTATTACACTCCTTGACCTGACTTCGGGCAAGGAAACAAGATACACCATAGTCAGCCCCAGAGAAGTAGACCCCGCTCGTGGCAGAATTTCCAGTGTCTCGCCTCTGGGTAAAGCCCTCATCGGGCGGGAACCCGGTGATACAGTGGAAATAACGGTACCGGCAGGCAGACTGCGCTACCGGATTGAGAAAGTCAGTGGCAAGACTAATCGGACTATTGACACAGACTCAGCCGCAGTATAATCTTATGCTATACCTCAGGCAGTCAGGAGGTTGTCGATGGAAAAAACTTCTACCGGACTACAGGAAAATATGGCCGGGCTTTTGTGCTATGTCCTGGGCTGGGTGAGCGGGTTAATATTCATCCTGTTGGAAAGTGAGAACAGATTTGTCCGTTTCCACGCTGTGCAGTCAATCATCGTTTTTGGCTTCCTCAATATCATCTGGGTCCCTCTTCAATTCATACCGCCTCTCGCCCTTTTTATTGGCTGGTTTATAGGCGGCATCGGCTTCGTCCTGTGGATAGTCTTGATGGTTAAGGCTTACCAGGGAGTGATGTACAAGTTGCCGGTAGCTGGTGACCTGGCCGAGAGGTGGTCAGGTGAGCCGGAGAAATAAAAGTCAGACTTGATTTATACTGACAAATGGTAACATGGACAAGGCAAAAATAAAAATCTGGATATTCAGCCAGCAACCCCTCTTTCAGTGCGGGATAAGGCACACCTTTCTGGAAGTAGATGATATTGAGGTCGCCGGCGAATCCAAGCTCAGTGATAAAATGCCCTTAACCATTGAAGTCATGCCGCCCGATGTTGCCATTGTGGATATTGATGCCGCCCCTGATAGCGGTCTGAGCCTGGCCCAGAGAATCAAACAGGTCACCCCCAGCACCGCTGTTGTTGTTCTGACATCAAACCCCAGTGATGCCCTGTTGGTTAAGGCCATCAGTGCCCAGGCTTCGGCCTGTCTTAGTAAAGATATCAGCAGCGAAGAGCTGTGCGATGTTGTCAGGCGCACCGCATTTGGGGAGCACCCGATAACTGAAGAACTTGATAACCGGCCCAAGGTGGCACAGAGCATCCTTCAGCAGTTTCAGGAACTATCCGGACAGCAGGAGGTGGTCAATCTCATCTCACCCCTGACCTCGCGCGAGACAGAAGTAATTAATTACATGGCTCAGGGCTACGCCAATAAACAGATTGCTGCCAAACTCAACATCAGCGAGCAGACCATTAAGAATCACGTGACCTCGATTCTGAGCAAGCTGGATGCCAATGCCCGCACCGAGGCGGTGGTGAAAGCCATAAAAAGAGGCTTAATCAACATGAAGCGGGAGTAATATCTCGGCGTGTTCTCTCACCAAACCTGTTACTAAGTCGATAAGACAGTATTAATTAGATGGTCAACTCTGTAGCCGGGTTTCCCTGCACCCGGCTTTCTTGGTTGCAGTACCGGATAATTTCAGCAAAGTTATTTATCCTGGTCAGGTTGTTGGTCTCGGGGAAACCATCATAGGTAAGGCTAATCCAGGGCTTGTGGTGCATCGCGCTGAACCTCTCCGACATCGCCGCCACAATCCCCCCCGGCATACAGCCGTGGGGCATTACCGAAATCACGCCGGCAAACCTGTAGTCCTGCATCCAGGTAAGGCCACTACCTATGCTAAGGACCGCCTCACTGCCGCACCTCGGGGAGAGGTAGCTGCCTGTCCGGGCCAGTATATCAACTGTTCGGGGTTCGCTGACATCCAGAAATCCGTGGCACCGGCTGGCTACCAGGTGCTCATCGTGTTCCAGCACCAGCTTTTTGACATAGCCGGCTAACATCCTTTTCAAACTCCAGCTACTGACGGCATCCTCAAAATTCCTGTGGTAGACATACTTAAGCCATTCCCCAAGAGGAGAGACTATTACTTCAAGGCCGGCGGCTTCACATACCCTGACCAGGTCTTTGTTGCTGAACCGGTTGTTACGGAGATATACCTCGCCATTGATGCCGACTAAAGGTCTTCTGGGCAGCTCAGGGTCTATCAATGCCTGGAAATCAGCCGTTGCCTGTTTTAGTAAATCCCTGACATAACCTTTGTTGCCGATACAGTCCAAAAGCCCCCGTTTATACTCGGCAAACAGACCATCGGCCGACCCGGGTTCCCTTTCATAAGGACGGCTGCGCCACAGAAGCCTCTGCAGGCAGTCAACGGCCACAATCCCCCTCCAGGCGAGCCGCTCAAAGCCGGGGCCAAGGTTTACGTCGTGATAGGCACTGTTTGACACCGTGGTTCTTATCTTGAGGTCAAAACCTATCTGCTTGAGCGCCCTGGCCTGTTCTATGGCGTACTTACCAAAGCGGCAGGGGCCGTAGGCTCCGCCGGTAAAGCCCTCAACATCTTTCGGATGGGCACCGTTCTCATAGTAAAAGCGCATGAAGTCACCCAGGGTTATGCGAAAAGGAAGGCATTCGGCGCCCGAGGTTACCTGGTCACTGTAGATGAGGCTTTTCTGGTCTGGCTCAGGAAGCACCTCCACCTTCCTGCCGTAAGCGACCATGGCCGCCGCCACGGCCTCGATGTGGGGTGACATTCTGGGGGCAATCAAGGTCTTCTTGGAGCCATCAAGTGGCGCTGCCCCCCGGTAGATGTACCGGCCCGGCACCTTGCTCTCTCCGGGGGAAGCGGTAAAGCCCCTGATGGTGTTGACGAAGGCCTCGAGGCGGGTAACGATACCGGCTTCGGCGGCGTGTTCATCAATCTCTATCTGCCCCAGGGGTTTGCCGTCCATAATATCCTCAACTATTTTGGCCATAAATGAGTTGGGGCCACAGCCGAAGTTGGTCACCATCAACCCGAACAGCTTTGGCTCCCGGGCTGTTATAGCGGCAGCGGCTATGTATTTACTCTCATAAAACCAGTAGGGGCGGTCGGAGTATTGCCTGACATCTACTGATTCCAGGGGCAGGAAGTCCAGAGGTATCGGCACCACGCCCAGCCGGGACAGTATCTCGGCTACGCCCAGGTTTGCCCCCGAGTCCTGTGACATATAAGAGCGGGAAAATATGACCACCCCCAGCCCACCATCACACCGCAGTTTTGCCAGCAGTCTTTCCCCCAGTACCGCTCTTTCTGCCTCAAATGTCTGCTGTGCCTTGATACCAGTCAGAGCCGCCAGTCTGCCCTTGCTCCGGCTGAAGCCCATCTTGACCGCCGCGTCAGCCAGACTGTTAACCGTCTTGCCATTCCCCCGGCTGAAGTCAATTACGGGCACCAGCAACCGCTCACCCAGACCAAGAGCCTGGTGCACAATGAACGGCGATGCCTGGACCAGAGGGCAGGCATACTTCTGGTTTTCATCACCCTCTCTTTTGCCCAGGCGGATGGCGCAGGGGTAGAGAATGTAATCAGTACCACCGAGCCGGCTGGTGTGACCGTAGAGAAGCTTCAAGGGAAAACAGCTGTCACTGTAGCTCAGCTGGGCCGCCTGCTTTATGGTCTCCGCGGTCGTTTTACCCGAAAGGACAACCCTGGCGCCAAGAGCATTCAGAAAACCGATAAGAAGCGGTGCGTAGTCATAGACCATGAGAGACCTGGGGATACCCACTAATGGCCCGTTGCCACGGTCTTCCCGGTACCCCCTAAAGAGAACCTTCTCACGCTCGGTGAACGGGCTTTCCTCTGGCATCTGGCTGTGGTCATCGCTGTTATAACGGTCGCAGCGACTGCCGTAGAACACCGCCTTACCCCCGGACAGTTGCATCCGCGTAATGGCACAGTTGTTTTCACATCCCTGACAGGTAAAGGTATCAAGGCTGTAGTTGCCATCAATTACCTCGTTGAACCCCCTGAAGTTTGACTCCCGGCCGGGGGCTTCTTCTCTGGCCAAGAGGGCGGCACCTATGGCACCGCTGACCTCACGGTGTTCGGCGACAATCAGCCTTCTGTCTTTGAGCTGGCGATGGAAGGCAGAGACAACAGCCTGGTTGTAGAACACCGCTCCGGTGAGGATAACCTTGCTGCCCAGTTTTCTGCCGGCCACCACTTTAGACAGGTAGTTCTCGGCGATGGTGTTGGCCAGACTGGCGATGATTACCTCCAGGGGGACGCCTTCCTGCTGGGCTGAGGCCACTGCCTGGGCGGTAAAGGCGGCACATCTTGTGCCCAGGTCAATGGTGTAAGGAGCGGCAAAGGCCAGCCGGGCAAAGTCCCCGTTGCTCACCGAGACACCGAGCATCTCGGCCAGCTCATCAATGAAGCTTCCGGTTCCGGCGGCGCAGGCCTTGTTCATCTGGTAGTCGACGACGACGCCATTCCTCTTGATAATAAGCTTTGAGTCCTGGCCACCGATTTCAATGATATCGGCTTCAATGTCTATCTCCGCCGCCGCCCTTGTCTGGGCCGTTATCTCATCCCTTATCAGGTCAGAACCTATAAAACCACCGGCCAGATATCTGCCGGAGCCGGTGACGCCGACTCCGGCGATGTTAACTCCGCCGGCACCGTCTCCAACCAGGTTTCTGAAGACCTTTTTAACCGCCTCAAGCGGTCTGCCGGCCGTCATCAGGTAGCTCTTGGCCATGACCCGTCCCGCCGGGTCAACTATCACCGCCTTGGTGCTGGTGGAGCCAACGTCAACTCCGAGATATCCGACACCTTTCACCTCTGCGCGATAGTCTGGGCAGCTATCCTGTATGCTGACTTGCTCCAGCCCGGGCAGAGCGAAGTGCCGCCTCAGTCCGTCTGTCTCCGGTAGCTCAACAACCGGCGAACTCTTGCCTCTGGAAAGAAGGGCCGAGCCCAGGGCCTCGATATAGAGGTAGTCTTCAGGAACGATGACCTCCACTTCATGGCCGTTCCTTGATGAGAGCGCATCGGCCAGAGCCCGGGCTATAGCACCGTTAGCTGCGACACCGCCGACAAAATACACCGGCTCATCAAAAGTTCCTTTCTGGAGCGAGACCACCATGCGGGCAACGCTCTGGCACAATCCGTAGAGCATTGATTCAACCGGAGTGCCCTTCTGCTGGAGGTGAATGAGGTCGGTCTTGGCAAAGACGCTGCAACGGGCGGCCACCCGCGGCGGGCTGGACTGACACCCGAGGGCCAGCCGGGAAAGGTCATCCAGGCTGACGCCAAGCCGATATGCCTGCTGCTCCAGAAAGCGGCCGGTGCCGGCGGCACACAGCGGATTTGAAGCCACCTGCCATGGCTTCTTTAAGCCATCCTCCAGTCTGATAACGAGGGAGCTCTGGCCGCCGATCTGAATAACAGACCTGCCATCGGGGTAATAATGCAAAAGTCCAGCGGCAGTTGCCAGGGGGCTGCTGTAATCAGCCCATTTCAATTCCTCAGGGACAACACTCTTGCCTGAGCCTGATACGCCAGCGGCGATAATACTCTCAAGATTGAGCCGGCTTCCCAGCCGGGTGAGCAGCAGATTGACTGCGGCCGTGGGATTGGAAGTTATCCTCTGGCTGTCAAAGAGAACGACCTGGCGATTCTCATCGGCAATCGCCAGCTTGACCGCTACCGAGCCAATATCCAACCCGAGGTAGTAGGTATCTTGCACGGCATCATTTTATCACAAAAGGATGCTATCGGTCTGGCTATTAAGCAACTACTGGTGACTTTTGGTGCCTCAGTCCGGCGTTGATGAATTCTAATCCAGAGATGAGACAAGAAAGGGTTTCTCTGGGCGAAGAGAGCTGAGAACAAATAGACTTTTTACCGGCCAAGAAGCACTCGGATTCTGCTGACCATGTCGTCAGGGTGAAACGGTTTGGTCATAAAATCGTCGGCACCCAGCGACACGGCATCACTGCGGCTCTGAGGGCTGGCGCTAAAGGCGATAACCGGGATTTGGCTGAAAGCCCGCAACTGCCTGAGCACCTCAAAACCATTCATCTCCGGCATAATTATGTCCAGTAGCATAATATTTGGTTTCATCGCCCTGACAAGCCCCAGGGCTTCCTTCCCGGATGTTGCCGTAATGACATCTAGGCCGCGCAGCCTCAAATCTATTTCGATAAATCTAAGTACCTTGGGATGGTCATCAACTACCAGCACCAGCTGCCTTTTTTCAATATTGGCCATTAAAATCTCACAAAAACATATCAATCACTTGAACATATGTCATCCCGACTTCAACCAGCACATTATCTATAATTATGACAACGGTGGTATCTAAAAGTCATAAAATAGGGGTGGGAAATATAACAAAACTATGACATTTTCAACTCGGGAGAGCCTCCGGACTACGCATCTCACGGGTAGATATCATCCCTTTCCCGCTTTCTTCGATTTTAAGAAGCAGGACTATAGTAACACAACGAAAGTATACGTGAAACGGTACTAACAGGTGATTTAACCTCCTTACAAGACGAGGTATGGTATACCCAGGAATAGCTGAAGGGGAAGAAATATGCCTACTATTATAAACGGCCAGACTTACTACAGGACAGCTGAAATCTGCCGCATAATAGGCATAAGCAGAAACACCCTCTTTCGCTGGCTTAAAGAAGGGAGCATCACCGAGGTTGAACACAGGGACTACCGAGGCTGGAGACTCTTTACACAGGCTCAATTAGATGCGCTGAAGAAAAAGACCAGCCAGGTTAATACATTTTACCTCGGGCAAGAGGCCAAGGGTCAAGTTTAATCTATCAACCCTTGGGGGTCGCATCAACGATAGCATAGGGTAATCGGAGCTCATCATGAAGATTAACACAAAGCTGCTGCTGGCGTTTCTATCAATAACTTTGATACCCCTGGCTACAATAAGCCTTCTTTTCTACTACAACGCTAAGGAGACCCTTACTCATGAAGTTCTCGGCCATCTGGAGTCGGTTGCGGCCATCCAGCAACACAGGGTTGCCGGCATTGTAGAACAGAACCTGGAGCGGCTCAGCCTGGTTTCAAGCAGGACACAATTACGCATCAGCCTGAGCAGCTTTATTAACAATCCAAATGCTGAAGACCAGGATAAAATGAATAGCATACTGCTGGATGCCCGCTCTTCCGTCAGCAGTTTCCAGAGCATTTCTGTGCTAACACTGAATGGGAAGGTGGTAGCCTCTACAGACAAAGCAAACATCGGCGTCTCCCGAACCAATGATGAAGTCTTCGCCAGAGGTCAAACAGAAGGTACTGCCGATACCTTTTTCATAAACGAGAATCAGGAACTATCCTTATACCTCTCCGGCCCGCTCTATATTGAAGGCCAGCTCCTGGGCGTTGTAATTATTGAATCTGCCGCCGATAACATCGTCTCATCCATCCAAGACTACACCGGGCTGGGCGAAACGGGTGAAACGATTCTAGCGGGGAGAGACGAAAACGGCGATGCCGTGTTTCTGGTGCCGACAAGATTCGATGCGCAAGCCGCACTCAGCAGGGTCATACCCCAGGAGGAGCTGGACTCACCCGTTATTCAGGCATTACTCAGGAATGAGAAGCTGCTTACCGGGGCTGCAGATTACCGTGGTAAGCCTGTCCTGGCGGCCACCAGGTATATCGAAAGCACAGGCTGGGGACTGGTGACCAAGATTGACCAGGCCGAAGCGCTTGCGCCGGTAACCAGTCTGCGGTATTTCTTGGTTACAGTTGTTCTCCTTTCCCTGGCTCTCATTCTTCTCACCTGCCTTTTCCTGTCACGAGCCATCACCCGACCGATTACCAAACTATCACACATGGCAGTCAAGGTCAGTAAGGGTGACCTGAATGCCAGAGCAGAAGTAACATCAAGAGACGAAATCGGTGTTTTGGCACAGGCCTGCAATCAAATGAAAGACAGCCTTTTAAAGACCAACTCAGAGCTGGAACGAGAACTGGCCGAGCGTAAGAGGGTGGAGGGAAAATACTCAACCCTGGTGGAAAGAGGAAATGACGGAATAATCATAATCCAAGAGGGCATGGTGAAATTCGCCAACTCAAAAATGGTAGAGATGACCGGCTTCTCGCTGGACGAGGCAATTGGCAAATCTTTCATCGATTTCGTTGCTCCAGAATACAAAGAGTCAGTGATAGAAAACTATAGAGGAAGGCTTTCGGGAGAGGCAGTGCCAAACAGCTACGAAATAGAGTTACTGGCCAAAAATGGCAGCCGCATACCTGTTGAGATAAACGCCAGTCGAATCGAATATGAAGGAAAGTCAGCTGACATGGCCATAGTCCGTGACATAACCGAACGCAAGCGGGCTGACAACGCATTGAGGCAAAGCGAAGAGAGGTACCGCGACCTGTTTGATAATGCCAACGACCTGATACAGAGCGTTGCGCCCGATGGCCGTCTTCTGTACACAAATAAAGCCTGGCAAAATGTGCTCGGCTACGGCAATAACGAGATTGCCAAACTGAAGGTATGGGATATCATCCACCCTGATTCCATGAACCACTGTGCGGAGACTTTCCAAAGGGTGATGTCCGGTGAAAACGCAAGTGGCATCGAAGCCGTCTTTGTTGCCAAAGACGGTAGCCATATTGTCGTTGAAGGGAACGCCCATGCTCAGTTTGTTGATGGTAAGCCTGTCAGCACACAGGGCATCTTCCGAGACGTTACTGAGCGCAAGCAGAGGGAAGAGAGAATCGCCCACCTTAGTAATGTCCTCCTTGCTGTACGGAATGTCAATCAACTGATTACCCGCGAGAAAGACAGAGAGCGCCTGATTCAGAAGAGCTGCGACCTGCTAATAGAAAAGCGCAGTTATATTAAGGCGTGGATACTCCTGCTGGACGAAAACAGGAACTATGTTTCAGCTGCCAGTGCCGGACTGGGGGAAGCTACCGGCGCCTTCCTCCAGCAGCTGAGGTCAGGTGATTTTCCTGGTTGCGTCCAAGGGCAACTGGCTCAGGAGACACCCCTGCTTACTTATCTCAAGTCAAAGGGACGGTGCGGCGGGTGTACCCTGGCTGGCAAACGGGCCGGGCGGGCTGTTTTCAACTGCAAGCTGGAATTCGAAGGCAAGCTTTACGGGATACTAGGGGTTACCGTCAATGCGGAAGCAATGTACGACGAGGAGGAACAGGACCTGTTTTCGGAATTGTGTGGTGACATCGCTTTTGCCCTGGCGACCATAGAGAGAGAAGGACAGCGAGAGCAGGCAGTGACGGCGCTTCTTGCCTCGGAGGAACGCTACCGTACTACCCTGGACGGTATGCTGGAAGGGTGCCAGATTATTGGTTTTGACTGGTGCTACAGATATCTCAACGATGCCGCTGTCCAGCACAGCCGCCGCTCCAAGGAGGAGTTACTGGGGCACACCATGATGGAAATGTATCCCGGAATTGAGAAATCAGAAATGTTTGTCCAGCTCCGTCGGTGCATGGGTAAAGGTGTCCCCTACCGTATGGAAAACTTGTTCACCTACCCCGATGGTTCCCAGGCATGGTTTGAACTCAGCATTGAGCCAATGCCAGAGGGCATCTTTATACTATCCCTGGACATTACTGAACGCAAGCAGGCAGAGGAAGCACTGAGACGGTCTGAAGAAAAATCTAGTGCCATCTTTAGAGCGGCCACGGATGGCATACTTCTAGCAGACATTGAAACCAAGAAGTTTTACGATGGTAACAAAGCGATTTGCCAGATGACGGGATACAACCTGGAAGAAATAAAAAATCTTGGAATGATGAATATTCATCCCGAAGAGGATTTACCCTGGATAATTGAGTCGTTTGAAAACCAAGCCAAGGGGAATCGTTCACTGGTGCTGGATATTCCGGTGAAAAGGAAGGACGGCAGCGTCTTCTACGCTGACATTAATTCGGCTACCGTGGCATTTGCCGGAAGAACATATCTGTTAGGTATGTTCAGAGATGCCACCAAGCGCAGAAAAGCCGAAGAAGAGATAAAAAGATTAATGGGCAAGGAGTTACAAGTTTCAAGGGAGTGGCAGGAAACATTCAATGCGGTTACCGATGTAATTATTCTGCTATCACCCAAACACGAGATATTAAGAATGAATAGAGCAGGGTATGAGCTAGCAGGCAAAAAGCCAGAAGAACTGTTGGGAAGGAAATGCTGGGAGGTAGCTCACGGACTGAATTCACCCATAGCTGGCTGTCCCTGTGCGGATGTGCTAGTTAAAAAAAGACCCGGGAGCGGTGAAATCACACAAAACGGAAGACACTATTTAGTCACGATCTGGCCAGTATTCGGTGAGAAAAAGGAAATAGTATCACTTGTTCACACCGTTAGGGACATAACCGAGAGTAAGCAGGCCGAGGAAAAAATTAGACTGTTTTCTCATGCCGTTGCCGGAGCCGTCGATGCAATAGTGATAACTGATATGAAAGGCACTATCACTTACGCAAATCCGGCCATGCGAGAGATATACGGCTACCGAAAGGACGAGATGCTGGGTAAATCTGTCATTGACTTGAATGCAGAGCCTGAAACAGCAGCCGCTATATTGTCAACAATGCTCGAAAAAGGAAATTGGAGTGGTGAGGTCAAGGCAGTAAAGAAAAATGGAGAGATGTTTCCAGCATTATTATCGCTTTCTACAGTAAGAGATGACAAAGGCAAGCCGATGGCAATGATGGGGGTTAACCGAGACATCACCGAGCGCAAGAGGATGGAGGAGCAGCTTGTCGTAACCAACCGGCTGGCTTCTATCGGCGAACTGGCATCAGGCATTGCTCACGAGCTTAACAACCCGCTGACCGGGGTTATCGGCCTGTCCCAGTTGCTGACACAACGGGACGTTCCTGAAGATATTAAAGAAGACCTGGATATGGTATACAGTGAAGCACAACGCGCCGCCAGCGTCGTCAAAAACCTCCTTACCTTCGCCCGCAAGCATAGTCCGGTAAAGGAGCTAATAAGCGTCAATGACGTGATACACAAAGTCCTCGAGCTGCGTGCCTACGAGCAAAAAGTAAGCAATATTGTTGTGCTCAACCGTCTGGCGCCTGACCTGCCGCGGATAATGGCCGACAACTTCCAGTTGCAGCAGGTATTCCTCAATATCGTCATCAATGCTGAGTATTTCATGACCGAGGCGCACGGAAAGGGCACTCTAACGATTACGACCGAGAGGACGGGAGATATGGTCAGAATCTCCTTCGCCGATGACGGCCCGGGTATACCTAGGGAGCACCTGGGCCACATCTTCGACCCCTTCTTCACTACAAAAGAAGTGGGCAAAGGAACCGGACTGGGCCTGAGCATCTGTCATGGTATCGTTACCGCTCACGGCGGTCAGATTTATATTGAAAGCGGAGCCGGGAAGGGAGCCACCTTTATTGTAGAGCTGCCCATCAGGCAAGAGGAGCAGTAAGATGAAAAAAACAAACGCCAAAGCAGTGAGGATACTGGTGGTTGAAGACGAACCCGTGATCAGTCGGGTCTGTATGCGAACGCTTACGGAAGAGGGGTTCGATGTGGGAATCGCCACTGATGGCAGAATCGCCGAAGGCATGCTGGCGGAAAAAGAATATGATTTGGTTCTTATCGACATCAGGACACCGGTGATGAACGGCAGGCAGCTCTATCAATCCATACTTGAGAGACATCACGCTTTGGTTAAAGGGGTTATATTCACCACCGGAGACATACTCGGAGATGATAACAAGAGTTTCCTGGAGCAAAGCGGCAGATTATTTCTGGCCAAGCCGTTTACGCCTGACGAGTTGAAAGCCGTGGTGCAAGAAGCCCTAGCAGGGATAAGGAAATGACTTCCAGCAAATATAGAGTGCTTATTGTCGATGACGAACCGGTAATAAGGAAGGTCTTACGCCGCAGACTGTCAGCCGAAGGCTACCACTGCGAGGAAGCCGGTAACGTCGATGAGGCCGCACACAAACTCGCCAGCACTCCGATTGACCTAGTAATCCTGGACATCAAGATGCCGGGCCGGTCAGGCGTTGACCTGTTGTCCGAGATAAAGCTCAAGTATCCAGACACCGCGGTCATCATGGCCACCGCAACTTTGGATACGACCACCGCCATTCAATGCATGAAGAACGGAGCCTATGACTATCTGGTTAAGCCCTTCAATCTGGACGAGGTCGCTATCAGTGCCAGTCGGGCCTTGGAGAAACAGAGGCTGGAACTTGAAAACAGAGCCTACCAGCAGAACCTGGAGGAGATGGTTGCAGAAAGAACGGCACAACTCAATCAAGCCGTCGGGAGGATAAAGCAGGCTTCTCTGGATACCATTCACCGGCTGGCAAGGGCCGCAGAATACAAGGACGAGAATACCGGAGCCCATATTGAACGGGTGAGCCTGTACTGTGCCGGTATCGCCCACAGGATGGGCCTAAAAGATATAGTGGTGGAAAACATACTCTATGCCACTCCGATGCATGACGTGGGCAAAATTGGCATCCCTGACAAGATACTGCTCAAACCCGGAGAGCTTGACTCAGATGAGTGGGAAATAATGAAGCAGCATACACTCATAGGTGCCCAGATTCTAGCAGGTTCTGATGTCGAATTTATCAGATTGGCTGAAGTCATCGCTATGACCCATCATGAGAAATGGGATGGCAGCGGGTATCCCAAAAAACTTAAGGGAACCGAGATTCATCTCGTTGGACGTATTGTAGCAATTGCCGATGTCTTTGATGCCCTAACCTCTGAGCGGCCTTATAAAGAGGCGTTCTCAGTTGATAAGTCCTTTAAAATTATTGAGGAGGGGAGGGGGCATGATTTTGACCCTGATGCGGTTAATGCCTTTTTTGACATCAAGGATGAGATATTGACCATCAAAGCGGCGTATAAAGACGAAAATGAAAGCAAACTGGCCCGGATGGCAGCGGCCACAGGTCAGTGAAGGGAGAAAGTCTCCTCGTCGCTAAATAGCTTGCTCCAAGCCAAAAACGAGATTCGGAGGCCTAACACGGCTACCCAGGAAGGTTTTGGTTATTAATCGGATAGTAAGGAGGAGAAAAATAATATGAGTGGTAAAACGGTGCTCATAGTTGATGACGAGGAGAGTGTCAGGCGGGTGGTGCGTAAAACATTAAGCGAGAAATACGATGTACTTGAAGCGCGGGATGGAGAGGAAGCAATAAATGTTGCACAAAGCCAGAAACCAAACCTCATCCTCATGGATATTATGATGCCAAGAATGGATGGCTACGTCGCCTGTTCCACGATAAAGGCCGACAAGTCAACCAGGGGCATCCCGGTAGTCATGCTGACCGGCCTCGGTTTCAAACTCAATAAAAAGCTTGCCCAAACGATAGGGGCCGACGGATACATCACCAAACCGTTCAACATTGATGAGTTACGGCGTCAGGTCAAGCGGCACCTGGGACTCAATGAGAACAAAGAAAATGAAGGTTAAGATGCACCGGCTGCGTATTCTTATCGCCGGTAAGTTTAAACACCGCTAATCACTAAATCCAATTTTACGAATTCCTCTCTCCGACCGAAATTGGTTTCTTATACATTCCTCACTCCTCCTGCCAGTCAATCACCTGATTCCCTGCCAAATGTTGACCCGCGTGGCGCTGGGCTATAAAATGCAAACGAACTGCAATGGCTCAAAAGTATGATGTAGTTATCGTTGGTGGCGGCCCGGCTGGTATTTTTGCCGCACTGGAACTATCTCAGACCAGGGGCTTGAGAGTCCTGCTCGTTGAAAAGGGCAAAGACATCGATAAACGCTCCAGCCTGGTCAGCGGCCTGGGGGGTGCCGGTGCCTTCAGTGACGGTAAGCTAACACTTTCACCACGGGTCGGGGGAAGGCTTACTGATTACCTTGGGAATAGTGATACGCAGGCTATAATTAAATATGTTGACCAGATTTATCTTAGATTTGGCGCCAAGGACAAACTCTACGGAGTGAGTGATGAGGTTGAGCAAATAGCTAACCAGGCTTCCCTGGCTGGGCTGCACCTGATACCGGTGCCTCTCCGGCACCTTGGCACAGAACGCTGCCGTTCGGTTCTCAGGGCAATGCGGAACCAGCTTTACGATTCAGACGTCGACATCAGGCTTGAGACAAGAACTAACGACATCATCACTTCCGAAAAGCAGGTGAAGGGGATTGAGACCAGTGCTGGTGAGAGGTTTGACTGTGACTATCTTATTCTGGCTCCGGGCAGAGAGGGAGCTGGCTGGCTATTCAAGCAGGCTGAGAAGCTTGGTCTGACAGTTCATAATAACCCGGTTGATGTTGGAGTTAGAGTTGAGGTTCCAGCCGCCATAATGAGCAAGATTACCGATGTTCTGTATGAAGCTAAATTTGAGTACATCTCAAAAAGCTTTGATGACAAAATTAGGACCTTCTGCATGTGTCCCGCTGGTGAGGTTATCACAGAAACAACAGGCGGTGAAGACCCCATAATCACCGTTAACGGGCAGAGTTATGCTAACCGCAGAAGTAGCAATACCAACTTTGCCCTGCTGGTGAGCACGAATTTCACCGAACCCTTCCATGAGCCTATTGCCTACGGCAAGTACTTGGCCAGACTGGCCAATATCTTGAGCGGTGGAGTGTTAGTGCAGCGGCTCGGGGACCTGCTTTCGGGGCACCGCTCCACAGAAGCACGCATCAGACGGGGCCTGGTCCGACCCACCCTGGGAAGCGCAGTACCCGGAGACATAAGCTTTGTTTTGCCCTACCGGCAGCTCACCGGTATCATCGAGATGCTTAAGGCGATGGATAAGCTGACTCCAGGGGTGGCCTCAGGACACACGCTGCTGTACGGCATAGAAGTCAAATTCTATTCCTACCGGCCCAAGCTCAGTGACGTCATGGAGACGGAAGTAAGAAACATGTTCGCTGTTGGCGATGGTGCCGGGGTGAGCCGTGGCTTAATTCAAGCCTCGGCCTCCGGAGTGATTGCCGCCCGTGAGATAACGAGCAGGAGTAACAAGAATCTGGCACGATGACCCGGAATCGGATAACTGAGTAGATAAAAGGGCCGGGTATTCCCAGAATGGGTTTCCCGGCCCTTGAGTCTATCAGTATAGCGCTGGCTCTAACCGATCTTGAACATCTTGGTACCGCAGACGGGACAGGTGCCTTTCGTGGCCGGTCTGCCGTTCTTCATGGTAATCTTCTGAGGGTTCTTC
>DAOUMC010000022.1:0-1508 GCA_034413595.1 Dehalococcoidales bacterium | reverse complement strand
GCGCCTTCCATTCCTGTCTTTCTCTTTCGTCCCATAGCCCTATTATACACCGGGGGTTTGACAGAGTCTCCCCCAGCTATGGTATATTTTACAATAAGGGATGTTGGAAAATCAAACCCAGGTACTAAGAAAGTTACTCCAGGGGGTAACAATTCGGGCGATTTCGGACTCTTATATAGCAGGAGGGCATAATTGCTAAAAACATTTTTGACATCAGACGAAATTCGAGGGATGATCGAGGCGGCGCCCACACTCAAGGATAAGGTGATAGTGGCGTTCCTTGCAGACACCGGCTGCCGGGTAAGCGAGCTGTTGAGGCTTAAAACGCAGCATATCGACTTCGACCGCCGCCTGGTGCTGATCCCTCACCTGAAGGCAGGGACGAAGAAGAAGTGCCCGGGCTGTGGCAAGACCGTCGGCCGCCGGCACAACTTTTGCCCCCAATGCGGGAAGGACATAAGCTACGTGGAAGCCGAAGGCAGCGAAGAGCGGACCCGGCTGGTCAACGTAGGCGATGAGACGTTAAATCTCTGCCGCGAGTACATCGAGAAGAGGAATAGCAACTCCGACCAGTTAATATCCCTTACCAGGCAGATGGTAGGTGTTATCATACGGAGATGTGCCGACGCAATAGGGCTGGGAGGAGCGGTGATGCTGAATCCCGAAACCGGGAGGCAGCACTATGTTCATCCCCACAGCATGCGAGATAGCCTGGCCGTGGACTGGCTTACTCTGGATGATAGCGCCACAAGCCAAAAAGCGCTTCAGGACCACCTGGGTCATAAGAAATATGAAACAACGGCCAGATACCAAAAATTAACCATGGAGAGTGTGGCAGACGCTGCTAATAAGGTAAGGAGGCACCGATTTGGAAAAGATTGAACCGACGAGAGGCGGCTTCCGCAAGCCTATCTCCACCAGGGAGTTTGTCCTGGACTATCTGAGGAGCAATGGCGAGGCGTATGTCGCCGAAATGCATCGGGCCTATAAAGAGGAGCTGAAGGCTATCGCTACCGCCAACGCCGAAGTCCCTCCTTACCATGGCATGGGCAGAAGACCCGCCACGCCCCGCCCCAAAAAATACGTTTATCCTCGCTACCATTCCTTTCAAGCCGAGGTGTGGCGGATGACACGGGAAGGCATAATTGTGCTGGCTCGGAGCGAACCAACGGAGGGGTTACACGGTCAGTTTAAGGGCTTTGAGACGCCACCGGAGAGACACTATTATCAAATCGCAGTAAAGGAGGCATAATGAAAAAGCAGCGTGTAATCGCAGATGAGTGCTTTGATGCCGTAATGAATGAGCTGTCCAGGGAGGTCGAAAAGATACTGGAGAAACCACCTGATAAAAGAGATGAGAGGGAAGCGTTTTACGCTTTCTTCGGCTCGCTAAACAAGATTGTCGCAAAGAGGTTTCAATACTGGCCAGAAGAGGATAGGAACGACGTGTTGGCCATTTGCGGGACATGGATGAACGTAGGGCTGCTGCTAGGGAAGTCCCCCAGGCT
>DAOUMC010000021.1:0-3234 GCA_034413595.1 Dehalococcoidales bacterium | reverse complement strand
GCTCCAGGGTCTGCGCAATCGTCTCGATAATCTCCGGCAGGAGCAGCATCTTGCGTATCAGGGTAAGCTCCGGCTCGGAATTTAATTTGGAAACATCGCCGCCGGTATCGCTGGCGCCTTTTTCCAGGGCGTGGCGCAGGATGCTGGCGATGCGTGCGTGGGCGTACTGGACGTAGTAGACGGGATTGTCCGCCGACTGCTTTTTCGCCAGCTCCATGTCAAAGTCCATCTGACTGTCGGCAGTACGCGAGAGGAAGAAGAAGCGGCAGGCGTCGGCACCGACATCGTCGACGAGCTCCCGCAGGGTAATGATGTCCCCGCTGCGCTTGGAAATCTTCACGACCTCCCCGCCGCGCCGCAGGGTGACCATCTGTGAGATTATGACGGTGAGTCGTTCCGGTTCTATGCCCAGCGCGTCCAGGACCGCCTTCATGCGGGAGACGTGCCCCATGTGGTCGGCGCCCCAGATGTTGATAACGCGGTCGAACCTGCGCTCGATAAACTTGTTATAGTGGTAGGCGATATCGGTGGCGAAATAGGTAGGGGTACCGTCGGTACGGACGACCACGTTGTCCTTGTCCTCGCCTAAAGCGGTGGAGACGAACCAGGTAGCTCCTTCTCTTTCGGCGATATAGCCGCCCTTTTTCAGCATCGACATCGCCGTCTCGTACTGCCTGTTGTCGTGGAGGCTCTGCTCGCTGAACCAGACGTCGAAGGTCACTCCAAGCTGTTCGAGGTCGGCCCTTATCTCGCCGAGCATCTTCTCCAGACCGATTTCCCCCAGCTTTTTAAGGAGGTCGGCCTCGGAGAGCGTTTCCAGGTCTTTCCCCTGCTCGGCAATGATTTCCTTCGCCATTTGAATTACGTAGTCGCCGATATAGCCGTCGGTGGGCATCTCGGCGTCCGTGCCTAAAGACTGCCGGTAGCGGGCGTATATCGAGCGGCGGAAGGCGTCAACCTGGTTGCCGGCGTCATTGACATAATATTCCTTTTCCACCCGGTAGCCGGCGGCATTGAGGACGCTGGCCAGGGTGCTGCCGAGGATGGCGCCACGCCCGTGCCCCACATGCAGCGGGCCGGTGGGATTGACGCTGACGAACTCTATCTGGACGCTCCGGCCGTTGCCCATATCTATAGCGCCGTAGCTATCGCCCTGCTCAAGGATTTTGTCGACCTGGCTGTTCAGCCAGTCGGCTTTGAGAGTGAAGTTGATGAAGCCCGGCGGGGCTACGGTAACGCTCTGGATTTCATCGGAGGGGGAGATAAAGCCGGATATCTCCTGCGCGATGTTCATGGGACTGGTGCCGAACGCCCGTGCCAGCTTCAGGGCGATGCTGGAGGCGTAGTCGCCGTGCTCCGGGTTCTGCGGTCTTTCAATGGCTACCTCGGGCAGGGTGATGGTGGGGAGCTTCCCGGCTTCCTGTGCCGCGGTGATGGCTTTAGTAAGTATGTCTGTGATTGTCTGCTTGAGCTGTAGCATCCCGGTTCCAGTCCGGCTGGTGAAAGTATGCCTAAATTATAGCATAAGCCCATTGTCATTGCGAGGAGTCCTTCGGCTGTGCTCAGGATAAATTCCGCGACGAAGCAATCCGTATATTGGTTTTACCCCACCACCTTATCCTCCCTTTACTTTAAAGCCGCCCCTCTCCGCCCACCCGCATTTACTTTCCCACCCGGCCCGCCCTCGGGGCACCTGCGGCTTATGCCGTAGAAGCGAATTCCCTCTCCCTTGATGGGAGAGGGCAGGGGTGAGGGTGAAAATATTGAACGAGTAATAATTTCCCTTAATCCCCCCTTCGGCAGGCTCAGGACAGGCTCTTACGAAGAAGGGAGACAGATTGAGGGAAAGCAGAAGATATACGGTTTGAACAATCATCCTCTCCCCTTCGTAAGGGGAGAGTTAGAGAGGGAATTAAGGGTGGTGGGTGGATATATAGTAACAAATTACTGCGATAATATTATTGCTAAAAGAGCTAGTATAATTATTGGCGATAGAGCGAGAACAAGAAACACAACCATGAGAACAATGCCTCTGGATGCATATTCCTGATTATCTTCCTTTTCAGTTAATTCCTTGTTGCTTCGTCGTTGTTTGATTGTGGATATTACCCAGAAGCCTACATAAGAAACTAGATACCAAAAGAGAAATCCGCTGATAATGTACTGAAGTATTTCTATATGCAGGAAGTAAAAAACAATATTTAGGAAAAACAAAAGCCCTATACAAACAGCTGCTATTCTCTCCCACTGCTTGATTTCAGCTTTACTCCTATATCTACTATATCTTTGATATAAAAATCCGAAGATTAATCCGAATATGGAAAATACATAATAGACCGGATTTGATGGCAAACCACGTTCAACTATGGCTGATATAAACTGCCACAACATAAAGAGCCATAGGAATGAGGCTAGTATGATTGAATATTTCATCCTGAAATCCTGTTTTAATTCCCGATAGTATAACAACAAAATATCAGATTTTCAATATTATTTCTAGGAATTATTTTTCAAGTCATTCCCGCGCAGGCGGGAATCCACCCGCCCTTTTCCCCTGGATTCCGTATCAAGTACGGAATGACGTTTTTTGTTAACCGGTGCTAGAGATTGCCACGTCGCTACGCTCCTCGCAATGACATTTCACCAAACCAAAAAGAGGCGCCTGAAAGGCGCCTCTCTCTTTAGCTTTTCAATTACTGAACACCAGCGTTAATCTAATACCAACCCAGAAACAGGTCAAGCCCTCGACCATTAGTACGGCTTAGCTCAATACATTGCTGCACTTGCACACGCCGCCTATCAAACAGGTAGTCTACCTGCGGTCTTACTCCTTCACTCGAAAGTGAAGGACGGGAGATCTTATCTTGGGGTGGGCTTCGCACTTAGATGCTTTCAGCGCTTATCCCTTCCAGACGTAGCTACCCAGCTGTGCCCCTGGCGGGACAACTGGCACACCAGCGGTCTGTCCCTCTCGGTCCTCTCGTACTAGAGAGAGCTCCCCTCAAATCTCCAGGCGCCCACGACGGATAGAGACCGACCTGTCTCACGACGGTCTGAACCCAGCTCGCGTACCGCTTTAACCGGCGAACAGCCGGACCCTTGGGACTTGCTCCAGCCCCAGGATGCGATGAGCCGACATCGAGGTGCCAAACCTTGCCGTCGATGTGAACTCTTGGGCAAGATAAGCCTGTTATCCCCGGGGTAGCTTTTATCCGTTAAGCCACGGCCCTTCCA
>DAOUMC010000020.1:0-91113 GCA_034413595.1 Dehalococcoidales bacterium | reverse complement strand
ACATTCTCCGTGTCAATTCAGCAGGAAGGACAGTGAGCTTGTGGCAATATATGGCGAAGACCTAAAGTGTTCTAGCTGCGGAGAGAAGCGGCCGTTCTCAAGCATCTAGGCGAGAGTTCTGGCAGTTTTCGAGAAATGTTGAAGGGGTTGGGAATCTTTCCCAACCCCTTTTTTGTATCTCGCTGCACATAATAAGTAATTGTTACTCAACAATTCAAGCCTGGTGCTGTTTAATATG
This sequence comes from Dehalococcoidales bacterium, assembly GCA_034413595.1. Taxonomy (GTDB): domain Bacteria; phylum Chloroflexota; class Dehalococcoidia; order Dehalococcoidales; family JAUWZL01; genus JAUWZL01. Next base: position 90,875 of record DAOUMC010000020.1, on the reverse strand, counting down.
TTGAAATCCCTATTTCCTCCATCTTCCCAGTCACCATATAGACTACCCGTTCGCAGATGTTGGTTACACGGTCAGCGCTGCGCTCCAGGTTGTGGGCCACCCATATGAGCCGGGTGGCTCGGGTAATAGTTCTCGGGTCTTCAGCCATAAAGCTAAGTAATTCGCGAAAGACCTGGTCATATAGGTGGTCAACTTCATCGTCTTCATGAGCAATTCGTCGGGCAGAATCAGCATTACGGCTAATCAGGGCATCCAGGCTCCTATGCAGCATGTCATTTACTTTTTCCGCCATGCGGGGTATATCGATGAGGGGTTTTAGTGGAGGCTCATCGCCAATCATGACCACAATCTTAGCTATACCCTCAGCGTGGTCACCAATTCGTTCTATATCGGTAATTATGTTCAGGACGCAGATTATAGCGCGCAGGTCACTGGCCATCGGTTGTTGGGTGGCAATAAGGTGAACGCATTTCTCCTCTATGTCAAATCTTTTGCCGTTTATTTTAAGGTCATCAGCTATCACAGCACGTGCCTTATCCAGGTCTCTCTCCTTCAGGGCTTCAATTGAACGGGTGGTGGCCTTTTCCACCATACTGCCCATGGCGAGAACATCACCCTGTATTTCCCTTAGTTTCTTACGAAAGCCTGCCCTTATTTCCATCTGTTATTACCTCCTGGCGACTTTAGCCGAACCGACCGGTGATGTAGTCCTCGGTTCTCTTGTCTTTAGGGTTAGTAAAGAGCTCAGCAGTCGGGCCGTATTCCACCAGTGTTCCGACGCTGTCTTTATTCATCATCAGAAAGGCGGCCGCGTCCGACACCCGCGCCGCCTGCTGCATGTTGTGGGTGACGATAATGATAGTGTAATTCTTGACCAGGTTTCTCATCAAGTCCTCGATTTTGAGGGTGGCTACTGGGTCAAGGGCACTGCAGGGTTCGTCCAGCAGTATAATTTCCGGTTCTACGGCCAGAGCCCGGGCGATGCACAGTCGCTGTTGCTGCCCACCCGAAAGAGATGCCCCCGATTGAGCAAGTTTGTCTTTGACCTCGTGCCAGAGGGCTGCCTGCATCAGACTTCGCTCCACAACATTTTCCAGCTCCCGTCGCTGGCTCCACAGGCGGGTCAGCCTGAGCCCGGCCGCCACATTGTCGAAAATAGACATTGTGGGGAAGGGGGTCGGCTTCTGGAAGACCATGCCGATGCGTCGGCGGATGAGGACAGGGTCTATGTCCCGGGCGTATATATCCTTTCCGTCCAGTAGGATGCAGCCCTCAACCCGGCCCCCGTGCGTGACTTCATGCATCCGGTTAAGGCAGCGAATAAGAGTAGACTTCCCGCAGCCAGAAGGACCGATGATAGCCGTGATTGCCCTAGACCTAATGCTCATGCTTATATTCTTAATAGCAAGCGTGTTGCCATACCAGGCACTCAGGTTTTCAACTTCCAGGATACCTTTCTCACCTTCACGATGTACCGAGCTTTCTTTGGGCTTGCACTCTTCATTAATAGTTTTAGCTAGGTTATGCACAATGGTTATCATTTTCTCCTTTCAAATCATATATGCTTGCGGCTGCTAATCCAGCGTACCAGGAGACTTATGCCAAGGACTAGCAACACCAGTATAAAAGCCCCTGCCCATGCCTGTTGATTCTGGTCGGGATAGGCTGATAGCGCATAGTGATATATCTGAAGCGGCAGGGCTCCGATGGGCTGAAGGAGGCCCTGCACGCCAAACTGGTTTCCGAGTGCGGTGAAGATGAGCGGGGCAGTTTCCCCGGCGATGCGGGCCACCCCCAGCATCACCCCGGTAACAATCCCGGTAATGGCACCAGGTATGATAACTCCCACCACCGCCCGCCACCGGGTAATGCCCAGAGCCAGCGCCGCCTCACGCATTGAGTTCGGCACCAGACGAAGTGACTCCTCAGCGGTGCGGGCGATAATGGGAATCATGATGATTGCCAGTGCCACCCCCGCCGAGAGTGCGGAGTATGAGTGCATCGGGCGCACCAAGATGGCATAGACGAACACGCCGACCACGATAGAGGGGACGCCAGCGAGAATATCCGCGGTAAATCGCACTGATGCCGCCACCCGCGGGCTGGCGAACTCAGCCAGGAAAATGCCTGCCATCAACCCGACTGGCAGGGCAAGTATCGACCCTACTAATACTAGGACAAAGGTGCCGAAAATTTCGTTGCGCATTCCCCCACCGGTCTGGCCGACCGGCTTGGCCGCCTGGGTAAGGAAATCCAGATTGAGGGCGGATATACCGTGCGCCAGCGTATAACCCAGAATGAGGGCCAGCACCAGGATGCCCAGACCGGCGGCACAACCGCAGAGACCAAGCATCGCCCGGTTAAACCATTTGCGTTGCCGGTAACCGGGTTCGGCCATTGTTATTCCCCTGCCGCCTTTACCGCGGTCATTCGCCATACCAGCAGGCGGGCCACAACATTGACCAGTAGCGTCACCGCAAAAAGTATGAGCCCCAGTTCTACCAGACTGCCGATGAAAACCTCGCTGGAGGCCTCCCCGAACTCGCTGGCTATCTTGCTGGCAATACTGGCACCCGGAGAGAAGAGGGAGGCCGTTAGCGTGTAAGCATTACCGATGACCATGGTCACGGCCATGGTCTCACCAAGGGCACGGCTGAGTCCCAGGATAGTTGCTCCCACCAGGCCCGACCGGCAATACGGAAGTACGGCTCGGCGTATCGTCTCCCAGCGCGTCGCCCCCAGGGCCAGCATGGCCTCCTTTTGCTGAACGGGAACGGCCCGTATGGCGTCCCGGCTCACTGCGGTTATGATGGGGATAATCATGATTGCCAGAATGATGCCGGCAGAGAGAAAGCCAACCCCGAATGGCGGGCCCTGGAAAAGAGGCACGAAGCTCAGATTTTCACCCAGCCATTTTTCAATCGGGTCCCTGACAAAGGGAACCAGAACAAATAAACCCCACAGGCCGATGATAACGCTGGGTATGGCGGCCAGCATCTCTATCAGGAGAGAGCCGGGGCCCCTAATCCAGTTAGGTGCCAGTTCTGCCAGAAATATGGCTGCCCCCAGGCTTATCGGTACCGCAATGAGAAGACCTATGGCTGAGCTCAGCAGCGTGCCAAATATGGCGGGCAAGGCGCCGAACTGCTCTGTAACGGCGTTCCAGGACGTGCCTCCAATGAAGCCGATGCCAAACTTTCGGATGGCCGGCGCGGCATCTATGTTAAGGGCGATAATCATACCTATCAGTATCGCCACTATCACAAAAGCAAAGAACAGCGTGAGGTTAGAGAAAATAATGTCGCCAAAACGCCTGTGGCGTTTCTCGCCCGCAGTATCCCTTGTCACCATTCTTCTACCGGCATCATTCGTTCTTTTTGTACCTTGCAATCTAACTGAAACGGGGAAATACAGGAGGTTTTTGACCTTCCTGCACACCAAAATTAACCACTATCCTAATCTCTCAGCGACTCAGCAGCGGCTGCCCCTGATATCTGATAGATAGTATCTCGTTCTCCGCTTTAGTCGCCGCCGCGACGGACAGCGGGGCGTAGTCAAGCGCCGTGCTGTATTGCTGCCCGTCACGTATCGCCCACCAGAGCATGTTCACCAGGGCTAAGCCCTTGGCCTGGTCGGTCTGGTTGACAAAGGCCAGTACCCAGGTGAAACCGCAGATGGGGTAGGCGTCGGGGTTAGATGAGTTGGTAATCATGGCCTTCATGTCGTCGGGCAGGGTCACGCCCTCGGCGGCCTTGGTCGTGGCCTCCAGTGACGGCTCGATGTAGTTGCCGGCGGCGTTCTTGAGCTGCGCCCAGCCAATGTTGTTTTGTACGGCGTAAGCCAGCTCCACGTAGCCGATGGCGCCGGGTATCTGCTGTACCTGCCCCGCCACGCCGGTATTTTTCTCGCCGCCGATGCCAACGGGCCATTCCACTGCGGTGGCGTTACCAACCTTGGTCTTCCATTCGCTGCTTACCTTTGAGAGGTAATTGGTGAAGATGAAGGTGGTGCCAGAGCCGTCCGAGCGGTGAACCACTGCGATAGCCTCATCGGGAAGGCTCACGCCAGGGTTAATGTTGACTATTCGGGGGTCGCTCCATCTGGTTATATTCCCCAGATAGATGTCCGCCAGGACATCCCCGGTGAGCCTGAGTTGCCCCGAGGCGATGCCCGGCAGGTTATAGCAGATGGCCACTGCACCGCTGGTCATCGGTATATGCAGTATGGGGCCGCCGGCCGCTTCGGCGGCGGACTGCTGGTCAGCCGTCAGGATAGCATCACTTTCGCCGAAGTCTACGGTTCCGTCGGTAATCGCCTTGATGCCGCCCCCAGAGCCGGTGGGGTTATAGTTTACCTTGACTCCGGTCAATTTGTAATATTCGTCGAACCACGTTGTAGCCAGGGGGTAAATGAAGGTGCCGCCTGCGCCATTGAGGCTGTCCGCCTGGGCTGCTGTCGGTTGTGAGCAGCCTGCTACACCTACAGTGAGTAGCAGTGCGATGGAGACTGCTGCTACAAGCCATCTGGTTTTTTGCATTGAAAGTACGCTTTCCTCCTTGCTGTTTATTTTGTTTTATCCGTGTGTTGCTATTATTTCTTCGAGAAACTCGGCCGCCAGATGCTGCCCGTCTAATGCTTCAGGATGCTCGGCAATAATATGCACCGTTTGCCCGGTGCTTCGTGTCCCGATAAGGTTGACTTCAGCCAGTTCCTCTTTGTGCGCTTTCACCAGTTGCACCATCTTATCTTTCTTTGAATCGTGAGCAATCAGCGCTAGGTTAAGTCCCTATTATCAATCAAAAAGCCTTAAACTTACCCTTTGTCCGTTTGCCATCAGTCTAGCAGGCGAACTTTAAGGTTGGTTTAAGGCTTTGTTAAAGTCTTGTTAAATTATGAATTATCTATTTCAGTGGCAGGCTAAAACTGAAAGTCGAGCCTTTGCCCTCTTCACTCTGCACCCAGATATTACCCCCGTGAGCCTCGATGACATGCTTGGCGATAGCCAGCCCCAGGCCGGTGCCCTCCCCCGACCTGGCTCTGTCCCCTTTGTAGAAACGCTCAAAGACGTGGGGCAGATCCCCTCTGGTGATGCCCCTTCCTGTGTCAGATATGTCCACGGTGACCGAGTCGCCCTGCACCCGGGTTGCCACCGTTATCTTTCCCCCGGGGTCGGTGAACTTGATGGCGTTGTGAATGAGATTGACCATCGTCTGTCGTATTCTTGCTCTGTCGGCCTGGACTGACGGCAGGCCGCTGGCAAGCTCCTTTTCTATGACTAGCTGGCGCCTCTCCGCCTGGGGGCCGAGCTGGGTGATGACCTCTTCTGCTAACGGGTTGAGGTTCACCGGCTCCAGCCCGAGCTCGGCTTTGCCCGTCTCAATTCGGGAGAGTTCGGTCAGTTCCGCTACCATCTGCGTGAGCCGGTCCACCTCGCTGTCAATCCTGATGAGGAACTCTCTCACCGTCTTTTGGTCGTCGATGGCACTATCTCGCAGAGTCTCCACCATTACCTTGATGCCAGCCAGTGGCGTTCTGAACTCATGCGATATGTTGCCTATTAGTTCGCGCCTGGCCGCTTGCAGGTTCCTCAGTTCGGTGAGGTCCTGGAACAGGAGCAAGACGCCGCTTTGTTCATTATGGGTAACAGGAATGGCAATGGCCTGGAGATACCGTTTCGAGGTGCCGGATTCATACTGGACAGCCTTTGTCTCGGCCGTCTTCAGACATAGCTCCAATAACTCGTCTATCTCATGGTCACGCACCGCCTCAATGAGCGGCTCTTCCGTTGTGTTTTTGATGTTGAACAGCCTTTTAGCCGCGTTGTTAGCCAGCGAAATGTTTCCCTCGGTATCTGTCATGACGACACCATCTGTCATGTTGTTAAGGATGGTTTGCAGCCGGGCCCTATCGGCGGAAACCGTTTCTACCAGTTCTTTCAACCGCGAGGACATCTCATTAAAAGCATCGGCCAGCTCTCCAACCTCATCTCTGGCTTCTACAACTATTTTCTGCCCCAGTTCCCCGGAGCTGATTCTTCTGGAGGCAACCGTAATCTCCCGTATCGGCCTGGTGGTGGTGCGGGCGATAATCCAGGCTGCCACAATGACCAACAAGGTGGCCACCGCCATGGCGATGATGATGCTCATCCTTACCTGTTGTACCACGCTTTCCACGACTGTCAGCGTCAGTGACACCCGGGATACTCCCAGAATTTCACCCTCATACCGGATGGGCACCGCCACATACATCATCCTCTGCCCGATGGTGGTGCTGTAGCGGGTGCTCTCGCCCAATCCGGTGCTCAGGGCATCTATGACCTCGGGGCGGGTGGCGTGGTTTTCCATAGTCGCCGGGTCTTTTATAGAATCACCCAGCACCGTGCCGTCCACGGCGATGATGGTTATCCTGGTACCGGTCTGCTCCCCCAGCCTTTTTGCCAGTGCGTCCAGGGCCCACGTCTCATCCTGACTGAGGAAACCGGGTAGACTGGCTTCGGCGGTGATTCTGGCCTCATTTTCCAGTTGAGAGCGGAGGGTATCAACCTGGGAGTTCCTGGTCGAGCTGTCCAGATAGAAGCCAAGTATACCCATGCTAACCAGCATGAGCAGAACAAAGGAAAAAGTGATGCGCCATTGAATGCTGCGGAACAATTCTAGCCTTCCAGTTTGTAGCCCGCTCCCCTTACCGTCTTTAGAATTCTGGGTTGTGCCGGGTCAGCCTCGATTTTTATTCTCAGCCATCTGATATGGACGTCCACGGTGCGGGTGTCACCAGCATAGTCATAGTCCCACACTTTATCCAGGAGCTGCTGCCTGCTGAATACCAGTCCTTTATTGAGGGCGAGGAAGGCCAGCAGGTCAAACTCTTTGGGTGTGAGGTTTAGTGGCGAGCTCCGATAAAATGCCTGGTGACGGGCAACATCAATTTCCAGGTCACTGACTTTCAGAATTTCTGGTTTAGCCGCTGGCAGTTTTGCCATATCCTCACGACGTAGTATCGCCCCGATGCGCGCCAGGAGTTCCCTCATACTGAAGGGCTTGGTCATGTAATCATCGGCACCGATCTCAAGCCCGACAATTTTATCTACTTCTTCCGTCTTGGCTGTCAGCATTAGAATGGGAACAGCCAACTCCTTGCGTAAAATGCGGCAGACCTCAAAGCCGCTCAGTTTTGGCAGCATCACGTCTAGGACAATCAGTTTTGGCTTTTCTCGTCGAGCAACCTCCAGGGCCTGGGCTCCATCTTCCGCCGTAACCACGTCATAGCCTTCTTTGGTAAGGTTGTATCTGAGTGTGGCCAATAGATTCGGGTCATCTTCCACTATCAAGATTTTGGTAGTCATCAGGACTCGCTTGTAGTATAAACCCAGCAGCACAGCCCTATCAAATGCTAGGGGAAGAGGAACAAAACACTAAATAGTACAACGCTTCGGCGTTGTACTAAGCATCGGAGAACCGGGGGGGGCTGTGGTAACAATCTACTTGTTTGTGGTATCCTGTTCGCTGCTCCCAATTTGACAATGCACTAATTAAGACAGGTATTATTACGAAGCAAATATAAGGCAATACCTAAGAAGAGGAGACTGATTCCGATGGTGCAGCAGTTGCGTGTAGATTGCTCTATTTGGGAGAAGTAAGACGATGGATAAGAGGATTTTGGTAATTGGTGGCACAGGGTTACTAGGGCGACCAGTTGCCCGGCGTCTGCAGGCTGACAGATTCCAGGTGCGTTTGCAAGCACGCGCCCCTGAAAAGGCTAGAGAGATGTTTGGTGAAGCCTTCGAAGTCGTTCCAGGCGATGTCACCGAAATAGATAGCTTGGAGAAGGCACTGGTGGGCTGCAATGGTGTTCACATAAGCGTTGGCGGTCCGGTCGACCAACTCAGCGCCGAGAACGTTGCCGCATTAGCCTCCAAACGTGGGGTGGAACGCATTACCTACATCTCGGGCGCGACAGTAGCAGAGCAGAACGGCTGGTTTCCGATGATTAGGCAGAAGCTGATGGCTGAACAAGCTATTAGTAAATGCGGAGTGCCATATACCATCTTTTGCCCGACCTGGTCTTTTGAAAGTTTGGCCCTATTTGTCCGGAATGGGCGAGCTGCCATCATTGGGAAGCATCCTGTGCCCTATCATTGGTTCGCAGCCGATGACCTGGCACGTATGGTTTCGACCGCCTATCAACTTGAGGAAGCTGCCAATAAACGGCTCTATATCCACGGCCCCGAGGCAATTACCATGAAAGACGCGCTCAAGCGTTATTGCCGGGCTGTCCACCCCCACATTAAGAGCGTATCGGTGTTGCCTAGCTGGCTAGGTAAGCTATTAGGTTTTGTAACGCGCAACGACGAGTTGATGCTTGCCTCCAGGTTGATGGCCTACTTTGACCAGGTAGGTGAACTAGGTGACCCAACCGAAGCAAATCAGCTTTTGGGTGGGCCAACGATCACCTTGGATGCATGGCTCAAACAAAAGTCAGTGCAGCGGACTACGGGCACTGCAAGTAATTCCGGGGGCATAGATTACACAGTCTGAGTAATTGTTAGACTTCCGCTATAAAAGATGCAATAATATAGATATGTGGCGTGGGCAGGCAATAGGCGATTTATCGGGACTGGCTACTAGATAAAATGGCAGAAGATTGTTGTTCAGGAATGGGTTGTGGTTGTAACACAACCAGTCTCTACACAGACAGGGATTGCCCCAAATGCGGCAGAAGACTTCGAGTTACGGGTAACATGCAGCGAATCCAACTTAGGCTAACCTGCCAAAACTGTGGTTACCAAAGTTCAGAGTTGTCAATGGAAGAGCTTCGGGAGTTCATTGACTAGGTAAGCATAGCCTTTATCTGCACAATTGTCAGACTGGCCAGCTGTATCATACATTCATCGTATTTGCCCCGGTCTAGCGTCCCTTCGTTTAAGCATTTCATCAGCAAAACTTGTCCACACCCCATTAACCTTGAATTCACTTCTTGCCAGTGAACGTAAACGTTCATCATCCGTATACAGAAGTACGAGCGCCAATTCTTGGGACGATATCATTAATTGGCGCTCGTACAGGAAGCGCGACCAATGGGTAGGAATTCTTAGGGGGGTCCTTTAGCACTTACTCCAGTCCAGCCACATTTTGTGCATTTATAGTGATATTCACCCCACGGCAAACGTTTCCCCTCTAGGTACCAATCACAGTTTGTATTGCCACACCTTAATTGCCTGAGCCCGCACTTTTTGCATTCATAAACGTTTAACGAGTACTTAAGGCGACCGATATCCATCAGTTCACCCTTACAATCCGGGCATGCAACTTTTTCTGTCATTTTGCCTCCTTTCCGATAATCCGCACTCAGAAGACGCTTAGCAGGAAAGGTTCCAAACCTTATTCTGCTTTAACGTATTCGCGGAAGTGAAATCCCATGCCTGTCCGACCTTGATATATTTCCTAGCTTTGATACCTTTCCTCCTTCCAGGGGTCGCCATGGTTATTATATCCAACCGATTCCCAGAAACCAGGGTGGTCCTCCGCGGTAAGTTCCAGGCCGGTTACCCACTTAGCACTTTTCCAGAAATACAGGCGCGGCACTACCAGGCGAACCGGTGCCCCATGCTGAGCGCTAAGAGGCTGGTCATCGTGTTTGACAGCAAACAAAACATCCTCTTCCAAAAAATCGGAAAGCGTAAGGTTGGTAGTAAAACCACCGTGAGCCTTGATGATGACGTATTCTGCCTCAGGCTTAATACCCGCCAGGTTGATTATCGTCTGGGAGCCGGGGCCCTCCCACAGATTATTCAGGCGTGACCATCTAGTAACACAATGGACATCAGAGAACACCTTCACCATGGGCAGCTGCATAAACTCAGAATGATTCAGCACTACCTCATCCTCCACCAATCCGGAAATGGTGAATGACCAGCTGGAGGTATCTATCTGGGGCACACTACCAGCTTGTAAAACCGGCCAGTTACCGACCTCATACTGACCCGGCGGCAGGCGGTCTTCCCTCTTTGTATCCGGGCTATATATAATGCCTGAAAGCGGTGTAGTGTTAGTCTGGCTGGTTCCGCCAGTCGTGGGTTTGTTTGACTCTCGGCAAGCACTGAGAAGCAGGGCAGAGGTTATAGTGGCACCAACCACAATCGAGCCTGCATCCCGCAGAAATTCTCTTCTCGTCAATTGTCTAGTTTTTCGTTTGTTCCCCGATGGCTCTGGTTTCGCGCCTCTTCTCATTTCGCCTCCACCATATCAAATAATTCTTACCACTATTATAACAATTGTATGTGACTTTATCCTAAATAAGTTATTATAATTTCTGTGGAATCTCCAAGTGAAAAGAGGCCAGGTTCTGTCTGCCAGTGTAGGTTGAGGACAAAAAAATTCAGCTGGAGCCATTGACCTTCAGGAATATAGTCCCTTTTGCAGTTGAAAAGGAGGTAACGAAAGCTTAAAATATCAAGGGAGACAAGGGAGATGTGGCGACCAGAGTTCAGGCGCTTACCGCAGATTGCAGCCGGCATCATTAGCAGGTCGGGGACAATAATACGGCGGGCAACAAAGAAGTTCGCCGTGGTGCAGCAGCCAAGGTTCAGGCGTCCCCTGCTGATTTCATCCGGCATTATGGGCATCACGGCCATCATAGCGCTCGGCTTCATCGGCCTTTTTAATTACACGCCGGATACCTCCGTACCCTTCCCCTATGTCCCGCCTCCTGGCAGCCGTTACTACATAGAAGCAACCACCGACCAGCTGTATAACGAGTTTACTTCCCATTATATAGACCCCGTGACCGCCGCAACCAGATTTACAGGGAAAAACTTTATATTCAAAAACATATTAATAAGCAAAGGTATACTGGCCAGAAGGCATGAGACCTATATTTCTATTGGCATGGCCCAGTTTGTGCCTCAATACCCCTCAGATCTACAAAAGCTCAAAGAAGGTGATACAATAGATATAATAGGTGTTTGCATGGGCCTTTCAACAGAGTATTCGCTGGTTTTGGTCAGCAACTGTGTATTTCTGCCCGCTGGTGTGGTCCCTCTGCCCTTGCCTGGGGGAATGGCGCCAGTAATCGGTGGCTACTAGCGCGACAGTCAATTTCAAATGCGCCCTTGTTGATACACTGTCGTCTTATAAGGCTTCTTCACCTCAGATGAACAAACCGGCTTTTAGGCACCACGCCCAGATGCAGATTTGGCAGGAACTTCTACTTCTCTGGTTTATTCTTCCTCGTCCTCTTCCTGCCGATTTTTGCGGCGGGCAGAGCGGGACTTTGGGACGTCCGCTGAACAGTCTCTTTAACTAATTGAGTCCAGGTTGAAAATCGTTCCGCAAGTGTTGATAGCAAGTCGTTAATGTAAGGCAAAACCCACGGTTCCGTTTCTTTAACAACAAAATTGTCCCGGAGTTCGTCTATGTTCTGCCGCAGGACTTTAAATTGGTCGTCTATTATTTCCAAAAGGTCTTGCAGCGAATGCGCCCCCTCCCCATAATCGGCGTTTGCATTGTCAGCGCCCTTCGGAAGATGTTTACCTTCTTTCCCATCGCCAAACAGGACGGTTACTTTGTCGGACGTGTTTTCACGGACTACATAAGACCTCTCATTCTTTGAAGGGGCTAAAGGGGTGTCTTTTTTTCTTATCCTTCTCATCGGTCTGCCTTTAAGCAACGGGGTATAACCATTTCTGTTAAGATGCTGGGCCGAATAGCCTGCCCAGCCATTTCGCTACGCGCTATGAGTGTTTGATTGCTTTGATTGGTTGTGTGCCGGTGTCCACGATGTCGGTGTAACCAGCCTGCTCAAGCATGTTCTTGTACTCTTGAAAATCGTAAACAGCCCCGCCCGCGGAGACAGCATAGAACCACAGCTCAGGCGTTGTTGGGTTGGGATATTCGCGCCGAAATGAATTGATAACTAGGGTTCCTCCGTCAACCAGAGCATCGTGTGCTTTGCGGAACAGGCGAAGGTTCTGCTCCGGGCTGAAGAAATGTGTAACGTCTCCCAGGAATGCGAGGTCATACTGGTTGCGGCCGTAGGCCACGCACATCAAGTCGCCCGAAATAAATGTCATCTGGCTCTCAATTCCGAGGTCAGCGGCGACCTTTCGTGCCACCTGAAGGATTCGTTCCCAATCGAGCAGGGTGACATGTACACCTGGATTGGCTCGAGCGAGAGCCAGTGACTTGGGCGCCGGGCCACAGGCCAAGTCCAATATACGCAATTCATCACGCGCCTGAATGCCCAAGGCTTTCCACATGGCGTCACACTTATCTAGATATGTCTCGGGGGCGGCCCAGCTGCGGGTATAGTCACCGATCCAAAAATCTACAGCATTGGAAGTCGTGGCACCGCAGCCAATAGGGCGTTTTCCTGTCCGGATTGCCTCTGCCAAATGGCCATCCCCTTCCCAGCAGAAATTTGCCAGAAGAAAACTACCCATATAGGTGGGCCTGTCTGGCAACAGGTAATGTTCGGCCTCGGGGACCAGCCGATATCGGTCACCTTCCCTGGCTAACAGCTCCAACACACAAAGGTCATCCAGCAACATCCGTGTGCCCATTGGGTCCCAATGCTCTGTTGCAACGATTCCATCAGCCGAATCTTGGCCCGCCGCTACCTTAGCCCAGACCTGCAATTCCAAGGCCGCACGGAAGATCGCAACTTGGTATGTATGCGCGTTCAGCTGGGCTAGGATTTCGGGGATTGGCAAAACAGGAATTTGATTCCCTTCCGCATCCATCTGTTTTCAGCCAAAGCCCATTCAGGACTGTGTAAGTATATGTCTACATCTGAAACCCTGTCAATAATAGTGCTCCGCTAAAAGAAAACCGTAACAGAGCCCCCCGGTAAAGAATATTGATGGTACCCCTTCAAAGGCTCCCAGCTGTCCCAAAATCTTTCCTGGGAAAAGAATCGGCGGGGAAATTATCTCCTTTCTGAATAGAGAGTCAAGGGATAGCCACAATACACAGTCCAGGCCCTCAAGAGGACTTCATCCTCTAGCTATGATACAATGCATTATTATTGGACTTCATTCAAGGAGAGTTCGTCATAGTGCGCTGTGCCACCCATCCCGATGTTGAAACAAACCTTAGCTGCAGCAAATGCCTTAAACCGATTTGCCCCAGGTGTCTGATTGAGACTCCGGTGGGCCCTCGGTGTCGTCAGTGCGCTCGGCTGACAAAAGTACCCACCTTCGATGTTGCTCGCTCAGATTTTATAAAGGCTGTCTTTGCCGGTCTGGGTAGTGCCTCGGGCTTTGGCGGCCTGTGGTTGCTCATCCGATGGGTAACTCCCTACACATCGTTTTTCAGCATCCTTCTGGCTGCCGCTGTCGGTTACGGCATCGGTCAAGTTATCAGCCTCTCAGTTAAGCGTAAGCGTGGCCCCTCTTTGAAAATTGTAGCCGGCTCTTGCATGGTAATAGCCTTCGTCATTGGCAATCAACTCACTGTTTCCGGGCAGTTCGTCCTGGCCTTCAATTTCTACGACCTAATTGCCCTCGTTGTAGGAATCTATCTGGCTGTTTTTAACCTTTGAATCTCCGACCCAGTTATACCCGCCCTTTGACGAAATGCAAGAGGCTAATTTGAAGGCAGTTTTTAGATAGTCTTGAAATTGCCTTTATGTTCTCGGATTTCTAAAATAATACGTGGGTACCAAGATGTTCAAAATCGGATGTCTTATGCTAAACCGTAGTCACCACTGGTAGTGTCCGATTCCCGCAGGCGTCACTAGCAATTGAGCTCTCGAGATGTTCTTTCAAAGTCCTGCAGAGCTGCTATCTGCGTTTTCTTGAGGTGAATAAGTCGTCTTTCTCGCACTCTTCGCACCGCCTGGCTGGCGGTCATCCCTCCCAGTATGAAATAGGCTGCGACCAGGGTCGGACTCCGACCGTGACCCCTTTTGCAGTGCACGTAGACCTTTATATCGTTATCAACCAGTTGTTTCAGCATTATTGCCCCTATGAGAAGCTGCTTGCCTGTGGGTGCGGTGTAGTCCGGCACTGGCAACCACAGGTAATACTTCACTCCAAAAGGAGCATCCAGCCTGTCATCCTCTAGAGAAATACCTGCGGCGACACCCTTCTTTAGAAGCATATCGTCAAAGTGTGCCTGGCAGCACTGATTGGTACCGACATATATATGGTCAGTTATCTGGCTGTATTCAAAAGGAACGTGCACCGGATGAGGGATATGACGGCTCCTGGCTTTCATAAGAACCTCCATCGATGACCCGTGACAAGATTGTAAGCGGGTTCTGCTATTTCCAGTCCACAGAAAGCTTTGATTAACAATTTCATACTTCCGGTAGCGGGTACGGCGTAGTACCCATACACTGAAAGAGCACCGATACAGGCGAAATCACACTCTATATTACACCTCAATCACGGTCTTGATATGCCCGCCATAGCGTTCACCACTTCTTGGATAAGCTCGGGGGCATCAGACAAGCAATCTTGAGCGTCTTAGAAGCCTCGCTATCCTCCCTAGCTGGTCTGTGTATTCGTGTATGTTTTGGTTGTTGCCTACCAGTATAGCACATCAAACTGCGGTGAATGATAGATAGCAGGCTCGTCAAGGATGCCGTCTTAAAAACACAAACAACATATATCATCTTCATAATCCCTTTACATCCGTCTGGTATTCTAGAGACAAATAGGGAACAATCCCTAAGTTAAAAAAGGAGGTAAGCAGAGATGCGAAGACGAAAATGGTTTCTGGCCCTGGCTATGGCAGGGGTTCTACTGGTTGCGTTAGCGGCAATCCCGGCTTTTACCTTTGGGCCAAGAGCGGCGGGGTCAGACCCGGCGGATGTAGAAAGCTACTGCCCCGGTCATGAACTGATGTGGGACTACAGGGGCGTGGGCGATGCGGTAACACTGGGACGGGTAGCCAGCGTCCTGGGGCTGACCTATGACGGGCTGATGGCCCGCCTGAACCAGGGCGAGTCTGTGGCCCAGGTAGCCCAGGCGCAAAATGTCCCCACCTCACTGGTAGTGGAGACAATACTGGCCCCGCAGAGTGAGATTCTCGGCGTTTATACCAAGTACGGCTATCTGAGCCAGCAACAAGCCGATGCCATTCGGGAGCAGGCCCGCCTGCAGATTGAGCAGTCTATTACTGTGCCGTGGTACAATACCAGTATTGGCGTCCCGACCGCAACCCCGGACATCACATACGACCAGGGATACGCTCCGAATTACGGAGGCACCCCCTGGATTGGCGGAGGCCGCATGGGTAGTGGCATGGGTTGCTGGTAACCAAAACTGTAGGTTGAAACCTGAGGGCGGCTGGGAATACTCCCAGCCGCCCGAGTTTGCCAGGCGGAAGAAATTACCCTAATATTGAATTATAGAATATGTGTGAGGTTACCAATGGCTAAGGGTAAAATTTTAGTGGTCGACGACGAAAGAAAGATGGTCGGCCTGGTGCGGGCTTACCTTGAGCGTGAAGGCTACCAGGTGGTGGAAGCCTACGACGGACGGCAGGCCCTGGAGGTCTTCAGGCGCGAGACGCCTGACCTTATCGTTCTTGACCTCATGCTCCCCGAACTGGACGGCATGGAGGTGTGCCGTGAGATACGCCGTTCATCAGAGGTGCCCATCATCATGCTCACCGCCCGCGACGAGGACACCGACAAGCTGGTCGGGCTGGAACTGGGTGCCGACGACTACGTGACCAAACCCTTCAGCCCCAGGGAACTCGTTGCCAGGATTAAGGCCGTCCTCCGCCGCGCCCGCCCGGCAGAAACACCCGGGGCATCAAGAGCACCGCTTACTATAGGCGACCTGGTCATGGATGAGGAGCGCTTCAGGGCTACCTGCCACGGTCATCTGCTCCCTCTGACGGCGGCGGAGTTCCGCATCCTGGCGGCTCTGGCAAAGGCCTCGGGCCGAGTGCTGTCGAGAGCCCAGATACTCGATATGGCCCTGGGAGAGACCTATGAGGGTTATGAACGCACCATAGACGTCCACATCAAGAACCTGAGGCACAAACTGGCGGTTGCCAGCGGCGCCGGAAAGGGCTGTTCGATTGTCACCGTCCACGGCATAGGATACAAAATCGAGGAGCAGGACAATGTCTAGAGAATCAATCTTCAATCGCTTATCAGTAAGACTCACCGCTGCTTTCCTGCTAGCGGCTATACTGGGGGTAGCCCTGGTGGCGCTGCTGGCCTACCGCTCCACCTCCAGTGACTTCAGTAACTTCGTCAACAGTATGGTAGCCAGCGGTTGCATGTCCAGTGGCGGTATGATGGGCAATATCGTTGTCCAGGCACAGGGAGAATTCCTGGATAATCTGGGCCGGACGCTCTGGATTGCCGGCATCCTGGGCCTGGTACTGGCCATAGTTCTGGGTGGTCTTTTCACCCGGCAAATAGTGGCCCCGCTGGGCAAGGTGGCGGCGGCGGCCAGACGCATGTCGCAGGGTGACCTCAGACAGAGAGTAGACATAGGCGGCACCAGCGAACTGGCCGAGCTGGGAGAGTCCTTCAACACCATGGCCGAAGCTCTGGGACACGACCAGGAACTGCGTCACAACATGGTCGCCGACATAGCCCACGAACTGCGCACCCCTCTGGCCATAGTGCGGGGTAACGTGGAGGCCATGCTGGACGGCGTTCTGGCTACCGACGCCGAGAATCTGACCTCACTGCACCAAGAGACGATGCTCCTTACCCGATTGGTCGAGGACTTACGCACACTGTCTCTGGCCGAGGAGGGACAGCTCAAGTTTCAGCCAGAGGCCACGGATTTGGCGGCTCTCGCCCGGCAGGTAGTTGATGGCTTTCAGACCCAGTTCACCGCCAAGAGCATCAGTGTGGCGCTAGAATCACCCGAGAGACTACTGCTGGCCTGGGCAGACCCCGACCGCACGGCACAGGTGATGCGGAACCTGCTGAACAACGCACTTAACTACACCCCGGAAGGCGGCGGCATCACCATCAAGCTGACCTCAGACCGGGAAAGTGTCATCGTCTCCGTGGTGGACACGGGTGCCGGAATTCCCCCCGAGGATTTGCCCCACATCTTTGACCGCTTCTATCGGGTGGACAGGTCACGCACGCGCAGCACCGGCGGTTCGGGCCTGGGCCTGGCCATCGTCAAACAGCTGGTAGAGGCCCAGGGCGGCCGTGTCTGGGTGGACAGCGTTATGGGCAAGGGGAGCACTTTCTCCTTCGGTCTTCCCTTGACTCACTAAGGCGGTAACAGTTAGTTTCTCACCATAAGTCCTGAATACAGGAGGGAGCGTGAACAAAAAAGAAGTGATGGCCGTACTGAATCGGGTCTATGACCCCGATTATGTAGACCGTTCCATCGTAGACATGGGTCTGGTGACCGAGGATGACATCGGCATAAAAGACAACAGCATTGAAGTTGCCTACGGCCTTACGGCACCGATGTGCCCGTTCAGTGCCGCTATAGGGCTGATGATAAAGTATGCGCTGGAAAAGGAGCTGGGCGTGCCCGTGACCGTCAGAGTCAGAGCAGGACATCACCAGGAAGGCTCTGTAGCCGAACTGTTGGCAGACGAAGAGAAGTCGGCCGAGCTTATGGATAAGTTACGGGAATTCGGCATCTTAGAGCGCTGCGTCCGTTTATGAGGAAAGGTCTCTAGACAGGAAATAAATGTGGTTAATGTACTGATGTCTAACCAACCAATAGAGAACGAAACCTTTCATATTGACAACGGCCATTTGATGGGCTAGACTCTGGCTGCCCGGTCTGGAACAAGCCAACACTTATATTGGCAGAATGAAGCAAGGGGCGTTAAACCGCCATTTCGCAGTGCATCAAGGTAGCAGGAAATCGGTAACAAAGTGACCAGAGGACCGCTGGTTTTTACATACTAAAGACGAAACAAAGCAACAAAACTTAGGAGGTGTCATTATGAAGAGGCTTTTCAGATTTTTTGTCTTATTCTCAGCGATGGCACTTTTGGTTTTGACGGCGGTGCCAGTGAGTGCCATCCAGAACGGCAGTTTCGACGGTGACAGCCATCCCTACGTTTGCCTGGTGGTATTCTACGACAGTAATCAAACACCCCTGTGGCGCACCACCGGCGAGCTGATTTCACCAGATGTAGTGTTGACGGCAGGTCACGGGACTTATGGCACAGCTCTGGCATGTGTCTGGTTCGAGGCGAACATCAACCCGGAAAACAGCACCAGTTTTCCCTACGCCGAGACAGGCTACCCATACTACAATGGCGGTGATTCGTTCATCGGAACACCCTATACCAACCCGGATTACCGGTCCGTTCCTGAGCCCGGCCTTCCCGGCTCTGACTACCACGATGTCGGTGTGGTGGTTCTCGATAACCCTGTGCCATCCGAAGTCGTCGGCTCGTATGCCCAACTGCCCGACGCTGGCATGGTTGACACCCTGGGCATGATGAGCCCGGTTGACCTAGTGGGCTACGGCGTCCAGTGGCAGAAGAAGGGTGTCCCCGACTTTCCGGGTTTCCCGCCGGGCTTTTACCCACCCCCACCCTATAACAGCTGGGAGTGGAACCACCAGCGCTATTATGCTCCGGCCAGTGTGATACAGAGCAAGAACACCCTCGGCAGCGAATTCCTATCACTCACGGTCAACCCGGCCAGGGGTAAAGGCGGCACCACCTTCGGCGACTCTGGCGGCCCTATCCTTATGGGTGGAACCGACACTATTCTGGGTATAAACTCCTTTGTCACCAACTACAACTGCGACGGCGTAACCTATGCCCAGCGCATCGACATCCAAGATATTCTGAACTGGATTGTTGGTTTTCTGGACTAGGCGACTAGATTAAACAAGCACTAGATAACTGCTTGAGAGGAATCAGGTAATTGGAAACGAGAGGCTGCGCCTCTCGTTTCCCACTGAGAATTTCTCACGCAGGCAACTGTCTTTCAGGAATTTTAGAGACACCCCTCCATATTCGCATTTATACTGACTCAGGGCTATTCCTGAGACTTAACTCCTTCAATCTGGCACGTAGACTCCTGAAGTTCTCCGGTAAAAAACCTTCTTCTGAAGTACAATGCCAGATTCACCAGGCTTATCAGCACCGGCACCTCAATAAGTGGTCCGATGACGGCGGCGAACGCCTGCCCCGAGCCGATACCGAAAACCGCTACTGCCACGGCAATAGCCAGTTCAAAATTGTTGCTCGCCGCCGTGAAGGCGATAGTGGCCGTCTTCGGATAGTTGGCCCCGATTCTCTTACCCAGATAGAAAGAGACCAGGAACATAACAACAAAATAAATGAGCAACGGCACCGCGATACGCAGCACGTCAAGAGGTATCTGTATGATTAGTTCCCCCTTAAGCGAGAACATTACCACTATGGTAAACAACAGGGCCGTCAACGTAATCGGGCTTATCCTGGGGATAAACTTGCTTTCGTACCACACGTGGCCTTTTGATTTTATAAGCAAGAAACGGGTCAGCATGCCACCAAAAAAAGGGATGCCCAGGTAGATAAAAACGCTTTGAGCTATTTGTCCTATCGTGACCTGCACAGTCGTGCCGGTCAGCCCGAACCAGGTTGGCAATACGGTGATGAAAATATAGGCATAAACCGAGAAGAAGACTATTTGGAAAACAGAGTTAAGGGCAACCAGGCCGGCGGCGTATTCGTTGTCCCCCTGGCACAGCTGGTTCCAGACGATAACCATAGCGATACAGCGGGCCAGGCCTATCATGATTAAGCCCGTCATATACTCGGGGTAATGCCACAGGAAGCCGAGAAAGCCGATGGCCAGGAAAAACATGAGTATTGGGCCAATGATCCAGTTCTGAACCAGCGACAACCCGAGCACACGCCAATCACGAAACACCCGGCCCAACTCCTCGTACCTCACCTTTGCCAGTGGCGGATACATCATCAGAATAAGCCCTACGGCGATAGGGATAGACGTGGTACCGACAGATAGACGGGTCATGACGTCACCGACCTGGGGGATAAAATAACCCAGGCCTACCCCGAACCCCATTGCCAGGAATATCCACAATGTCAGAAACCGGTCGAGAAACGAAAGTCGGCCGGCCCTGGCACCTTGGTCCTTACTCATACTTCTCCAATTCCAGCAGGTCTCTTTCATTCAAAGAGACAGCGGTTTTTCCTGATTTCAAGCATATTATGCCTCATAATATGCGTCATAACAAGGATGTCAGAAGTGCTCGCATAGTAATCAAATCATTGCGGCCCCCATCGGCGGCCCGGCCTGTTTACTCTATGTACTTCTTCAGAGCCTCCGGCAGCTTGCTTACATCGTTTGTTTTAGCCGGAATGATTGGTGTCTGGAAATTCGCCTCCACTATAGACATCCCTTCGTCACTCAGTAGAAAATCGACCCAGGCGATAGCCAGGTCTTGGCGCGGGAAGTCCTTGGGTATGGTGACCGCATATACGATAGGGCTACCCGTCATAACTATCGTCTCACCAGGTTGCGCTCCCGCAATCTCCACCTCTGCTTGAGAATAAAAGTCCTCGTAACCGACATCAGAGAGATTTATCTCCGGCGGCAGTTCAACGTACTTAAGATTTTGCTGCTGGGCCAGAGAGGAGTACTCAAAGGCATAGTCCAAATCGCCTGACTGTAACAGGGCAATGAGGTCTACTTCCTTAGGTCTCATCAGGTTACCGGTGGCTCCATACAGACTATCATATAGACCTGGCGCGTTGTAATACTTTTCGGCTAGCTGCCACACCATCAAAGTCCGATAGCCACACGGGTCCTGGTCAGGGTCGCTGCGACCATAGGTGACGCCGTCTCTTTGCAGAATCTCATACCAGTTGTCGCTATTTATCTCATTGGCATAAGCCGAGTTATCGGTATAGGCAAGCACCATCTGGTTGGAAGCAAAAATTATGTACCAATCGGCATAATCGGGGAACATCAACTGGGGGATGAGACGGTAGTCTGCGGAACCAATCACCCCACACTCCTTACCAAGCTCGGTGACCTTGCGAATAGTGGTGGCGCTGCCGGCCGCTTCGGCCAGTATATCCACACCGGGATGAATCTTGTTGAACGCCTCGCTTACCTGCTCAAAGGGTGCGGTCAAGCTGCCGGCATTAAATATCTGAAGCTGTCCAGACAGCTCGGTTCCCGTCTTACCACACGCAGAGAACAAACCAATTACGGGCAAACAGCCCAGGATAATGGATATGACTTTGAGTTTCGGTGTAAATTTTGTTTTCATTGTGTACAACCTCTTTTATTCATTAATCAAAAACGTGAATGGATGATGCTTTAAACGTCAGGTAGACTTTCTTGCCCTCATGAAGCCCCATTTCTTCGAAAGAGTGACGTGTAACCAGACATGAAAGCTCGGGGGGTATGCTTACGGTAACATACAGCGTTGAGCCTCTATCCAGGACTTCGGTGATGGTTCCTTGAAAGCAGTTACGGGCGCTGGAGTGTACGGGTTCACCGGAAATGAGTATATCTTCGGGGCGTATAGAGGCGTGGCAAGTACCGTTTGCTCCCACCGCGATAATGAATTCGGTACCATCAACCCTAAAGACAGTGTCCCCGCTTGGCTTCCTGTCTGCTTCCCCAAGGAAGACATTCCTGGTCATGGCAAAGCGGGCAACAAATTCTGAATTTGGGTGACGGAATATTCCCTGCGGCGCTCCCACCTGCATCAGACGACCCTTGCTGATTACGGCTATTCTGTTGCCCAGTGTTATAGCCTCTTCGAAATCATGGGTAACGTGAACGGTAGTGATTCCCAGGGCCTTGTGAAGCCGACGAAGCTCCTGCTGTACGTTTTCCCGAGTTTCTGGGTCAAGGGCGCTAAGCGGCTCATCTACAAGAAGCAATTCTGGCTGAGTAATGACGGCCCTTGCCAGGGCTACTTTCTGCTTTTCGCCGCCACTCAGTGTGTCCGGTCGTCTGTGGAGAAGATTACCTATTCCCAGCAGTTCTGCAACCCAATTGAGCCTATCCTTTTGTTCATCTGCAGTCGCTTTATGCATCCTCAGGCCAAAGAGTAAATTATCCTTCACCAAAAGGTGGGGAAACAGAGCATGGTCCTGATAGACTATGCTTATCCCCCGCTTTTCCGGCTCAACCCTGGTCATCTCCTTGCCTCTGAGCCATATTTCCCCATCCGTTATGGGGTATAAGCCAGCGATGGACTCGAGTAACACCGTTTTTCCTGCACCGGTGGGGCCAAGGATTATGAAATACTCACCCTCTTCGATATTAAGAGTGATATCCTTGAGGACGAACTCGCCAAGGTCCACGCACAGATTCTTGACTTCAATCATGACTTATCCCCTCTATAGGCGATGGTTCTCAATACGATGAACACCAGCATGCTCACCAGAATCAACAATACCGCTATCGGACGGGCATAATCGAGGCCGTATGTTTCAAACTTCTCATAGACGAGAACAGGAGCTATCATGGGATGGTAGGCTAGTATGATGACGGCTCCAAATTCGCTTATACCACGTGCCCACATCATAATATTCCCGGCGAGAATACTGCGCCACGCCAGAGGGAACGATATTCTGAAAAACGCTTGCCACGGGGAAGCCCCTAAGCTACGTGCCACTTTCTCCAGTCTGACATCTACCTTTTTAAAGCCTTCTTTGGCTGAATCTATCAGGAACGGAATACTGACAAACAGCATGGCGATAACGATACCCGCTATGGAATCGACAAACTGGATACCGAAAAAATTGAAAACCTTGCCTAAAGTGAAGTTACGGCCAAATACGAAAAGGAGAGCGATGCCCGCAGCAGTATGAGGCACCACAATAGGTACATCAATCAGTCCCTCTACCAGCTTCTTTCCCCTGAAATTGTTTCTCGCTAAGACATATGCCAAGGGAATGCCAAGAAAGAAGCCGACCAACGTAGCTATCAAGGCGGCAAAGAGTGTGAGGCCGATAGCATTAGTGACCTCGGGATCCAGAACAGTTTCCCAGAGCGTCTCCGCTTCAGAGGCAGAGGAAAATATCATCTTGGCCAGAGGTACGACGATAAAAAGGAACAGTACCAGCCCCAAAAGCACGAAGGTAACTGTTAGCCGATTCTTTCTAATGAATTTTAAAAAGGACAAGTCTCTTACCATATCTCCTTTTTCGTTGTTAAACCTTCTCAACTACTCATCGAAGGGCGGAACTCGGGCAGAAAAGAGAGCAAAAAGGGCCTGACAAGCAAACTGACTTATGTCGATAAAATCCTCCTCATCCAAATACTGGAGGCACTGCCGTTTCCAGCAATACCTTTTCGGATAATCTCCTTGGCAAAGCCTCAGAGAAATGGCCGGGTGAAAAAGCCTATCCTAGAGAAAGGTGGTCATTCCGATCTGTGAAGTATCATATCCACCTACCTGATTGATTATCTTTCCGAAATCTTCGCTGGCGATTAGGTCTAACAGAGGGAACAACAGCTTACTATGATAGTCTTCCTCTAGCGTCACCAAGTCATATCTCTCTCTGAATAGCGGCAAGAAATCAAGCCCGCAACTCCGTGCCGCCGCCTCAATACCCAATCCTACGTCCGCTTCCCCTCTGGCGATGGTCGCAGCAACGGCTAGATGCGTATCCAATTCCCGCTCGTAGCCCCTAATCTCAGACGCAAGAATCCCGCTCTGCCTTAACTTGAGGTCCAATAGCACCCTAGTACCAGAACCCTTTTGCCGGTTGACAAAGATAACTTCGGGCCTCGGCAAATCACCAAACCCCCGGATTTGCTTCGGGTTTCCCGGAGACAACATCAATCCCTGAATGCGATAGGCCAAGTTTATTATTACTATCTTCCTACCTGGCAGTATTTTCTTGATGTAGGGGTAGTTATATTCACCTGTTTCTTCATCCAGCAGGTGGATTCCTGCCAGATGAGCTCTTCCCTCCTGAAGAGCAATCAGCCCTCCCAAACTACCTGCAGGATTGACCTCAATCTCGGTTTCACTGTTACGCTGCCTCAGCAGGTCAACAAGTAGATTCAAGGCCAAATCATGGCTGCCAACTATACGAATAATATTTCTGCGTTCGCCTCCGTGTTTCTGGCCGGGTGCTTCAGCCGGCGTCCTCTTTTCTTCCTGCCAACGCGCTAGGTGCAGGTAGAAGGTGGCCTCTATTTCTTCCGGGCTGTAACCCAAGCTCAACAATTTGAGCATGTCACTGCTGACAATATCGGAGAGCCGCTTTTGATGAATGATTCGCATTGCTGGATCGTCTGTCCTGGCCGTCACCGTTGTACCACCACCACGGCGTGACGTAATCACGTGCTCTCTTTCAAGAGCTACATATGCTCTGACGACGGTGTTTATATTTACACCAAGGGTTCTTGCCAGTCCCCTAATTGTAGGTAGACGATCGCCCGGTTTGAGTTGACCTGAGGCAATAAACAGTCTTAATTGGTCGGCTATCTGCCCGTATAAGGGGAGTGACGAATGCTGGTCCAGGTGCAATTTTAACATGCTTATTGTTATACTATATATAGAACAACTATTGCAAGTATCTAGGCCATAAAATCGCATCTTTTTTTGATTTAAACTGAGAGAAGGAAGGGCAGGAGCAAAGGTAGCCCCGGCGAGGAGATCCCGGAACGCATAGGTGAGCCCTTGGTCGTGCATAACAGGCCGTCAATTTGACAGGTCAGCCTGAGCGACACAGTTCGGCCGAGGAGCTACAAAGGAGTGAATAAAAAACCGTTTGAATTTGAAAAGCCAGCATTTTCAGGGGCAGGTCAGCGTGGTCTCATACGGAATGGACTGCCGATGGCAGCTTCCGATTTCTGGCAGATGTCACCAGTTATTGAGTTCCCGAAATGTCCTTTCGAAGTCCTTCCTTGACCCTTCAACGAGTCCTCTCGCCTCTCCGATAACTATCTCGTACACGTTGTTCTTGAGGGCTTTCATGGTGGCCGCGGCCACTTCGGAAGGCGAAATTCCTCGATAGCCCTGTCCGGAAGCCCCGGCGTCGCCCGCCCCCAGTTCTGTATCAACTGCAGGCGGCACTACCTCAAATACTCTCACTGATGTACCCTTCAACTGGTGCCTCAAGGAGACACTGAACATATGGATTCCCGCCTTGGTAGCACAGTATACAGGCATGGCAGCCATCGGAACAAAGCCCAGGCCCGAGGAAACATTGACGATAGCCGCTTCTTCTTTATCCAACAGCAACGGAACAAAACACGCCGACAGGTGGATGGGGGCAACGAAGTTGATTTGGACTTCGTCTTCGCCTCCAAACAATTCAGCCGTCCCTTTCCTCAGGTTAATGGCTCTTTGAATGCCGGCGTTGTTTACCAGGATGTTCAGGTCTTTGTGATTGTCTTTTACCCAGTCGCAGAGAGATTCGCGCCCCTCCTTTTCAGAGAGGTCACACCGCCACACCTGTATCTGGGGCAGTTTCCTCCTGGCCTCGTCCAATTTGACTCCCCTTCTCCCGCAAATCAGCACCTTGTTGCCTGCTTCAACAAAGGCTTCGGCCAGAGCAAAACCGATTCCCGTAGCTCCTCCGGTGATTAGGATAGTATTGCCACTAGTTTTCATCACTCACTCCACCAAAGACTTATTTTGGCTGATTTTTTGACCCGCACAGATGAATATTAGCCGGCCGGGATTCCCCTGTCAAAAACGGTAAGGCCGGGAACGCCCAGTCCGTTCCCTGGCCTCACCCACAGAACAGCTTCTAAACCCCGTCTTACAAGCACCTTGTCAGGCTACTTCGATAGTGAAGCGGAAGACGCCGTTTGCCAGAGGCTCTACCTTGAGCAGCTTATGGCCTGCTTGAGCTATGGCATCTGGCAGCCCCTCGATGGTGCACATTCCATCCGCCACCACTTCAAGGACCTCTCCCTTGGCCATACGCTTCATTCGTGCCTTGGCATACATCGCCGGATAGGGGCAGGCCTCGCCTCTTAGGTCTAAAACTGCACTTGCTTTGTTAGTCATTTACTTTCCCTTCATACGCATTTCATTCCACTGGACTAGTAGGAACCAGACACCAAGGAAGGCAAAGCCCAGCAGGAGAGCGCCCTGCCACCCCAGGTAATCCACCAGCCAGATGGATGAGCCCATCTGAAAGCCCGTCTTGCTCAGGAGAAGCAGGAAGAGGGGGGCGCTCAAGACCGCCCCCAGCAGAGCAAGCATGAACTGTACGTTTCCCTCTCCGACTCTAAAGAGAGTACCCGTGGCGCAGCCACCGGCCAGTACCATCCCCAGACCAAAGAGGAAGCCGCCGACCAGGGTATGCCAGCCGACAGGCAGCACAAATGGCTGCCTTACACCCGTCGCCACCAGGATGGAAAACCCTAACATCGATACGGCGATGGCCACCATAGAACCTCGAGCCAGCCGGCCACCACCGGTGGTGAACAGGTCACGGAAAGAGGCCGTCATGCAGAATCCGGACTTCTGAAGGACGAAACCAAAGGCAAGCCCGAACAGGCCATAAACAGCGATATTGGTGTGGCCCTGAGTTAAGAAGATCTCAATGATGCCTAGAGCAACAAGTGCAGCCGCTAATGCAATAACGGGTTGGCGCCAGAGGGAGCGTGGTCCGGCTTCCACGATGATGTCGGTTGGCTTACGCTCATACATGGCGACAAAACCCGAAGTGATTTCACGCTTCAAACGCCACCGTGCCAAAAGCACGCCGGTAAAGCCTCCGGCCGCCAGCCCGAAGAAGACGATAAACCCGCTCAGTGATAGCCCGCTCACGGCGGAGAAGAACCCACCGATGTTTCAGCCGGGAGCGAACATAGCCCCTGTGCCCATCAGGACGCCGCCGGCAAATCCCTCCAGCAGCCGAATCTTGCGCTGGGGCATTCGGAAACGGAAGTTGCTGGCCATCAGTATAGCGATGAAGGCACCAAAGAAAATAGCGATGTCCTGCACCGAACCGGTGTTTAACCACGGGACTGCAGGTTCTGATACCGGTTTAATGCCTACTGACTTTATAATCCAGGAGCCCCAGTTAACATAGCCCCCGTAAATAAACCAGGGAGCGGCAAAGGCAAACAGGGCGAAGTTTAAAAGACCCAGCATCAAGCCGCCGAGCCAGGGAGGCCACTCTCTGCCAAAGACATTCCAGTAGCCGGTGGCCAGGTAGGACGCAAAACCAGAGTTAGAGAGCAGTGCCTGTGATTTCCCGTTCATCTTCAAACCCCCGCTTTCTGATGGGATTCATATTATGTCTATGGTAATAGTCAAGATAATCTACACCATCTGGTAATGGATGTCAAGACTTTTTATAACATTTATAGGATTTTCTTATAGTATTTGGGGCATTCCCGGTTGTAGAAACGAATTTCTGCTCTGGGGAAGGTGGAAAACTTGCTTTGGCCGAAAGCAGCGGCAGACTATTCTACAGAGACGATATACTGGTAATTGGGCTGCCCGCTTTTCACCACGCCGACCTCGAACTCAGGATAGCGCTCGCCAATCCGGGCGCTTATCTGCTCTGCTTCAGTCTGACCGGTGTCTTTGCCAAAATAGAGCGTCACAATGCGAGCCTGGGCCAGATCAATCCGGGCTAACAGCTGGAAGACGACGTCGTCCGGAGAGTTGCTCACCGCCAGCAACTCGCCATCGAGTAAACCAATGAATTGCCCCCTCCTGATGTCCAGGCTGTTTGATCTGGTAGCGCGGGTGGCCTGTGTTACTTCGATTGTCCTGACCGTGGCGATGGCTGCCGCCATCTGTGCCGCATTGGTCTCAAAGTCTGCTTCAGGAACAAAGGCAACAAGGGCGGAGATTCCCTGGGGGATTGTCTGGGCAGGGATTACCCTCAGATTCTTTTCCGTGAGTTGCTGAACCAGGAGAGCGGCGGGAATCACATTCTTGTTGTTGGGCAGCAGGATAATATTGTCGGAAGGCACCTCTTCTACCGTACGGAGAATGTCGGTGGTGCTGGGATTCATGGTCTGTCCCCCGGGGACAATAGCAGCGACGCCCAAATCAGCAAAAACATTGACCATACCCTCTCCATTGACCACGGCAATCACGGCGCTGCGCAGACCAGACAGCTTGCCCCGATGCATCAGCAAGAAATCCTGGTGCTGCTTGTCCATGTTGCGGATGTCAATATCAAACAGTGTGCCCAAAGAGGAGGCTAATCTGGTGACCGCCTCGGCATCGTGGGTATGGATATGAACCCTGACTGCTGAGGCATCCCCGACTACAATCAGTGACTCTCCCAGACCTTCCAGTGCGCCTCTCAGCTTAGCCACATTCAACCCTTCCCCTCTGAGCATGAACTGTGTGCAAAAGCCATAGGAGTCCTCCTGCTGGGATACCGCTGGTCCGGTCACCAGTGGTGTCCTTCGGGAAAGCAACTCGGGAGAACGACCGTCCATATCACTCTTAAGATAGAGCAGGGCCCCTTCCAGGAATGTGTACAAGCCGTGTCCGCCAGCGTCCACCACACCGGCATCCTTGAGTACGGCGAGGAGATTGGGCGTGTTCATGACGGATGCCCGGGCGGCGTTGACTGCCGCCGTCAGCACCGATACCGCACTGGCATCAGCACTGGCTGCTTCTCGCCCGGCGGATGAGGCCGCATCCCGCATCACGGTCAGAATAGTACCCTCCACCGGGTTGCTCAGGGCGAGATAGGCCGTATCAGCCGCTTCCTGAAAAGCCAGAGCCAGGTCACTGGCGCCGATAACGTTTTTGCCATCTAGCCCCTGTGCCAGACCGCGCCATATCTGGGAGAGGATGACGCCACTGTTGCCGCGGGCACCCATGAGCGCTCCCTTGGCGATTGCCTGCACCATGGCGGTGGCACCACCGTCTGCAAGCTTGGCGGCTTCGGCCAGGCTTGCCCGCATGGTTAACAGCATGTTGGTGCCGCAGTCTCCATCCGGCACGGGATAGACATTCAGGGCGTTGATGTCCGGGACAATCTTTTCCAGCCAGGCAGCCCCGGCGCTGAACATCGCCCTGAGGTCACGCCCGTCAATAGTCTTTTTACGCTCCATGGTCTCCTTCCATCATCGGTCGCAACGGTATCTTCAAGAATAGAAGGACACGGCGACAACCGGGCCGACGGCACCGCACATCACCGGGGAGTAAGGAGTGAAGTACAGCTCGGCACAGTTGAATCTTGAAGTAACCAGGTCTTTCAGCCTCTCGCCGTCACTGACAGAGTTGCTGTAGTGGACATTGACATGGGCCGGCTTGTTGCCGTCAACATACTGCCCCATCAGTTCTACCATCTTCAGCATGGCCTTTTCCATGCCGCGGGCCCGTCCCAGATTTTCCACCAGGCCGGTGTTGTTGACCATGCCGATTATCGGTTTTACCTGGAACAGCTCTCCCATATAGGCGGTCTTCGGCGCCCGTCCGATTTTTATCAGCAGTTTTAAGGTCTCCAGGGCACAGACAAACCTGGCCCTGAGTATCATGTCACTGGCCACCTGCATCACCTCGGCCAGGCTTTTACCCGCCTCGGCCGCCCGCGCCATCTCCAGGGTGATGAACCCCTGGGCCCCGGCGGCAGTCCGGCTGTCAATGATTTCAATTCTAACGCCGGGATGCTCTTTATGGAAGAGGTCGCGGGCCTGCAGAGCGTCTTCGTAGGTGGCACTCAGGGCTTTAGAGACAAAGGTGCAGGCAATGCTGTCCGTGGTCTGGCTCAGTTCCTGAAAAATCTCGGTATACTCGGCCAAGGCTGGTGCTCCGGTACTGAATTCCTTGATACCGGGAAACATCTTCCAGAAGTCGTCAGGAGTGAGTTCCACCAGGTCGCGGTAGCCCTTGCCGTTGATACTGAGAGAGACAGGCACCAGCCTGATGCCATATTCCTTGACCAACTCCGGGGGCAGGCAGGAGATTGTGTCGGTGACAACACCCACTTTAGCCATCTTTGAACCTCCTTAGATTACTCCGCCATCAACACAGATGACCTGTGCCGTGATATAGCCAGCGGCCTCGCTGGCGAGAAAGGCCGCCAGCTCGGCGACGTCATCGGCCACACCGAAGCGTCCCAGGGGAATCCGTACCAGAATAGCATCCTTGGTTTCCCGGGGCAATCTGTCCGTCATCTCGGTGACGATAAAGCCGGGGGCGATGGCATTTACGGTGATATTCCGCGGGCCGACCTCACGGGCTACGGCTTTGGTAAAAGCAATCAGGCCGCCCTTGGCCGCAGAGTAGTTTGCCTGCCCGACATTGCCCACCACACCGGCCAGAGAAGCGATGCTGATGATTCTACCCCAGCCCTGCTCCATCATAGAGTGCAGCGCGTATTTGGTGCACAGGTAGGCCCCACGTAGATTGGTGTTCATCACCTCATCCCAGGCATCGTCCGGCATACGGAGCAGGAGAGCGTCCCGAACGATGCCGGCGTTGTTTACCAGAATGTCAATCTTGTCCCACTGATTCACGATTTGGTGCATCATCTGCCGGACGGCGGCAACATCGGATATGTCTGCTTTGTACAGCACCGCCTCACCACCCGAATCCTTGACCTCCCGGGCTACTAGCCTGGCTTCTTTATCATTGGCCAGGTAGTTTATGGCTACCCTGATGCCGTGGGTTGCCAGTTTAATGGCGATGGCCCTCCCCAGACCGCGGGAGGCGCCGGTCACCAGGGCAACTTTCCTGCCGGTATCGTTCAATTTTATTCCTTTTCTTGGGAGAATCTCTTTATGACCAGACAGCAGTTCTGCCCGCCCATACCGAAGGAGTTGGAAAGACAGGCATCCACCGTTTGACGGCGGGCGACGTTGGGCACGTAGTCCAGGTCACACTCCGGGTCCGGCGTGGCGTAATTTATCGTCGGGGGAACGATACCCTCCCTCACAGTCATCACGGCGGCGATGGCCTCCGCGGCACCGGCGGCACAGGCCAGGTGCCCTATCATCGACTTGTTCGAGCTGACCGGCATCTCGTAGGCGCACTTGCCAAAGACCAGCTTGATGGCCCTGGTCTCGGCGGCATCATTGAGTTTGGTGCCGGTGCCGTGGGCGTTGATATAGTCTATCTCTTCTGGAGAAAGACCGGCATCATCAAGCGCCATCTTCATAGCCACAGCCTCCTGGGCCGGGTCGGGCGCCGTCTCGTTGAAGGCGTCAAAAGACCAGCCAGCACCGGCCAGCTCGGCCAGTATCGGTGCCTGACGCCGCTCGGCGTGTTCCAGGGTCTCCAGCACTAATACGGCGGCACCTTCACCATAGACCATCCCGTCGCGGTTGAGGTCAAAGGGGCGGCAGGCCTTCTTCGGGTCCAGTTGACGGCTGAGGGCACCGACCCGCCCGGTAACGGCGATGGCCAGCGGGTTCACCTGGGTCTCGGCGCCACCGGCGACCATGACATCGGCATGTCCCAGGCGCAGCAGGTTCAGGGCAGTACCCAGAGCGTCACTGCCGCTGGCGCAGGCGCTGTTGAGACTGCTGTTGGGCCCCTTAAGGCCTAACTCCAGACCAACGATAGCCGATACCATGCTCGGGGCGACTTTGCTGATTAACAGCGGGTCCAGGCGCATCGGGCCGCGGTTTCTGATGACCTCGCCCTGGTCAATCAAGAGTTCTATGGCGCCACTGGTGGCGATGACCACGCCGGCCCTTGCCGGTCCTTCCGCCATATCCAGACGGGCGCTGGCCAGTGCCGTTTTGGCGGCGGCAATAGCATACTGAGCACAGAGAGAGGTGCGGTCGACGCGCTTGATATCCATATAGTCCGTCGGCTCAAATCCTTTGACTTCGGCCGCCACCTTGACCGGGTACCGGCTGGTATCAAACTTGGTTATCGGGCCGATGGCCGACTGTCCTCTGGTCAGCCCCTGCCAGTATCCATCTACGGTCAGCCCCAGAGGGGTAATGGCGCCGAGTCCGGTAATAACTACTCTACGGGGCATTGCGGGCTCCTTTGTCTCCGGGCGGAGCATAGCCCGGTGAGGTCAGGGACACACCCCCGTCAACGACGATAATCTGCCCCCTTATCATTGACGAAGCGTCATGGCAGAGAAAAGCGACGACACTGGCCACGTCTTCCGGCTGCACCATACGGCCGGCCGGAGTGCTCGTGACCAGAGACCGGGGTATCCCGGGGCCAGAGGTGTACAGTTTAAGGGCCTCGGTCTCCACCGCCGCCGCCGAAATGGCGTTGACCCTTATTCCCTGTGGCGCCAGCTCGACGGCCAGGTAGCGGGTGAGGGCTTCCAGGGCCGCCTTGGAAACACCCACGGCGGTGTAAATCGGCAGGACTAACCGGGAGCCGAGGCTGGAGATGTTGACGATGACACCACCGTTCTTCATCATTCCAGCGGCTCTCTGGGCGCACAGCAGGCAGGCCCGGGCGTTGATGTTCATTGTCCAGTCCCAGGCATCAGAGTCCAGCTCCATGGCAGAACGGGCGACGCCGGAAGCGGCGTTGTTGACCAGGATGTCCAGCCGCCCGAACTTCTCCCGGATTTCGGCAAACATCCGGTCAATCTTTTCCGGCTCGGCCAGATTGGCTTTGATGATATGGGTGCTCACTCCCCGGCCGCGGGCGTCCTCTGCAGTAGCTTCGGCGGTGTCCCGCTTGCGGAAGAAGTTGATGATGACATCCGCCCCCTCCGAGGCCAGCCTGAGCGTTATCGCCCGGCCAATGCCCCTGGAGCCCCCGGTTATCAGCGCGACCTTACCCTTCAGTGACATTTTATTATCCCAGACTACTTGTTCTTATTAATGATACGCTCAACACAGGCGACAAAGCTCTTCATGTCGGTAACGTTCTTAAGCTCCTCATCCGGTATCTCGATTCCGTATGTATCCTCTACGGCCACCAGTATCTGCACCACATCCAGCGAGTCCGCCTTCAGGTCCTTAAAGGTGGCCGATGGCTTGAAATCCGTCTCCTGCTTGCGCACGATTCGGGTCACTATCCTCTTGATGGTCTCTTCAACTGAAGTACTGGTAGACATATTCTGAACCCCCTCTGTCTAAGCATTTGGACTGGCGATATTCAGGGTGCTCCTGACCGCCGCCAGCTCTGTCCTGAATGTCCCCACCAGGTCTATCTCCACCGCCCGCCTGGCGGTGCCGATGGTGTTGGCCACCTCCACTGCCCGGCTGCGACCGTGGGCCTTGCAGACAATGCCGTTTATACCCCACAGCGGCCCGCCGCCCAGGGCGTCGGCCGGAATGGTCGCCCGCTTTAAGGCGGCCACTATGTCACTGGCCTCATCCGGAGGCAGCCTATCCCGTAGTGTCTTCTCGAGCCACCGGGCGGTGACATCACCCAGACCCTCACAGAACTTGGCCACCACATTGCCCACGAAGCCGTCACAGATGACTACATTGGCCCTGCCATGGGCGATGTCGTTGCCCTCCACATAACCAATAAAGTTCAGGCCAGACTTCTTGAAAAGCTCATAGGTTTCGCGGACCACCTCGTTGCCCTTCCCTTCCTCCTTGCCATTGCTGACCAGGGCGATGGTCGGGTCGGGTATGTTCATCCATTTGCGGGCGTAGACCATGCCGATGATGCCGAAGTCCAGAAGCTGGTCGGGACGGGAGTCCACGTTGCCGCCCAGGTCAATCATGATGGTCTCCGGGGCGAACCCCAGGAACTGCCCGCCGATGACCGGCCGGGAGATGCCTTCCAGAGTGCCCAACGACTGCAATGCCGAGGCGAAGACACCCCCGGTGGGACCGACGCCCACCGCCGCCTCGGCCCTGCCTTCTCTGACCAGCCTGGTGGCCACCATGATAGAGGCGTTCCTTTTCTTGCGCATGGCGTAGGCCGGGTGCTCCCCCTCGACCAAGTATTCATCGGTGTGCTCTATTTCGATATCCAGTCCCGAGGTATCGTATTTTGCCAGCTCGGCCTGAATAAGCTCCCTGGGCCCGACCAGTATAATGCCAACGCCGTGCTCCCTGGCCCCCAAGACCGAGCCCTTGACGATTTCTTCCGGGGCAAAATCACCCCCCATGGCATCAACGGCTATCTTCATCTGTTTTCATCCTCACTTTCATCTCACAGATTATTACCGGCTCGGCCTTTTGGTTCTGACAGAGCACATCGCAACTGACTGAGGTGAAACCGCCTTCTCTCTGCACCGCGGTTACCCTGCCGCTCACGGTTATGGTATCTCCGGGGCGGGCCGGGGCCTTGAACCGGGCGCCGAGACTGCCGCCGCCGAGCCAGTCAATTCCAAAGCTGCCGGTCATGAGCTCGGAAACATAGGCCAGGATAAGCATGCCGTGAGCGATGGTGCCGCCCAGCGGCGTCTGGCTGGCGAACTGGGGGTCAGTATGGATGGGGTTATAATCACCGCTGGCGGCGGCATAAAGGTTGATGTGCTCCTGAGTAACCTCCCGCTTCAGTTGCGGCAGACTCATGCCGGCACTTAGCTCTTCCGGTCTCAGGCTCACGGCTTTTCCTCCGTAAGGGGCAGGATGAAGCAGGTCTCACCGGATAGCACGGTCGCCCTGCTTTGGTTCAGGATGTTAATGCCGATGGTCAGCATGTGGAACTTACCGCGCTCCGCTCTGCGATTGACCGTGGCATGGCTGGTGAGCTCCTCTCCGATTCCGGCCAGATTGATGAATTCCAGATTCTGGGACACATGAATGGCGCCGGGCGGCAGAGCCAGAGTCGAGGACATGGCCGCCATAGCCAGCGCGGCCATCGCCATCGGGGGAACAATCCCGTGTTCATCGTAGATGCTGTTACGGTCTTCAACCGCATCGAGATAAGCCTTTACCCTCTGGTCATCAAGCCGGAAGCCGGCGGGTGCGAACTGGTAGCCGGTGGTAAGCTTCTGGTAATCTATTTTTTCCTGTGCCATTTTGCCCATTGTCTACCTATCTTCCAGCATTTCAAAGAACTGGGTTATTTTATCACGAATCTCCTCCTCGGAGTTTATGGTGGGGTCGACGATGTCACAGTCAATGGTGAGCATGGGAACATCAACTTCACTCAGTGTCTCCTTGATGACCTTTACCGTGGCACAGGTGTGGCGGCAGCCCATGAACGCCCAGTAGATGGCCCCGTCAATCTTGTACTGCTCGGCGCCATCGGTGATGTCCTGCAACGCCTGTTCACTGAGTGGCCCGTACATGCTTCTTCTCTCTGGAATAAGAAAGGACTTCCTGGCCACGCTTTCCAGTGGCTTGGCCGGGTCCAGCCGGCCCTCAGACCAGCGAGTGAAGAGCGGCTCTACCACGCTCACTGCCCCCAGTTCCTCAAACAGTCCGGCCAGATAGCTCATAAGGTACATGGGCGGGACGAAAAGCGTCATCAGGCGGAAGCGCTCGGGGGAGGCGGCCCCTCTGCCCTGCTCCACCATTGTCTTTAGCTCGTCCCGCAGCTGCATCAGATATTGAGTTGCTTCCGGCTGGCCGGGAAACATGTAGTCCGCCGAGAGCAGCTCTAAATAGCCGGAGATAGACATCGGAGATGGCACCGCCTTGCGCAGCTGGCAAATCTCCCGGTAGAGCTCAATCTCCTCATCGGTGCGGGCGACCATCTCCGAAAGCCGGTCCCAGTCCATCTTCCTGCCGGACTTTTCCTCCAGGAAGTGCACCATATCTTCCAGTTCGCCCACGAGATAGTTTATCTCACCGGGCGAGCTCTGGAAAGGGTTATCCAGGAAAAAGCCCGGGCTGTGGCTTAGCTCCATCATCAGTTCTCCGGACTTGGCGGTGTTGTCGCAGATAAGATTGGACCACAGGATGACATCGGGGTGGGGGATGGCACCCAAGCCGAAGATGCCGGCGACGCCGCGGTGGGGGGAGCAGATTTCAGGCGCCAGCCCCAGCTCGGCGCCCTTGGCCAGCAGCTCCGCCTGTTCCCTCAGAAACAGGGCGGTGAGCCAGGTGGTCATCTCGGTGTGCATGGGCACGATGTCCATGGCGTAGAGTATCTCGGTGGGGAAAAAGACGGTGTGGGCGGCCAGCAGCTTGCCCTCTTGGCGGGCGTTGCGGATGCGAGTGTAGTACTCGGCCAGCATCTGATAATACAGGGTCTGGCTTGAACGAGCTTCGGGCTGGACGCGGTTCATCCTGCCAAGCAGCCGGAAGGTCCGGATGAGCAGGTCTACTTCGCTTTTGGGCTCGGTGGTTGTCATCTCTTCTTCGCCTCCAGCATCTCCAGGAAGGCCTGCACCCTGGTACGGACCTGCCCCGAGCCGGAAGTGCCGTACTCCACGTCCAGAGCCAGCGTCGGGATGCCGGCCTGCTTCAGCCTCTCGGTGATTAGCGGCAGGTCGTGGGCGTAGGGCACGCAGTAGCGGATAATCTGGCTGATGACGCCGTCAACCCGGTAGTCGCGGGCCAGCTCCAGGATGCGGTCAAACCGCTCGTCGGAAGGCACCATCCGGGCACAGGGGAAGTTGTTCAGATAGCGCCGCGATATGGCTTCCAGCGGCGGCCGTCCGTCCAGGACTACGGGGTCAGACCAGTAGCGGGTGCTGGTGCACAGTTCATCAGTCACCACCAGCCCGCCCAGTTCCTCAATGGACTGGATAAACTCCGGGTTGTTCATTACGCTGCCGGTGACCATCAGTCTTGCCCGGCTGTTGTAAGCTTTTTCCGACCCGGCTATTTCGGCCAGCAGCTGGCCCAGATATTGATTAAACAACTCCTTGGGCATGCGGAAACTGGCATTGAGCACCTCCATCGTCTGGGCGCCGGTAACCGGCGGCCTGTCCAGCTTGCGCAGCTCGTAGAGTTTTCTCAGCAGTTCCCGTGATTCATTGTAGACCTGGATAGACCGGAGCAGCATGGCATCGGTTATCTTTATGTCACAATACTGTTCCAGGTGCTGTTTAAAACTGGTCACCTGCTCGTGGTAAAGGCCGTGCGCCCGTTCGGTGTATTTACGGGGCACGCTAAGAATGTGGTGGAAGGGCACCTTGATGTAGTGAAGCCACAGGTCAAAGAGGCGGCGCGCCCCGTCACAGGTCGAACCGGCGACCAGGCCATCCAGATAATCATACCCGCCCCGCAGGCCCATCTGAAGGCAACTGCGGGAGAATGAGCAGTTGTTGATGTAAAGATAGGCGTTGCCATCCTCCAGTTCCATCTCCTGGGAATAGCCGGTGATACGCACCGGAAGGATTCCGGCGGCGTATATAACCTCCTCAGGGACGTAAGTACAGAGCCAGCCGAAGACCTTTTTATCCCGCCGCTTTAGCTCCAGGATTTCCCCGGTCTTGGGGAAGGTATTATTAATTGCCCGGAAACGTTCCAAAGTCGGTAGTTTATTATCCCTGATATCCAAGCAGCCCCCAACCCAACAGTTTAATACCTAGACAACCGAGGTATTACCGTTGAAGAATATAAAATAATTCGCTGGATGTCAAGTCATATGCTAAAGCCTAAATTACGACCACTGCCGATTACCAGGGGCAGGCTGGTGTGTCAGCATTTGACCATAGAAAAGACCGCCAAAGCGATTAAGGCCAGCACCGCAAAGGCCAGCAAAAGCCGCAAGAGGCAACCCCAAAGCTGTCTGAATATCAGCCACAGCACGATGAGGCCGCCGATAGCAATCAAAATGTATAGTGCTATGTCCATTGATTACTACCCAGTCTCTTTAGGCAGTTACGTCACATAGGCTATTATCCCTATTACGCCGATAATGAGCAAATAGAAGGCGATGATGTAAGAGATTATGTGGGGCCAGATAAGGATAACAATTCCGGCCACAACAGCTAAAATGCTGGCTAAAAGTCCGCCACCCGTGAAAACCTCTGACATATAGAGCCTCCTTTTGATTTGTATTTGGCTATCTCTTTGCCACGTGAGGACTCAGAGAACGATGAAAGTCTAACGACCAGTGTCAGGCATCGCTTGCAAGTCTAGAATACCAGACATAAAAAAGTCATAAAACCTGGCGGAGAAAAGTTGCAAAGTTATGACATTTTGGCCTTTGACAAGAAACGAGAACCGTTCTACAAATGGAAGGTGTCCCCGAGAAAACCGACTATCTGCCGACGAATAAGAGGATACAGCAGCCAGATGCTGGCGTGGGTAGCAGGAAGCCATCTTATGGCCGGCTTACCGCAGGCTTGCCAGAAATCAAGGGCGGCCTGTCTCGCGATAATCTCATCCCAGAGTGCGTTAATCATCATCACCGGGCGATTACTGAGGTAGCTGCCGAATGTCACCGGGTCGGTCAGATAGCTTTGCTTGGACGGATTAGCCTCCTCAAGCCCCTTTTCGGCAACCTCGGCCAGATACCGGGCATAGTGCTCCTGGTCTTCAGCTAAGTCTGACTCGTTACGGCCATCACGCCTTCTTTTCGACCAGGCACGGCTCTCGTAGTTGCCCCCGGTTACCAGAAAGACGCCGGAGCCTATCCGTCTTTCTACCGCCATGGATATGGCGGCGATGATTCCACCGAGGCTCAAACCGATAACGGCTATCTGCTCCTTCTCTATCTCATCCTGGCTGCTGGCCCAGTCTACTACCTGGCGCACATCAATCACCGATGTCTGATAGCCTTCAAACCACTCCTCCGGGGTGAGATGTAGACCTTTGTCTTGCATCGCCTTGGGCATCCGTGAGTGATGAAATATCAGGTACAATATAAAGGAAGCTATTCCTCTCCTGGCCAGGTCTCTGGCCAACATTTTAAACGGGATAACACTCTGGTCCCCCCAGCCATGGACAAGAATAGCCAGCGGCCCGGCCGTCTTCTGGCGGGGGCGGAAAAACTCGCCACGGCCGGTGTTACCCCCGTCGTAGTAAGCAAGCGGCTTGGCGATAGGGAAGCTGGCGGAGTAACGCAGCCAGCTTCGGGTGGTTTCCGTCAGGCGCAGATTAAAACCGGGCTCAACAACCGGATAGGTGTATGGATTCATAGGTTAGTATCCACCATACTATTACCGATAAGTCTAACATCGGCAATGCTTATCTTGTTCAGCCTAACTCATTCTATGCAATGATGATATTAAACGAGCAAAAGCGGCAGAGCTAGTTACTGCCTTAGGCTACGGCTCTGTCTTTCTGGAACAATACCATACCGGCTAGAACCAGGCCGGCACCAATGACTATATTCAGGATACCACTGGTCCTTATGAACTGGGCCAGCCCGATGTTTGTCCTCGCCACTGCCAGTCCCGTTCTCTGTGCCGTAAGGTAGTTATACGTGTCGCTTGGTGCCGCGGTACCAGCCTGTATTCCCGGTTCTTCCATATCCCTAATTTGTTCTTGTGCGGCTGTAACTTGCCCGTATTTAGCGTTTACCTGATCAAGCGCCAGGGGGGCTATGTCGTCAGCGACTTTCTGCTCCGCGGTGCCGGCCTGCATGATAAACACCACGCCCAGTGCAAGGCAGGCTATCCCCAGAATGGAAATAATTATGGCACTAGTTCGTTTCATACACTTCACCTCCTGTTATATTTTATCGGCTACTACCGCTTTTGCTCATAGAATTTGGCTTACAGGGCGTCAACCTTCAGTGTAAAAGGCCAGACCCACTGTCCCAGTGCCGCAGGCATAGCCCATAACCGGGCTGAGTTCAGTGAGCCAGAGTTCGACACAGTTGAACTCGGAAGAGACCCTTTCCATTAGCTTCTTGGCTTCCTCAAGGGCATAAGCGTGCATAACGGCGACATGCACCGGATTTTGCCCCACTTTCTTTCTCATTGTCTCAAGGAGGCGGTCTATGCCGCGTCCCTTATTTCTAACTGCCGTCATAAAACGTATCAGTCCGGAAGAGCTGGCGAGTACGGGCTTGATTTTGAGCATAGAGCCTATCTGAGCAGCCACTTTAGGTATGCGGCCGGTGCGGTAGACATGACGAATGGTGTCCAGAAGAGCAACAAAGACGACCTTATCCCTGACCTCGTTAGCGGCTTTAACCACCGCCGACAGGTTCCTGCCCCCGGCCGCCGCCCGGGCCGCCGCCAGGGCAATGAAGCCTTCAGCAGCGGTAACATTCCGCGAATCTAATACCGATATAGCCGTCTGGGGAAGTTCGGCCTTAGCCTGTTCTGTGGCCACCAAGGCCATATCATAGGCTGTGCTTAACCTGGAGGAAAGAGTGATGCACAGGATATTATCCGATTGCCTGCTTACCCGACGGTAGACTTCAAGATAGCGTCCGGGTGACGCCGGCGAAGTAGTAAACTCTTCCGGGTCCTGCAGGAAGAGCTTATATGCCTGGTCGGGAGTTAAGTCTATCCAGTCCCGGTAGTCCTTGCCCCGAAAGCTAATGATGATGGGCACAATCTCAATCTTATACTGCGCCACCAGTTCCCTGGTCAGACAGGCCATACTGTCAGTGACAATACCCACCCTGTTGGCCACTCTACCCCCAGCCTTCGTGCCGGCAACCTCTTCTAAACACCAAACCCGGCGAGCAGCATAGGCTGCCTATGTAATAAATAAGGCTGATGCTAGCATAGACCTAGGTTGTTGTCAAGAGGAGGTCTGACTATGAGGAGAACCCGCCCGGGCTGTCTTGCAGTGAAGGGCGCCCAATCCAGTTGTCCTGCTGCCACACGTCCCTACCCCGCCGGTTGAGCCCGATAATAGCCTCCAGTAGTGCCGGAATAAACAAAAAGACCAGCATAGAAAGGGCAAAGGCCAACAGGGCGAAGAAGCCCAGGTCACCCCAGAGATTGTGGGCAACCATCATCAGGGCGATAGAGCCGACCGTTATCAGGGCTCCGGCCTTCAGGGCTCGCCGGCGCAATCGGATAAAGGTGGCCGAAGTTACACCCAGCACCACCAGGGATGAGGCCACGGGCACATCCCATTGATGTAGTCCTGCTGCGGAACCGGAGAAAAAACTGCCTGCCTGCTCTATATTAAACAGCCAGCAACCAATGATGGGTAGCGGAACCAGCATCAACGAAGCTAGAACCCAGTCCCTCTTCACCACCGGGATAGTTGCCAGAACGATGACCCAGAGAGAAAGAGCATAAAAGACAAGAACCAGCACCAACAACCAGACACTGGGCATGAAGTCAATCCGTCCCAAGGAGAAGGCGATGGCCTGTTCCGGAACAAACCAGGAGCTGTACCCCACAATTAGAATGGGAAGCAAAGAATAGCCGACCCAGCAGTAGAGCCAGTTTGGTTTGCCATGCCACCAGCCAAACAGTGTTATACCGACAATTGATATAAAGACTAAGGGTGTTAAGAGATAGTGGTTCCACAGATGAAAGGCAAACAGTCCGGCAACAAACAGATGGGGCAAGAAAGCCAGCCAGGCATCAGTCCAGCTCCCTTTACTGTACGCCTCGTACATCAGCCGGGCGACCACTCTGGCTCGCCCAAAGTGCTGTATCGCCTGTCTGGCGGCTTCCTTCTCGGAAACACCTCCCTGCCCGAGCTCGGCCACTTCCTCCCGAAAATGGGCGTACAGTTCGCTTATGACCTGTCTTTCTATAGCAGGGGCCAGATGAAGATGCGGCCTGACTTCGTCTAAATAATTTCTGACCTCAGACAGCATTTGGTTAGTTACCTCGGCTAGGCTTCGCTTGGTTTGAAGATGAGGTTTACCGCGGTGATAAAGTCCTGCCAAACGGCCATTTTCTTCCTCAGGGTCTCCCTCCCTTTCTGAGTCAGCCGGTAATATCGTCTTGCCTGCCCATTCGGCATCTCTCGCCACTCGCCCTGTACCAGGCCTTCATTTTCCAGCTTTCGAAGAGCCGGATAGATGGTTCCTTCCTTGAATCGGAAAAAGCCCTGGCTCTTTTTTTCTATTTCCTTGATAATCTGGTAGCCGTAGGTAGACCCCAGCCTATCTATAAGAGAGAGCAGCAGCACATCGGTATTCCCGCGAAGCAAATCCGACGGATAATCCGACTGATGATTGGGCATAGTAACACCTCGTCTTTCTAGCAGAAATATAGCAGCAACCCAGGTGTGTGTCAAGGAATGGCCGGATGGCGGCTGTCACCTCAAAGGAGGCAATTAGTTTTAATAAAACTGTATAATAAGCTATAATAAATATGTAAACAAATTTCGGTAAAGGTTTTTCTGAAAGTATGGATAACAACAGACTTAAATCACCGGCCAAATGGCCGACTCCCCTCAAGGCCATAGTCATAATCGGGGTCCTGCTGGCGGTTGTTGGCAGCGGGATATTCGCCTGGCTCAGCCCCTTAGGGGCGGGCTCAGCCGCTCTTCCAGGCGATAACCTCCAGCACAGCCCGGTGAACTTTGCCGACCCCAATCTGGAAGCCGCTATCCGTGAAGCCATAAACAAACCCCAGGGCCCGATTTATACGTCTGACCTCAGTTCCCTGACCGAGCTCAAGGCCGATAACAGAGGCATCGCAGACCTCACCGGAATAGAAAACTGCCTCAACCTGGAGCGGCTTGACCTCTCCCGCAACAAAATCACGTACATCTGGGGCCTGGCCCATCTCATCAGGCTGGAGTGGCTCGACCTCTCCTACAACAACATCACAAATGTCGGAGCTCTGGATGTTCTGGTGAACCTCAAGTGGCTGGGACTGATGGGCAACAACATTGACAACGTCTCACAGTGTGTCATTGAGGACACAGGAGTCACCGTACACTAGCAGCGGCCAGGCCGTCGCCGGTAACCAAACTTACACCGTACGTCTTAGCCACGGATGGCCGAATGATGGAGCAGCGATGTGCTGAACAAAGTGCCACACATCAGAACCTCAGAGTTGTCCTCTTATCGCTAGCAATAGAATCAGCCTACTGGTATAATAAGACACGAAGGAGGCTAGAGATATGTGCCAGACCTGCAGGCGACACCACCCGGAACTATATGCCGATAAACCAGCGGCCAAACCGGCAAAAGCAAAAAAGGCGTCTCCTAAGAAGAAGTAGCCGGTATTCCGAGGAATCTACACCCACACCGCCTGATGGTGCGCCGTTTAATGCGCCCACACAGTGTTGTTTGCTCAAGAACGGGCGCCTTCCAGAGCTTATAAATTTCCTTGCTCTATATCTATCCCACTCTATGCCGGCAGTATCGGTCACCCGGCAACGACTTATTGATTACCTGGTGAGAAGCATTTGCTTGATACCAAAACTCAATGCTGACACATAAGGCAGAGTTTACGTTTACCACAAAGGGTGCTAGTATATCCTTCAAGGATATGCACCCAATTAGCCCAAAGTAAAGGAAGTCTATTTATGAAAGCCAAATTAACTGCCCAGAATAGAGCAAAAGCTGATAGCAACAGTACGCTAAACATAGAAGAATTGCTGCAAACTATGATTGATAAAAGTGCTTCAGACCTGCATCTGACGGTGCCCAGCAAACCCATCTTGCGTATTGAGGGGCTACTCGTGTCCCAGGATAATTTCCCACCGCTCAGACCGGATGACGTAGAATCAGTCCTCCACCAGATCACAAACAAGGAACAGAGAGCAACATTTGAAAAAGAGCATGAACTGGACATCGCCTTCAGTGTTTCCGGAATCGGCCGGTTTCGCGCCAACGCGATGAAGCAGAGGGGCAGCACCAGCCTGGCCTTCAGACTCGTACCCTATAATATACCAACAATAGATGAGCTAGGACTCCCGCAGGTGTGTAAAGAGCTTATCTTAAAGCCGAGGGGCCTAATCCTGGTGACCGGACCGGCGGGCAGTGGCAAATCAACCACTCTGGCAACCATGGTTAACCATCTCAATGAAAGCTGCCAGAGAAATGTGGTGACCATAGAGGACCCGATTGAGTTCCTGTTTAGCAACAATAAGTGCGTTATTCGCCAGCGCGAAGTAGGCAGTGATACCAA
Source organism: Dehalococcoidales bacterium (assembly GCA_034413595.1). Classification (GTDB taxonomy): domain Bacteria; phylum Chloroflexota; class Dehalococcoidia; order Dehalococcoidales; family JAUWZL01; genus JAUWZL01. Next base: position 47,247 of record DAOUMC010000020.1, on the reverse strand, counting down.
GTCATTTGCCAGAGCGTTAGAACACACTCTCCGCCATGACCCGGATGTAATAGTGATCGGTGAAATGCGGGACTTAGCCACAATAAGTACGGCAATCACCGCCGCCGAAACAGGGCATCTGGTCCTTGGAACCCTGCACACTTACGATGCGGCACAATCTGTCGACCGCGTTATAGACGTCTTTCCTCCGGGGCAACAGCGCCAGGTCAGGTTACAGTTGTCCCAGGTTCTAGAGGCGGTATTATCTCAGGCGTTGTTACCTCGCATCGGAGGAGGCCGCATAGCCGCTTTTGAGATTATGCTAACCAATAGTGTTATAAAGAGACTGATACGTGAAGAGAAGATATACGAAATAACGCCAAATATCGAGCTGGGAACCAAAGAAGGCTCACAGAGCATAAACCAGGCTCTAGCAGGCCTGGTGCGAGACAATCTGGTGACCAGAGAAGAAGCGGTTTCCAGAAGCAGCAACCCGGTCAGATTAAACGATTTATTACGCGAGAGTGATGAGATTAAGTACTGCTAAAACTCCTTCACCCGGTTCCGAATTGTTTCCTCAGACCAAAAAGGCAATTGACAATGTGAAGCCGTGCTCTTTAGATTTCTCACTTATACCGCTGCAGAAGCTTGTAGATGGCATCTGTTCCGAAATCTAGTGCTTCAACCGGGATTCTCTCATCAGCGGCGTGGATGGTTTGAAAAAAACCGAAGTCCTCAGGCAATTTCATGGGCGTGAAGCCATACGTCTGAATGCCCAGTCGGGAGAAGAAGCGCGCATCCGTGGTCGCGCTTATCAAAAGAGGCACGGGAATGCCACCAGGGTCGGCCTCAGATAATACGCCTGCCAGAGTGTCGAACAGTCCCATGCCCGGCTCAGCCGGCCCCGGGCCATACCTGATAAGTTCAAGCTCTACATCACCACCAACGACCTTCCGCAGTTCAGTCATCATGTCTTCAGGGGTGTAGCCTGGCAGCAGGCGTCCGTCCAGAAGAACGCTGATTTCACTGGGGATTACGTTTATTTTATCGCCACCCTAGACGACAGTCGCGCTGACCGTGTTGTGAAAAAGGGGTGCAAAGAGCTGTCCCCTGGCACCCATAATCTTCAGTACCCGGTCGGTCAGCCCCGGGTTCAGGAGCCGGCCGAGAACCAGGCGAGAAGGAAACGGTAGAGATGGAGTCAGCGCCTTTATCATCTGGCGCACCGCTGGGGTAATGTGCACCGGCAACGGGTGATGGTCCAGGTCTTGCAGCAACCGTGCCAGCTTGGCCATAGCACCGCCGTGCACGGGAAGGGAGCCATGCCCACCCGGTCCATGCAGAGTAGCCCGCATCCAGCAGAACTGCTTCTCGGCCACTTGAACGGGATAGAACTTCTGCCGGCCGATGTAAAAGGAGAAGCCCCCGAATTCTCCAATGGCGTAACGGACACCCCGGAACTGCTCAGGATGTTTTTCCACCAGGTAGTTAGCTCCGTAATCACCACCGGCTTCCTCGTCACACAAAATGGCCAGGATGACGTCACCGGTCGTGGTTAACCCGTCTGCCTTAGCACGGAGGAGAGCGCCTAATATCATGGCTACACCGCTCTTCATGTCCAGTGCGCCTCTCCCCCAGATATAACCACCCGCTATTTTCCCCTCGAAAGGTGGCTGCGTCCAGTTCTGATTGGCCGTGGTGACTACGTCCACGTGTCCGTAGAGCAATAGCGGAGGTGCCGTGCCCAGTCCCTTCAGCCGGGCAAGCAAATTGGGGCGGTCAGGGTCTTTAGCCAGAACAGTGGTTTCAAACCCGGCTTGAGTCAACAAACCGCCTATATACCTGACACACTCTGCTTCGTTGCCGGGTGGGTTGGTAGTGTTAAAGCGAATGAGATTCTGAAGCAGTTGTGAGGGATGCCCGTAAATAGCTTCGCTTCCGGTTAATGACATTGGCCTCCCCGTTCTTTAGTGGAGGTAAGTAATGCGCAATTTAAGCGGTGGAGCCGACCTTGTCAAGTTATTCGTATGCATTCTGGCTTTTGTAAACCCGAAATGATAATAGCATCCAAAGCGGAGGAGGCAAAAAGCTAAATTCTGCCGGACATTAATACTGAAAATACGTTTTCAGAATAATGTCCAAAAGCCCGAATTTTAAGTCCACTACTGTCAGCACCAGCCCTATTCCAGCCAGGCTGAGACCCAGCACGGCCACGCGGCTTCTGTGGTGCCTGAGCACCGAGGCACCTAGCGCTAGACCGGCAGCGCTCACCAAGAAGCCGACATAGTATATCGGCCACACAAAGATACTAAGAATGCCAAGTACCATCGACGCCGCGTCCAAGAACATCCCCTGAGCAATTACTCTTCTGGCCGAATTATACAGCGATGTCACCACTTTAGGCTAGTGCGCAAGATTCCTCGTCTGCTGACACACAGGGGGCAAGATATTTCTTGACAGCCAGAGGGGTTTGAAGATAGCATAATGAGCACGATTTTAGTCAGCTATGTACCATTATCTTAGCACGCGTTAACATGAACCAGAGTAGTTCTCGCCCGTAGCACGCCGGTGCTTATGGCCGGAATTGGAGTCGGAAGTGCACTTACCTCAACCTCCGCGCGGTAGGAAAAAGATTGCCACTACGGCATTCGCATCCGTCATAGCCGTATACCTGGGCCTTGCAACTCTTGGCGCCACCGCCTCGATGAAGATTCCTCGTCTTCCACTCAACGGGTCACCCGCTTCCGTGAATCTCGCCTATCAAGATGTGTCGTTTATCAGCCGTGTTGATGGAGTCAGGCTCAAGGGTTGGTTTCTGCCCGCCACCGGAGACTCTGTACTCGTCATTGTAAATGGCGGCTTCCAGAATAGACTAGACCCTGTCGTCAATACACTGGATTTGGCGCACGACCTTGTCCAGAAAGGCTACAACCTCCTCCTTTTTGACCTTCGCGGCCGGGGCGAATCTGCGGGAAAAGGGCTTTCGCTCCTGGACACGGACAAGGACATCGGCGGTGCCATTGATTACCTGAAGAGCAGAGGTTACCAAAGTGGTAAGATCGGCATCATAGGGTACTGTTCCGGTGCGGCAGGTGCATGCAACTTCGCCAGCCAGGAGACCATCGGTGGCCTGGTGTTGGACGGCTGTTTCACCAGCGTGCGGGCCATGGTCAATAACCAGGCATCCACGCGCGGCATCCCAAGACTTGCTGTGGACGTATTCCTGCCTGCGGTACAGCTAGCGGCAACTGTTTTTTACGGATATCAGCCGGTAAACCCGATAGATATCGTGGGCAAAGTCAACTGCCCCATCTTTTTCATCCACGAAGAAAACGATGACCTGGTGTCAACCGGAGATGATGTTAGACTCACAGATACGTCTGGCAACCCCACAAACGCATTCTGGCAGGTAGAAGACGCAACACACGCCGAGGCGTACCAGACTCACCCCGACGAGTACGTGACAAGAGTGGACGCATTCTTCCGCTCCGCGCTCAAGACCACAGGCCAGGTCGGCCTCGCTCCTCAATAGCTTATCTTTCCTACAAACAAGGCTACGGTACAAATGGCAGAACAAATTACGGCGCCATCCAGAGTTAGAAAGTGGGCTGCCATTTTCCCGGCAGAAACAACACCCCGAACTTTCCTTTTCTTCCCTGCCCTCATGATTCAACTGGTTGCCTCCGCCGTTGCCGGTGTGGGCTTTTCTCTGAATGGGCGGGGTTTCTGGCTGGCCGGCTTCATCCTGTGGCTGCTGTGGTTCGCTGTTGTGTTCGCTATTATCGCACCGCGCACGGATGCCCTTCTCTGGAATCAACGGGCACCGTTGAAAAAGACGGCGGTCACCATTTTCATGCTGCTTATAGCGCTGGGTATCGTTGAGCTTACGATAGGGCTATTCGTAACACCGGCACTCCAGCGCAGTGGCAGCGATGGCGATTTCGCCAAATTGCTGGAGCAGATGAGCCACGGATTCCAGTACAACGATGGAACAGCCCTCGGTCAGCAGGCCACAGAAAACCTTCTCAGCGGCGACAACCCTTATGACAGCGCAAACATCGTCACCGCCATGCTCAAGTACGGCGGCTCTTTCGACCGCGTGACGCCGTTGCGAGCCGGCAGCCTGTCAGATGTTTTCCCCTATCCCACCCAGAACCAGTTAAAGCAGGTATGGGACACGGCCACACGCAACCCCTCCAAAATACCCCCTGAGATTGAGTCACGGGTATGCTACCCGGCCGGTTCCTTTCTGCTGCCGGCGCCGTTCATCGCCGCCGGTATCACGGATATAAGAATTGTCTATGTCATTTTTGTTGTTGCCGGCCTGGCATACGCAACGTGGCAAATACCGAGAAGAAGACGGCTCCTTTTCATCGCATTTGCCATTGTCAGCCTGGAACTGTGGAACAGCCTGGCCGATGGCGAAACAGGGAGTGTGGTGTTCCCCTTGCTGCTCATCGCCTGGGTCAGCCTGGAAAAGAACCGATGGGTGTCGGCCATAGCCATGGGGCTAGCGGTCGCCACCAAACAGACCGCCTGGTTGTTCCTGCCGTTCTACCTCATCCTGCTGTGGCGGGAATCAGGAACTAAATCGCTGGCACTTTCGGTTGGTGTCATTGGCACGGTCTTCTTCCTGATGAACGCATACTTTATCGCTCTGGACCCATTACTCTGGCTACGCTCCTTGCTCTCTCCGGTGACCGAACCGATGTTCTCGCTGGGTGTTGGCGTTGTGGCACTGGTAGAGAGCGGCCTGGTAAACATCCAATCGCCGCTACCCTTCATGGTGCTGGAGGCCCTGGTTTTTATCGCTGCCGTCGCCTGGTACATCCGCAACTGTATACGATACCCCCATGCCGGCCTCATTCTCGCCATTCTGCCGCTCTTTTTCGCCTGGCGCAGCCTCTGGAGTTACTTCTTCTACGTGGCGATTATCCTGCTCACTCGTATGCTGAGTGAAGATAGAGGCGATTCTGCCCCCGCTCTCCATCCCGATGTTACAGCTTTCGGATTGCAGAGAGACAGTTAACAAATGAGTCATAGTCTTATGCCTATGGTAACAGCGGTGGGACTTGAACCTGCTTATTCAAGAAGAGGGTGTCAATAGCTTTGCGACACAAGTTTCAGGTTCAAAAATCAAGAGTCTAATCACTAGTGCGTGTTATAATATCCTTATAGCAAAATAGGGGGTGAAAATGGCCAAAAGAGCTTTAATCGTGTACGGGACCTGCTACGGAGCTACTGAAAGCACCTCGGAGGAAATTGCCAGAGTACTCAGAGGAGAAGGACTGGAAGTCAAGGTTGTCAATGCCAAAAAAGAAAAGGTCAAAGACATTTCTCCATATGATTTGATTATTGTCGGCAGCGGAATACAAATGGGAAAGTGGACTAGAGAACCGGAAAACTTTCTAAATCAATTCCAGAAAGAGCTTACAGATAAGAAAGTAGCTATTTTCGTCTCATCCGCCGCACAAGCTCTGATTGAGTACGAAAAGAAAACGGAAGAAATCGAGAATAACAGGAAGCAATACTTGGAAGAAAAAGCCGCCAGATACAATCTCCGACCCGTCTCAATGGTCACCCTCGGGGGCGTCTGGGACTTTAACAAAATGAACTCTTTTTCTTAGAAAAACCCTGGCCAGTTTTAAGCCCAGGATTGAAGCCGCCGGATTTAAAGAGATGAAGCCAGGGCCCTACGATACCCGGGACTGGAATGTCATTCGTACATGGACTAAAGAATTAGCCATCGAAGTGGCGTAACTGCCCCTGCTGCCCGACTATCTCGTAAAGCCTGGGCCATAGCTGGGAGAAGGGAAAATCCTTCTATACATCCGACATTTCTCGTTGGCACAACTCCACCCTATGGTTTTGGTGAAGAAAAACAATGTCTTGACCTTCTTGGGGTAAACATTCGGGCTGCCACAATAAGGGCACAGGGGTTGCCCTTTCCTTTCTTTAAGCCCGGCATAATACTCATCTTCTCTTGATGGCATATTAACTGTGCCTCAAACGAGCATAATCCACCCTGAAATGCTTGAAGCTAGATACGGCTGTGCGGAGTGACCTATCCTAAGACAGGTCTTTTCTAATCTGCTCAAATTCTTCTTTTGATATTTCGCCTTTGGCGTAGCGCTCTCTGGCTATTTCCAGGTGATGGGGCTTTGGTTCAGGGCCCCCACGCTTAGTTAATCGAATTATGGCCCAAACTATAAGACCGATTAAAGCCCCCCAAAGCAATACCATCCACAACCCGCCAAAGCCAAACCAACCGAAACCGTCATAGCACATTTTTTAAGCTCCTTATAGACAAAAACCTTTTTAGATTATCGCAAAAACTATCTATCGTGTATGTAACTTATATCTCATGTTTGCTCGAGAAAATACATATAATGGCGGCGGCCGGATTTGAAACAGTCGAAATCGCGATGGAAAATGCCCATCATGCCGGTATGAGCGAGCTGCTAATTGAAAGAAGTTTAAGTTGGGCTAAAGCTAGGTCTTATTTTATTCTAAATTGCCTTTGGTTCAAGATGAATCGGCTAACTTATCTCCTCGTATGGTCATTATTTTCCCAAAATGTCATAGTTTTGTAACGTTTTCCCTTGGGATTTTACGACTTTTTAACCCTGTATTTGTAATAATTTAAGATAAACAAGCAGCGAAGGGCAAGCAACGAGCAAAAAGCCAGATATGCCTGTGGCATTTGAGGATGGTAAATCATACAGCCATGATATGAAATGGGGAGACACGAATAAATGCCGCCCAGGAAGGATAGGTTACTGGTCTGGACGCTCTCCGATGTTCAAAGGATTACCCGATGACCGGTGCAGTGTCCCTAAAGCAGGAGGAGGAATGACCATCAGATTGGTGAAGTTTAAGGGTGCTTTATCTGATGCCGAAGTGTTGAAGCTTTATGGCCAGCGCGCCTCGGTATCGTGAATTACCGGGATTGCTTCAGAATTACTACATCAAAGATAGACAGACCGGCGAGCACGGTGCCGTCTATCTATGGGATTCAATGAAGTCAATGGAGGAGTTCTAAAATTCTGAGCTATCCTCAGGCGAAGTGATTGATGTCAAAACTCTTAATGAAAAGATTTGCGTGACTTATGACTATTGCCACAGGTAAAGTAGGTGTAACCCCCAGGACAGCCCTGGCTATAGAGGAGAAGGAGGAGGTATCCACCAAAATGGCCAAGTATAAGTGCTCGGTATGCGGGTGGGTGTATGAGCCTGAAATTGGTGACCCGGATGGTGGCATAACTTCAGGAACGCCGTTTGAGGAAATACCTGATGATTGGGTGTGCCCCGTATGCGGGGCGGCTAAAAGCGATTTCGAAAAGATGGAATAGACAGGTAACGGGGTCGTTCCAAAAATATGCATCAAAAAGGAGGGAACTGAGATGGTGACCGAACTGACAAAAGGAGTCTATTGGGTTGGCGTTGTTGACTGGGCTATAAGGAAATTTCATGGCCAGGAGTTATCGACGCATAGAGGTTCTTCATACAACGCATATCTTATCACGGATGAGAAGACGGTACTGGTAGACACGGTGTTGAGTGCTTTCTGTGGTCAGCTTATCGAGAACATTCGTGAGATTGTAGACCCGGCCAAGATAGATATCGTGGTGGCCAATCACGCAGAAGTTGACCATTCGGGTAGCTTACCGGCTGTAATGAGGCATGTGCCAGACGCAACTGTTGTCGTATCGCAGCGTGGCAAAGAAAGTGTTGAGGGATATTACCACCAGCCCTGGAACTTCAAAGCAGTTAAAACCGGGGATAAGATTAACATCGGCAAGAACGACCTCGTCTTCATTGAGGCCCCGATGCTTCACTGGCCGGATAGTATGTTTACCTACCTGACTGATAAAAATATTCTTATGCCCAATGATGCCTTTGGCCAACACTATGCCACAGCGTTTCATTTCAATGACCAGGTAAATCAAGAAGAGTTATACGAGGAGGCAATCAAGTATTACGCCAACATACTCACGCCGTTCAGCAGTCTGGTACTGAAAAAGATCGACGAGGTGCTATCACTTAATCTGGCGGTGGATATGATAGCACCGAGCCATGGCGTTATCTGGAGGAAGGATCCTCTCCAGATTGTGAAAAAATACCAGAGATGGGCAGCGCAGCAGCCTGAAAAAAGTGCTGTAATTCTTTATGACACCATGTGGCAAGGTACCCGGCAGATGGCAGAGGCAATCGGCCGTGGATTGGCAGCTAGCGGCGTCCCGTACAACATGTTTCATGTGGCCGTCTCAGACAGAAACGACGTAATCACCGAGGTATTTAAGGCGAAAGCAGTTATCGTTGGTTCGCCCACGTTCAATCGGGGCGTGTTGCCGACCATATCTCCCATCCTCGAGGACCTGAAAGGTCTCAAGTTTCAAAACAAGATAGGGGCCGCATTTGGCTCCTATGGTTGGAGCGGAGAATCGGTCAAAATTATCGAGGAACACCTTAGCAACTGCAAGATCCAGCTGGTCGCTGAAGGCGTACGCGCTAAGTGGCGGCCCAAACCAGATGACCTTGCGAAATGCGAGGAACTGGGAAGCAAAGTAGCACAGAGTATAAATGTCTGAACGCTGGTAAGAGCGTTTTATAAGATGAACGGTCCTAAGAAAGTCGGAGCAATCCCGATAATAAGTAGAATAGCTGGTATGACTAGAGACCGTGTAGCTCACGATAAATCTGCCAAGGGCACTGCCTCAGCGATTGAGGCAGGCGTCTCCCCTGAGAATATTATTTTCGGCCCCGGCATCGGCTTGGATAAGACCTGACAACAGGGCCTCGAAATAGACCGACGTGTTCACGATGTCAGGCAGATGGGCGCGTGTGCATGGTGGACGCTGTTGTCAGGGCTTAGGCTGGTGGCGAGTCTCTCTTAGCACCAAGTCCTTATAGCCGCTCATCAGTCGACGTGTAATCGGGCCCGGTCTCCCGTCACGGATTGCTTTCCCGTCCAAGTTTGTAACAGGCATTATTTCCACCACGGAGTTCGTAAGGAAGGCCTCATCGGCCTCCGCTATTTCTTCCGGCAGGATATCAGTTTCGAGAGCCATGATACCTATTTGGGGTGCCAGTTCCAGGATAGCATCCTTGGTTATGCCAGGTAGGATGCCGCTTTCCTGTCGTGGTGTCCTCAGCACGTTTTGGCTTACCAGAAAGACATTGCTGGTACTGGCTTCAGTGACCTGGCCCTTTTCGTTGAGAAAAAGAGCGTCGTCAACACCAGCGGTTTTTGCCTCTTGGCGAGCAAGCAGACTTTCCATATAGTTAGCTGTTTTCATCGCCGGAACCGGCGACTGGCCGTTGCGGCGGATTGAAGAGACGATTACCCTGAAACCTCTCCGATATACTTCGTCAGCATAAGGAATATATTTCGCGGCAACGACCAGGACGCTAGGTGCGGTGCAACTGTGCAAGTCAGGCATTAGACTACCCTCGCCAATAGAAGCAGTGAGACGTACCCGGGCGTCTCTTAGTCTGTTCGCCTTGAGAGTATCCATAACGGCCTTCTTCAATACGGCGGTATCTACCGCTATGCCAAGTATATTTGCAGACTTAGCCAAACGGGCGATATGGCTATCGAGACGGAACACTACGCCACTATAGGCACGCATTGTCTCGAAAAGTCCGTAGCCGTAGAGAAAGCCATAGTCCATGGCAGGGATTTTAGCTTGGCTCCGAGGTACCATAGCACCATTGAGATAAACGATTTCTTCCATGCTTACTCCTCAGGCCAGACTGGCTCCATAAATGCCAAGAAGTTGGTGAGAACAGTAAGCCCCACATCAGTCATGATAGACTCGGGGTGGAACTGGACGCCTTCAACGATGTACTTCTTGTGGCGGATACCCATGATTACGCTGTCGGCAGTCCATGCCGTCGCCTCAAGCTCTGCTAAGGACCTATCCCACGCTACTACCAGCGAATGGTAGCGACCTCCCTCGAATGGATTCGGCAGTTTTTTGTATATCGTCCGCCCATCGTGATAGATAAGCGAAGTCTTACCATGCGTGGGAACAGGTGCATGGATAACCTTAGCGCCGTAGACATAACCGATGCACTGGTGCCCCAGACAAACTCCCAGGACAGGTATTTTGCCTCCAAAATAGCGGATGACATCGTTCGATATACCTGCTTCAAGCGGAGTGCCGGGCCCTGGAGAGATTACGATGTGGGAAGGACGCAGTTCCTCAATGCCCTCCAAGGTTATTTTATCGTTGCGATAGACGACGGGTTCCCAGCCCAATTCACCGAGGTACTGGTAGAGATTATAGGCAAAGGAGTCATAGTTATCAATAACAACTATCATATCTGTCCGTCACATGTTGAGGGCATTGATAAGCGCCCGGACTTTATCCAGCATCTCCTGGTATTCGGCTTCCGGCTGGGAATCATAGACCACAGCGCCACCCGCTTGAAAGTATGCCCGGTTTCCTTTAATCAGGAAAGTGCGGATGACAATGCTGAGGTCCATATTGCCGTTAAAGCTTAGATAGCCGATATTGCCGGTGTAGACGCTGCGTCTAGTAGGCTCCAGTTCGTCTATTATCTCCATTGCGCGTATCTTGGGTGCACCGGTTATAGAACCACCTGGTAGTGTGGCTTTGAGGAGTTCAATACGTCCCTTCCCTTCTTTAAGCTGCCCCACCACGGTCGATGTCAGGTGATAGACAGTGGGGTATTTCTCCAGAATTGCCAGTTCGGTGACCCTGACTGTGCCGAAACGGCAGACCCTTCCCAGGTCGTTTCTCTCCAGATCGACAATCATCATGTTTTCTGCACGGTCTTTTATACTATTGAGTAGCTCTTTTGCCTTAGCCCGGTCCTCGCGAGGGGTCTTGCCGCGGCGTGCGGTGCCCTTGATAGGGCGCGTTTCCACCCAGCCACCCTGGTACCGGATAAATCTCTCTGGCGAGGCACTTACGATGATAACTCCGTCGAAGTCAATGTAAGCGGCAAATGGCGCGGGGTTTATCTGTCGCGAGCGGAGATAAAGCTCCCAAGGAGTAAAGGATATTTCCGCTTCGAACCGCTGTGAAATATTCACCTCAAAAATATCGCCGTCTATGATGTATTGCCGTGCTCTTCTCACGGCCTCAATGTAGGCCTCGTGGGTAAAGTTGCTCCTGAGACTGATTTGTCCACCGGCGGAATTGGATTTCAATTCCGGCTGTTCCCCGTCACGAGGAAGACTTGCCAACCGCCCTTTAAGTTCTTCAAGACGCTCTCTAGCCCGACTAAGCCTCCGCTTTTCATCGAGCTCAGGGAATCCGGTTGAAATGATGAATGCCTTGCCGAGCAGATTATCAAACGCAAGAACCAGGTCATAGAAGCCAAGGTGGCATTCCGGTAGTTGGAGGTCATCGACAGCTTTGTTGGGCAGTTTTTCAATGAAATTACGTATATCGTAGCTGATGTAGCCCACGGCACCACCAGCAAACGGAGCAGGCAGAATACTGGAGTCCATACGGTAGGTCTCCAGATATCTGCCTAGAGTGTCAAGGGGGTTGCCTTGTTCAATGGACTCAGCACCGTCCCTGGTGATGCTTATCTTTTCACCACAAGATTTGAGCCGTAGAAACGGGTTCCCTCCCATGAAGGAGTATCGCCCCAGCTTCTGCGGGTCCATACCACTGTCCAGAAAGAAACAAAACGGCTCTCTTCTAAAGAGCTTGAAGAGGGCAACCGTCGATAGCCTGGTGTCCAGTTCTTCTATCAACGGTAGCCGGATTATGCTAGCCACGCTATATATTATATATTATCTGCCGCTCGTAAGAGCAAAATAATGTAGATTCATTAGACGTTTTGAGTAGGAGACGAGCATTCGCACAGTTGGACTGGGCGTCCGCAATCCCTGCGGTAAGGCAAAGTCAAGCCCGCCTCTTGACATTGTGAGCGCAAGCATTATAATACAACAATCTGGAATAAAAGGTGTTCAAAGTCTCAGATAACCACAGCGGCAGAGGCAAGACATGGATGTCCTTGAGCTGATAAACATGGCGGGGGCAAGAAAAGCGTCTGACTTAAACCTGGTGGTTGGTAGTCCGCCGCTGCTTCGCATCTATGGGATTATCCAACCGATTGAAGAGATGTCACCACTGACCCCGCAGGATGTCGTCGACGCCCTTTGCCAGATAACGACTGCGAACGAGAGGCAGTCGTTTTATGAACGCATGGAGCTCGACTTCGGTTACACCGCACACGGAGTCGGGCGGCTTCGCTGTAATGCCGCTCTGCAACTTAACGGGGTAAGCCTGGCGATAAGGTTGTTACCGCCAAGAATCCCCACCATAGATGAACTGGAACTGCCCCAGATATATAAGGAGCTGGTGGAAGAGCCAAGGGGCCTGTTATTGGTTTCAGGGCCCACTGATAGCGGCAAGAGCACGACACTGGCGGCCATGGTTCACCACCTCAATCTTATAGGCGGGCATCATATTATCACCGTTGAAGACCCGATTGAATATGTTCACACGAGTATCAACAGCGCCATAACTCAACGGCAATTGGGCAGCCACACGACTTCCTTTGCCGAAGCACTGAAGCACGTCCTAAGACAAAATCCGGATGTCATTCTCGTGGGTGAGATAAGAGACCTAGATACAGCGGCGGCGGTTCTTTCGATAGCTGAAACCGGGCACCTAGTGCTGTCCACGAGCCACGCATCCAGCGCCCCTCAGGCAATCGAGAGAATAGTTGACATGTTCCCGCTTTATGAAAGACACCTGTCTGAGACACGCCTTGCCTCTCTTCTTATCGCCGTGGTGTGCCAGACACTTGTGCCGAGAGCTGACGGTTCAGGGAGGATAGCCGCGGTGGAAATCATGGTGGCCAGTCCACCGGTCAGGAGCCTGATTCGGGAGGGTAAAATCTACCAGCTGCCCAACGTAATCAGGACTCATCGTGATATAGGGATGGTTTCGCTGGATGAATCTCTGGCTGACCTTTATTTCAGACAGGTTATCACTTACGAGACGGCTCTGGCTTTCTGCCATGATTCCGCAGAGCTGAGCAGATTGATTTACCCCAAAGTTCAAGAGAAGAAGGCAAAGAGTTCCGGCACTGCCAAGACCGGCACCTAGGACATAGTTAGTTATCCCGGTCCTCAGCCACGTCTCTGTTAAGACCGAACCGCATTAACAGAATGCATTGAGACAGGGCTTCGTTATCCAGGCCGCCTGGCCAGTAACCAGCCGCGAGACTCGGAGAACTGACTGATAGGTATCGGGATTGCCCGCAACACGCGGAGGCCGGAGTTTTCAACTTCCGATTTCAACTCACCTGCTGTTTTTACAGGTACCCCCCACATCTCATATATCAGCTTCTGTAGTGAAGCAAGCCGTTTTTCGGCTCTTTGATGCCCGCCAGAAGATAGCAGCAAGCCGTTAAGGAATGGGAGGGAAAGAGACGGGGCCGATACCAAAGATTTCAACGCCATAAGCAGCATGCTGCGGCGATACGACCAAATACCATCCGATACCCCAGCCAGTGTTGGCATGCAGACATACCCTCCCGGTCTCAGGGCCCGGAACAAAGCGCGCAGGACATCGGCGCGGCACGACTCAGGAAAGAAAAATTGACTCCAATGGGCTGTATCATACAAGGCTTCGTCTTTGAGGTCAGCGGCATCCATATGTCTCACCTCAACGCGTCCGGCTACTCCAAGAACGCTGGCTCGCCGCTGAGTTTCCGTGGCGGTAGCGGCGTCTATCTCAATACCCACTGCGGTAACCCTGGGGAAGGCAGTCAGAGTCTGGAACAGAGTGTTACCCACTCCGCATCCCAGTTCCAGGTGGTGGCCTCCGGCCTGCCACAGCCTCTTTAACTCGGGCATAAGCTGGCCGATGAGTACACCGATAGAGCGGCGAACCGGGGAGAGGGCGCATATACCGATGCCCTGCGCCATGGACAGCACCCCGCCATTGCTGAGAGAGGTGTAGTCCTCGGCAGCACCCGAAATGTTCCGCAGGGTCGTTAGCCTCACCCTGGCGGCTCTAAGTACCGGTATCAGCGACTGAATGGCATCATCCTCCATTAGATACCGAACCTTAGGTGCCAGAGTGAAGACGCCGTTATGCTGTGTGACCAGACCATGGCTTTCAAGAGCGTCCAGAACACCCTCGATTCTTTCATGGTCCAGCCCGGTAGCGGATGCAACCTGCCGAGCTGTACCTGAGGCGCGGAGGGTGTCCAGAACACCGGCATCAACGGCAGCCACCAACAAGGCAAAAGCCTCAGAACCGCTAATCCAGTTATTCAACTCCCGACTGGCAGCAGAGTGTTTAGTGGTCTTTAGAAATTCACCGACCAATCCCGACATAGTAACCCCTTTCAGGCCCCTGTGCACTCAGAGCCCCACATGGTATTTATGATTTATACTAAATCCAAATCATATCATAGTCAATAAAGACAAAATTGCAGCTACACCACTTTAATCAGAGAAGGCACGCTGATATAATCCGGGATAACAAATCGGATTTTTCCGGTTACGGAGGAAGAATTGAATCCTGTTTTGATTAGAGCCGTGGTGGTCGTTACTTTTGCTCTGGTATTCTATTCGTTCGGAGTAATAATCGAACAAAGGAAATCCGCCATATCAAGGCGCGTTTTGATGTTCTTAACTGCCGGCGTATTGCTGGACATTACGTCTACTGCCCTGATGATTGTGGGGTCAAGGAATATACCTATTACGGCTCACGGCTTCCTTGGTTATACCGCGCTTACGGTTATGCTGGTTGACACAACACTGGTCTGGAGACACTGGATTAGGAATGGCACCGGCAAAGTACCCAAAAAACTACATATTTACACCCGGGCCGCTTATAGCTGGTGGGTTGTTGCCTATATCGCCGGTTCCATTATCTCCAGTACGTTAGGCTAGAGGCTGGTTTTTCCTGTTCAGCCAGTCTCTAATTTTTCTCATTGGTTGTCCTTAAATTGGTGTAAAGCCGCCCTCACTTGAGCCTCTGACCGTCTGCCCATGCCGGACCAAAATTGACCTCCGTTCTACTTATAGGTATAATTAATAGAAGCAGGATTTAGGACGAGTCCAAAAAGTTCCGCTGTTACCTCCATTCAGGTTAGAGTCTCCCGGGCCTCATAATTGTGTGAAAAGACAGGTGGTTAGTTCTAGATATAGTCCAGAGGTGGCGCTTGTTTTCCCTCCACTGGTAGAGACGAACTTCGGCAGTTATTACCCATCAACCGCAGTTCTGGCAGGCTATCTCTCGGCCAAGGGAATTGATTCGGTTCAGACAGACCTGAACGAGGACTTTGCCGTTTACCTCCTGAAGCCCGAGTCTCTGGAGCATATAGCCAAGGGTGGGCTGGGTAACGGGCTTGCCTTTTCTCCGAGTTCAATGCCCGCTGCTGCCGCCCGCCTTATTGCCCGTTACCGCCGCTCGCTTCTAGACAAGAAGGGCAAGCATCTGTTTCGCGAGGACTGCTCCAGTCTGGCATATCTGCTCAACCTCCTTGCCCAGGCCTACCGTATTGACGTGCCGCTGTCCGTTATGACCAGCCCCGACTTCTACGACCGGCCAGAGGCAGCGGTATACCGAACTTTTCTGGAGACCACCGACTACGCCGGGGCTTTACCTGCCAGCATACACACGGTGGGTGTCTCCATTCCGGTGGGGCCGCAACTGGCGCCGGCTCTCATCCTGGCGCATTACTTAAAAACACAACGTCCCGAATTAACCATTGTCCTCGGAGGCTCGACGCTCAGCCTGATGGCCCTGGCCGATGTTGAAAAACTACTGCTCAGCAGCCCGGTGGTTGATGCCGTTGTCCGCTATGACGGCGAGCGCCCGCTTGAAGCCCTGCTGGAGCAAAGACGGGCCGGCTGCTGGGAGCCGGCAGAGGTTCCGGGTGTATCGTGCCGGGTGGGAGAGAGGATAGTCCACCGGCCTCCTGAAGCGGGGCCGGCACTGGACTCCGTTCCCTACGCCCAGTACGACTCTCGGCTCCTTTCCCGCCTAGATGAGCCGGAGATAGGCATTGTCCAGTCCCGGGGTTGCTACTGGGGAAAATGTGCCTACTGCGATTACATTGAGCTCTATAAAGGCAGCCCACGGCTTCGAATCCGTACTCCGGGCAAATTTGTTGATGAGATGGAATACCAGGTCAATAAGCACGGGGTGCACCGGTTTTCGATAATCACCGAGGCCATCGCTCCGGCCTTCGCACTCAAGATTAGCCAGCTCATTCTCCAGCGCGGCTTGCACGTGAAGTGGCACTCTTTCGCCATGGTCGACAGGCGCTTCACACCGGATGTCTTTGAGACAATGGTCCGTGCCGGATGTGAGTTCTTAGTCATCGGTGTGGAAACAATGACCAATCGGGTTCTACATTTCATGAATAAGGCGGCGACCAGAGAAGACAATGTCCAGTTCTTGCTCGATGCCAAGGCGTCTGGTCTAGACCTTAAGGTAAACTTAATACCCAACCTGCCCTCTACAACCTATGAGGAAGCGATTGACTCTCTTGAGGCATTCCGGGAACTCCAGCATTGCTTCAGCTATGTTTCTTATTTTCCCTTTGAGGCGACTCGCTCGTCCGGCATCGGTCGCCAGCCTGAGCGCTTCGGGCTCCTCAGGGTAGACTCAGACTCCGCCACCGGACAGGCTCAGTTTACCCTTAACCATCTGGAGGTATCCGACCCCGCCACAACCACAGATGAACGAAGGCAAATTTTTGCCCGATGTCAGGCCTTCGCAGCCCAGGTCAACAACCGGAAGACCATGGAGGCCCACTCCGGTGTTGTGGCAGAAGACGCCGTTGATGATGCCCGCTGGCGGCTGGCAGACGAATTCCTTGACCTTATGCCAGTGGAAGGAGGAGTTCAGTGCTTCAACTGGCTGGCCCGGGAAAAGTTCCTGATGCCGGAGGAGTCCTGGGTGCTGATTGAAAAGATTCGCTCCAGTCAGCCGTTTCGGCGGGCCGATTTTATCGGGTGGTTCTCATTGCCTTCTATGGGAGAATTCTACTTTAGCAAATTCCTCGAGAAAGGCATGCTGGCAATGTGTGAGCCGGCAGCGGGCGTCTGAGTTGCTGCCGCAAGAATCTTTAACTAGAACCGGCTTCAGACAGAGCTTCGATTATCGGATTCAATCTAGATGCCTCGTAGCCAGCGGCGATGATATGAATGTCTGACTGCCCTGCCGTAACGCCGGACAAAGGCGTTTGTGCCGGTGGCTCACCGGCCGCTGGTTGTGGCGTGAGCTCGCCGAGAGCTTCCTCAGGCACAGGGAACCGGGAGACGACATAGCTTCCCAGCCTTGGTTTTAGAAAATCATGGTCGTGCCTCACCCTCTCCAGACCACCTCTCTGATACCAGTCAGACTGCTCCATGCACTCCACGATTATATCGGGCCTGCAGAACCGCCCGAAATCGGCCACCAGTGCGATATCTTCCGGCCGGTTGTCCGTATAAACTACCAGGTCGGGCCAATTCTGTACGGTGGGCATATACAGCTTCCCCAACTCTCTAAGCTGGCACCACTCTCTTTGGTCACTTACCTGCTTGGCCGTCCACATGGCATCGGTCAAATCTGCCCCGAAGGCGACATAGCGGTTTAATCTGGGCGAGTGGACTATAATGTCGGAAGTAATGAATGCCGGCTCCGCACCACCGTGCCCGAAGGACAGGAGCGTCATCTCTTCGGGGTCAGGGACTGTTTCTTCACTAGTGCCTGTCTTTTGGTCCGGCTCCAGCTGGTGGCACTTATCCTGGATAGCCTCAACAGAAACCGACAGTGCCCGGTCAGGGGCTAAAAGATTTACCAGAGAGAGAATGACCCACTTCTCGTATCCTGCCCGGAACAGCTGTCCGAAGGAACTCACGATGGCTGATGTGCCCCGGTGCTCAAAGCTGTTAATTTCTATCTTTCCTTTGAGCAGGTCAAATAACAGGTCAAACAATGACCTTATCAAGCCATTCGTCGGGTTATTCAGGAACCAGTCAAGTCTATCCGGTAGCTCAATCTCTGATAGCCCGAGAGACCTTTTTACCTCCTGTGCCGCCGGAACATAATCGCTGCTCAGCATGGCGGCTTCATCAAGCAGGGTCTGGCACTTCTCTTTTAGAAAGGCTACCCTGGTCTTATCAAATAGCCGGTAGAACTCGGGGCGGACATCTGCCGGTATGGCGATGACATTCCCGCCAATCTCAATCCGGGGATTGCTGGCAACGAACTCTTTAAGTTCGGAATACGCTTTTAACCAGTTATCGGACACGGTCTCCTCCTCAATTTCTGACATCGTTAATAAATGTTAGACTAACCATCGTTTCTTTTTCTAATTTACCATCTTTTTCTCAGGTTAGTTGACCATACAGATTGAATCAACTAACTAAGCCACAATCCTGGAGATTAGGGAAACCAGAAGGACTATGTACCAGACATACAAGGCAAGGGCCGTGGATGTCACCAGGGCAACGAACGGAGCTCTTGCCTTGTTCTGCCCCCCCATCCAGGATATGTCTATGGCTTCCTCAGAGCACGCCTCAATACATCGCCCGCATCTTATACAGTACCCGCTCTCCCACTCTCCCTTCTCCACACCCTGCGGCGTCAGGGCATACATCCGGCAGGCATGGACACAGTCCATACACTTAACACACTTCTCCTGGTCTATCTTTATTCGGAAGGGACTGATTTTGTCCAGGGGCGACATAATGGCGCCGACGGGGCAGATGTAACACCACCACCTCCGTTTGGTCATGAACGGCAGGGCGATAGCAAAAACTACCAGAACACCCACCACCGACCAGAAAACAGGCATAGATTTGAGCCAGAGCACCGGGTAGAATATATTGACGATAGCGAATCCCAGCAAGATAGATAACAGAATCATGGCCGACAGGAACACATACCTGAAGGCATTGACCCACCCCTTGAGGCTGGGATAACCGAAGCCACTGGTGGTAACCATCTTTTTCCTGACAGAGTTGAGTTGCCACCTTTCTTTCTTGCCCGTGGCCATGGCCTCGGTAAGGCCGCCGAGGGGGCAGATCCAGCCACAAAAAGCCCGGCCAAACACCAGGAATATTACAGCGTATGGTATCATAAAGACGAAGAAGGCGCCGAGGGAGGTGGGGAGACTGGTCTGCCAGGCACCCAGCCCGGAGAGAAACTCAGCTCCCCCCCAGAATATCGTCGGTAGCATCAGTGGAGAGGGGAAGGCTACTATACCCTTCCCGATGGACTCGGGAAAATAGTAGCCCGGGCTCCACACTGCCACCTGATGCGCAAACGAGCTGAGCCCGAGATACAAGATATCAACAATCAGTGTCCCAAATATGAAAACAAACAGGGCGATAAAGAAAGGTGTCCGCGTCCGCTCCATTCTTCCGGTGCTGAGGATGTAGAAGGTTAGAAATCCGGCAAGCAACGCCATAACTGCACCCAGCCAGGGGAGGGGCTCAAAATACCACCAGAAGACAAAGCCAGCTACCAGGAGTCCCGGGACTATCGCTTTTTTCCTTGAACCCATCACCGTTGTTCCAATCTCCGATAATAGTTAGCCGCTGTGGCTTCAATGAAAGCCTTTATCTGGTTGTCAACCGGCTCGGTGTTTCTAGCTGGTAGCGCCGTCTCCAGAGAAAGCACCGGGAGCCCCAGCTCATCCCTGATTATGTCCCGGGTAAGTCTTTCGGCCTCGGAAGTGTTCCTTGACCCAACCACACTACTGATGATGATGGCATCCGGTTTTTGCTGTTTGATATACGGGATTGTGGCTTTGAGCCTTGGCACTGCCGGCAGGTTGTGGAACATCCTCCAGACCCACCCGGCCAGTTCTTCTATCGCCCGGCCGTCTTCTTTAATCGGCTCATAGTAGAGAGGAAGGCGGGTATCACAGCCGACCAGGACTCCTCCGTATTCCTCGATGGCATTCCAGACCCTGAACTGCTGTGTCTCTTCTCCCATGAAGTAGATTCTGAGCGGTCTCTCAAAAAGACCGGGAGCGGCCACTGACTTTGACACCCGCTCTTTTAGTTCCTGAATCAAAGCCGTATATCTGCCGTGAAGCATCTCCGGGTCCTGTGCACAGTCACCAACCGTGGCCTGGACAAAGTAATACTCCAGAGCCGGTATCGGGACTTTGGGCAGCCGAAGCATCTGCGTTATCTGTGTTAAGTCTTGCCTCAGCAGGTTACCGATTCTTATCGACTGTGCAAGGCTGTGGTCTGTGATTTCGTGGCCGGTCTGGGCGGCTAACCAGTCAAACCACTGCTCTAGTTCCCTGACCAGATACTTTGTTGCCCATCCTGTGGACTCGGCGTCAAACCTGGGGACTTCCCAGAAATACAGAGGTGCCTTGGTCGCTTCGGCCATGAGCTGCCAGCTCGTCTTCAACTGGTCATCCCAGCCTCCGCAGTCGGTTGAATAGGCATCTATGGCCACATCGTTCTTTCCCGAGACAATGGCTCCCAGCATCGTCAGAATCCAGGGGTTGGAATCAGCGCCCAGCCCGGCATCAATCGCTTCGCCGGTCAGGCTAAGGTCTTCTTTCATCACCGCCTGCACCACTCCCTGGTGAGTGCAGGCGTCATAAGCCAGGGCACCGGCGGCGTAAATAGGCTCGGCCGGGGAGAGGGGACCCTTGGCCACCACCTTTTTCCCCGATGCCTTAGCCCTCTCGGCCGAACTCAGGAACAAAGACATGAGTCCTTCAAAGGACTTCAGCCCGGCATCAAAGCGTAATCGGCGAAACCCTGGCCAGTCCGAAAGCTTCACCTCTGCCCTCCCATCATCTTGAGAAATGCCTCAACCCTGTTCCTTATGGTGTCGGCATCGGACGGAGAATAGTCCGTTTCAATAAGAAGTGTCGGCACCGATAGCTCCCGGTAGAGGGTATTCTTAATGGCTTTAAGCTCGGCTCTCCATGTGTCACAGTATTTAAGGCTGTAATAGATTAGCCCGTGAACTCTGTAATCCCTGGCCATTTTGACTATACGGTTAAGCCTTCTGGGCAGGTCGGTCATGAAAGAGCAGGGAACGTTATACAGGTGTTGCTCGACCAGGGTATCAATCGGGTTTCCGGCAAAGCCAAAGACGGGCACTCTTTTCCGGAGGAACATGGAACCGGTGCAAAGACAGTCGGCTACGATATTGCCACCCGCCTGGCTTATAATATCCGGGGCTTTATCATCTCCAATCCCTATTATATCGCCGGCAATCATCAACCGGGGCCTGGTGTCGGGAGGTATATCCTCTGAGGCCCTTCGCCTTAATTCGTCATCTATCTTCTCCAGTTCCTTCAGAAAGTCGCCCCTGTCCATCAGAAGGCCGGCCTGAGAAATCTGGAAAACCTGGCGCCATTCTATGGGCGAGCCTTCATCCTGGGGATATTCGTAAAGGGCCCGCAGTTTTTCTCTAATTTGACGGCACAGGGCTATTGCCTGGCGGATAGCCTTGTCCCCGGTCTCTTTGCCGCCGAATTCTCCCAGCCTTCTTCGCAACAATTCTAATTCATTCCGGTAATATTCGTCAGCCTGTGGCTTGGTGCGGAAACGGTCTTGTGTTTGCGGCAGGCCCAGAGGAAAGGCCGGTATCCGGAAGTACTTCTCCCAGTATTCCTGAACTCTTCTCATGCTATCAAAGGTGTAGGCGACGCAGACGGCGTCCACAGCGCTATAGTAGAAGTTGGCCGAAAGCTGTCTGTATCCCAGGCAGGAGCGGGCGTAGGAGCTGCTGTGAGTCTTGAGAAAAGCTTCTCCGGCCGATGCCGGTTCGGGTTCGCCGCCAAATGCCAGGCGGACCGGGAGCATATCGGCGGCAAGAACCAGCTCCTCTATGCCATAGGGGCAGAAATAGCCCACGACCTTCTTGCCCCCTTTTCTGGCTTCGGCTATCCTCTGGGGCTCTTCTTCCAGCCTCTTTCTTAGGGAGCTCAGCAGTCCATCGTTGTGATTCTTACTCATAGTTTCAATGTGGAATCAGCCTCCGGCCGGCTGCAAATTCTGAGCTATCGGTGTTGGCCAAGGGGCAACGAATCGGGGTTGCGTCAGGCGGAACCGCTATTTTTGTCTTCAATTCCTTCTTGTCTTATGGGCTAGCCAGTGGCCCTGAGCAACAGGTCCAGCCACTGGATAGTCACCACATTAAAGAAGACTATGCCGATGTAGAAGCCGATAAGGTAGAACATGGCTGACTCCCTGCCCTCGGCGGCCATCACGTGTTGTCGGAAAGGGCAACCCTCGGAGAAAACGGAGAAGAAGCCCAGACCTATGCCACCGATTACAGTGGCAATCAGTATCCCTGACGATTGCATGCCGGTCATCCCCAATGGGAAATCGGGTATCTTTCCTCCTAGAAAGTGGAATGCGGTATACCCGATGGCACCACCGACGATGAGTCCGATCAGCCCTTTGAGCCGGAAAGAGTCCTTGGTCACAAAGAAGTCCCTTATTCCGCTGATGGTGCAGAACCTTGACCGCTGCCCCATGTAGCCTATCAAGACGCCCACCGCCAGTGTCGCTAGAGCAGCTATCATTGTCTGATGCCCCTGCCGGCCCTTGACCGTATGTACACCGTAGCCAGTATTACCCCGGCAACGATAGAAGTCAGGGCTATTACCGCCAGAACACCCCCGTCACCAACCATCAGGCCGACCCTGATAGGACAGGAACCCAGGAGCATGCCGAAGTTTATCACCAGAAATCCGAATATGACTGCCGAAAATCTTCTGCCCACCGGGCCTGGCCGCAGCCTCAGCTCCTTGCTTCTCCTGGCAGCTATGTAAGAACCGATGAAGACCCCGACAACCGTTAGAATGGGAATCGCCACGGATGCTGTTACCGCAAAATCTTCCTGTACCGGCCAGGATGTCCCGAAAAGATGGTTTGCTATCCAGTTGAGCAGGTCAGCGGGATGACCAATGAAGCTTATTCCATCAGCCGGCTTATCCAGGAAAAACGCCTGTAGCGCCGCCGCCGAGAGTCCCATTATGATGCCGATTACGAATACCCGATAGGAGCCAAGCTTTAACTTCATCAAGACTTACCTTAATCTGAGCCATTCGGTAAAGGGTACCTTGGCTGTCGCGCCGTGGAAGGGGCAGGCATATTCATCGGCGATGTGCGCTTCAACAAGGTGGCTATTGGCGCCAAACAATTCAAGCGTAATCCCCTCAAACTGTAGAGTTTTTTCAATGGTCCTGGTAGTTTTGGCCGGTACTTCAACAAACACGGGGAACGCCTGTAGCGTCTCCCCGGAATACTCTTTCACTACTTCCTCATCGTCCTCTTCCTGAGTTAGAGAAAAGGTTTCCGTCGGGTCATGAAAGGTGACCAGAATGACCCCAAAGCCATCCTCTGACGTGGGGTTTGCCACCATTAAATTGACGTTGTAGGTGTATCTCTCGTAATCCCAGCCGCACTCAATACCCAGAGCAATATGGTCGGTGAGCTCGGC
This sequence comes from Dehalococcoidales bacterium, assembly GCA_034413595.1. Classification (GTDB taxonomy): domain Bacteria; phylum Chloroflexota; class Dehalococcoidia; order Dehalococcoidales; family JAUWZL01; genus JAUWZL01. The sequence goes on along the minus strand of DAOUMC010000020.1, from coordinate 23,833 downwards.
TTCAACTCCGGAAACCTCCAGGCCCTTGGCACCTTTTATGATGCCGGTGCCTCCACAGGCCGGGCAGGGAAGCTGGAGGAAGGTCAGGCCGGTGAACAGCAAGACTCCGAGTACAAAATATGTGTAGCCGTTAAACACTCTGGTTTTCAAGCCACTGAACACTCTGGCTTTCATTTCCCCACCTCACTATGGTTTGTTATATACTTTTACATATAACCTTACTAATAATAGTATAGGTGAGTAGCCTCGCATTGTCAATTTGTATTGACATATTGAGGAAATGTTAATCTGCCCTCTGCCGGGACCGACCCGAGCTTTCGGCACCGCGACGGACACGCACGTGAACCACTGAAGGGCCGACCTCTTTGACGACATCAACGATGGTCTGTGAATAGGCATCCGGGGTCTGCTATCAACTTCCAGGGCAGGTGCTGGTCTGTTCTCCCTCGAAGCCCATACAACTGCCAAGAGGCAGGGTGTGAGGCCAAAATCAGGGCTTGAGAACTTTGTCTTGATTTTGCGGCTCGGGGACCTGAACCAGCATGTCGGCGATATCCTTGTGGGATACTTTGCCGATGGAGATTACCAGCTTCATGGCATCGTTTATGGACATTGTTGTCCTGATTACGTCTGATTCTGGCACCATCTGCAGGAACCCGCCGGCGGGGGTGGGCGCGGTAGGGATGAATACGTTCAGAATCTTCTTCCCGTCCTTGCTTTTGGCCTCGCTGGTAACAAAACCCACGGTGTAGATGCCTTTACGCGGATACTCAATGAAGACCACTTCCAGGAACTTGTAGCTGGCATCAGAATTAGCCGTAAAGCTCTGTATTATCTGTCTGGTGCCCCCGTATATAGCTCCCAAAACTGGTATCTTGATAAACTGCGTTTCAAAGAAATCGAAGACCGTCCGATGCCCGAACTTCAGGCCAAAATAGCCGACCAACACGACAGCGGTGACAATGATGGCGGCGCCAAGCCCGGGTATCGGACGACCGAAGCCCCATACAATGACGGGTGCCAGCATCCCATCCACCAGTTTAAAAACCCAGACGATGACCCAGATAGTCACCGCTAGGGGAACGATAATAATGATGCCATGGACAAGATAAGTGGCAAGACAGCGTGGTGAAATGCAGAAAAAACGGATGACACTCCCTGTTAATCCTTTAACCTTTTGCACAACCGGAGCGTACTGCATATCATTCCTGTGTGCGTCTTCCCTTATTCGTTAACTAAGAAATAACCTATTTCAGCCATCGTCCCATCAATCATTCGGTACATCCGGTCGCCGTGGCTAACTTATGGCTCGTTACTAGGTCTTTTCTATTTCAGCGGCTTCCCCCTTGGCATCTTCAATAATCTTCTTGGCTCTTTCCTTGGCCTCATCCACGATTTCCCCCGCTTTCTGTCTGGCGTCTTCCGCCTTCTCTCTCAGCATGGCCCTCGTTTCTTTTCCCGACCGAGGGGCGTATAGGACACCAAGAGACAAACCCAGAGCGGTTCCTATCAGCAGCCCTATACTCAAACCAGCGGTTTTTCCTCCGTCTAGCATTTTTATCCTCCTTTTTTAAAGATTCTGCTTATGGTACGGATTCCGCACGCTAGGCCCTGAATCAGACCAGCGGCCTGAACCAGCGGTCTGCTTATTTCATCACTGGTAATGACGGTCAACGCCTCAATCCTCGCCGCTGTGGTTTTCACAGATTTCAGGATGCTGTTCATCCGGCGGTACATCAGATATGAGACCAGAATGACGAAAATGGCTGTCAGGATAACCAAGATGCCCGAGATAATGATTATCAGGTCACGAAACAATTCAACATCCATAGATGGTCTCCTATGCCAGATACTACTGTTTTTCTAATAAAATAGTCATAACAATTTGCCTGAAAATGTTACATATTCATAAAATATTGAGCGCAAATCAAAAGTGGATTGATGTCGGAATTGAATCTTTGATACCCGAGCCTGTCAAAACGGGGCAATCAGCAAACGCAGGGCGACGAGCACCAGCCCCCCGGCCAGCAGTCTGATAATCAAGGTCCCGGGAACCTTCTGAGATAATCGGGCCCCGATTTGTGCTCCAACCACCGCGCCGGCAGATAGTACCAGGGCTTTAAGAACACCTTCGGTGAATGTTCCCGAGACCATGTGTACCATGATGGCGGCAAAGGTGGTTATGGCCACCATAAAGTGAGAGGTGGCGGTGGCGATATGAACCGGGAAGCACAGCAGCTGGCTGAGCGCCGGAACGTGTATAATACCACCGCCGATGCCGAACATACCTCCGACCAGTCCGACGCCAAAAGCGATGGCCAGCCCCTTAGGTCGGCTGTAGGAGTAGGTAAATATGTTATTCCGACTGTCGGTTATTTGCCTGACGGTATGCCCTGGAGCACAGGTGCTCGGGTTACTGACTACTGGTCTGACTATCAGATAACCAGAAATGATGAGCAGGAGCACCCCAAAAATGATCTGAAATATGCCGCGGCTGAGGAATGGCGTTATGCTGGCCCCGATAACAGCCCCGGGCACACTGGCCAGGGAGAAAAGTATTCCGGAGCGGTAGTCAATGCGCCTGAGGCGGCCATAGGCTAAAGAACCAGAGAGGGCATTAAAAAAAGCCACCGTCAGACTGATGCTGGTAATGACCTCCGGAGACTCCTGGGGCAAGAGGACAAACAGAATGGGGATCAGTATGAAGCCACCGGCGGCTCCGATGAGGGTGCCAAAGACACCCACGCCGATACCTATAAGGCTGAATAAAGCCCAGACCAATACACACCCTCCGATTTTCTACCAAAACGTATTATACTACGGTTTTGACAGAGACACCTCACCCTTGGAGCCTGGCCGACTGCCCTTCAGTCCCCGGGTTGCTTGCAAAAGTATTCCCTCTATTGTATAATACGTCTGGTTACGGTTTAGGTTATTACAAGCGTGTTCAAATCTTTCAATCACTCCCGTACTACACCAGCATTGGATGACCGAACTCTAACTAATCTAGAAGAGAGGAGGCCATCCGATGGCTTTGCAGGACAAGTCTCTCCAGTGTTCCGATTGTGGGACTACCTTCACTTTCAGCGCTGAGGAACAAGAGTTTTTCAAGTCCCGGGGCTATGTTAACGAGCCCAAGCGCTGTCCTTCGTGCCGACAGGCCAGGAAGGCGGAACGCTATGGAGGCGGCTACGGCGCCAGACGCCAGATGTTCCCAGCAACCTGTGCCGACTGTGGCAAGGACACTGAGGTTCCCTTTGAACCTCGTGGTGACAAGCCGGTCTATTGCAGCGATTGCTACCGCAAGATCAGATCAAATAAATAAGGCCTAACCCCAGGTCGCATCCGTGTTGGGCAACCGGCCGGATGCGACCTAGCCAGAAGTATCCTGGTGAACTACAGGAATCACCTGTTTTTACCGACGCCGTGAGGACTCGTGACATCCGGCAAGATAAAGGAAGTCTCACCATCGTTTATTCTCAGGTGAGAATCAGCATTGAAGGGGGGAATTGTGAAAATATACGTGGGTAATTTATCATTTGATGTCACCGAAGAGGAACTGCGTCAGGAATTCACTTCATTTGGCAAGGTGGAATCAGTGAGCATTCCGACTGACAGGTATAGTGGCCGCCCCCGAGGATTTGCCTTTGTTGAGATGCCTCTGGTGTCTGAGGGCCAAGCCGCCATCGCCGGCCTTAACGGGAAGGTGCTCAAAGAACGGACACTCACGGTAAATGCCGCTCGCCCTCGCCCTGATAACAGGGGCGGCAGGTCATATGGCGGTAGAAAAGGTGGAGGTGGTGGCTCCCGCAGAGGCAGACGGCAGAGATATTAGCCCAGGCAATCGTATCGACCAAAGCCGACCTTAACAGGTCGGCTTTTTGTTTGTACAAATAAAGATAGGTAAATAAGTCTGGATTAGAGATGCCGGATAAAAGCTAGTATAATGGAGGCAAGATAAATGAAAGAGCTGATAGCGGACCTGCCACGGGAAGACAGAAAAAAGCTCAAGAAGGGAAAGCCGCCCTCCTGTCTAAGCCCCATGCTGGCAACGCTAACCAGCGAACGCTTCTCCCGTTCCGGCTGGATTTTTGAGTGCAAGTTTGATGGCGAGAGATGCCTTACTTTCAAGCAGGGCGGCACGGTGCGGCTGCTCTCCCGCAACAACAAGGGACTAAATGGCAACTACCCGGAGCTGGCCGATGCCCTCAAACGACAATCCCAGCACGACCTGGTAGCCGATGGCGAGGTCGTTGCTTTTGAGGGAGACGTCACCAGCTTTGCCAGGCTGCAGGGCAGAATGCAGGAGCGCCATCCCCAGGAGACACGCCGCAACGCCGTAGAGGTCTACTATTACCTCTTTGACCTGATATACCTTGACGGCTACGACATCAGCGACCTGGAGCTCGTTCAACGAAAAGAGCTGCTGCGTCAGGCCATAGAATTCAAAGACCCGATTCGCTTTACTACGCACATAGACACCCAGGGTGAAGCCTACTATCGGGAAGCCTGCCACAAGGGCTGGGAGGGTGTCATCGCCAAGTGGGCAGGCAGCCCCTATGTCCATAAGAGGTCACGGGACTGGCTCAAGTTCAAGTGTATCAGCGAACAGGAGATGGTCATTGGCGGCTACACCGACCCTGAGGGCGAGCGTATCGGCTTTGGCGCCCTGCTCCTGGGTTACTACAAAGCCGGAAAGCTAATCTATGCCGGGAAAGTGGGCACCGGCTTTAATGATGAGACCCTGCATCGTCTGGGGCAAAAGCTGGCCGGTTTGGAACAAAACCGGGCACCATTCGCCGGAGAGGTAAGAGAAAAAGGCTCACACTGGGTAAAACCGGAGCTGGTTGCCCAGGTTGGCTTCAGCCAATGGACACAGTATGGCAAGCTGCGCCATCCCCGGTTCCTCGGGCTGCGCCAGGATAAGAACCCGAGAGAAGTGGTCAGAGAAGAGGCTTAATATGGAGCCAGAGGTCAGGGTGGGAGGCCACACCATAGCACTGTCCAACACGGGTAAGCTCTTTTTCCCTGAAGACGGCATCACCAAGGGGGATTTGATAGCCTATTACCACAGGATAGCCGAGGTCATGCTGCCCTATGTGGCGGGCAGGCCGATGACCATGCACCGTTTCCCCGATGGTATAGAGGGGGAGGGATTCTACCAGCAGGAAGCATCTGACTATTTTCCTGACTGGATTGAGCGTCTACCGGTAAAAAGGGAGGGCGGCACCACCACTCACGTCATCTGCCAGAACGTGGCCACCCTTGTCTACCTGGCCAACCAGGCGTGCATCACACCCCATGTGTGGCTGAGTCGCAAGGACAGGCTATACTACCCCGACCTTTTGATTTTTGACCTGGACCCGCCGGGGAAGGACTTCACTCCGGTGCGCCAGGCGGCACAGTTGCTGAGGGAAGTCCTGGTGGAACTCGGGCTGGTGCCGTTTGTAAAAACCACCGGCTCAAGGGGTCTTCACCTGGTGGTCCCCCTGGACAGGAGCACCCATTTTGACCAGGTGCGGGCTTTCGCCCGGGATGTGGCCGAGGTATTATCCCGGTACCAACCCGATAAGCTGACCAGCGAGACGCGCAAGGAAAAGAGAGGGGGGCGTGTTTTTGTGGATTATTTCAGGAACAGCTACGCCCAAACGGCGGTAGCCCCCTATGCGGTGAGAGCCAGGGCCGGAGCCCCGGTGGCGGCGCCCATCGGCTGGGACGAAGTGGCCGACCCGGATACAGACTCCCAGAGCTACAACATCAAGAATGTCTTTCATCGGCTCTCCCGGAAGGGAAACCCGTGGCAGGGGTTGTGGCAAAAGTCCTTTTCCCTGGAACGGGCGCAGCAGAGGCTCAACAGCATCAGGCATCCCTGAAGAAAGACAAGGATTGAGCTAATGAAGATAAAAGTCCTGGGGACGCGGGGGGAGGTTGAGCCCCGGGCCCCCCGTCACTCCAAGCATTCTGGGTTACTGGTTGATGACGTGGTTCTTCTTGACCTCGGAGAAAGAGAGTTCCTCGGTTATAAGCCCAGGTACGTGTTCATCACCCATCTTCATCCCGACCACGCCTTCTTTGTCCTTGAGCCTATCAGTAACAATATCCCTATCTATGCTCCAGAAACGACCCGGAACGCCAATATTATCTCGATAACAGATGCTGCCAAGGTAGACTCATACGAGGTAACGCCTGTGCCCACCCACCACAGCAAGAAGGTCAAGTCCAGCGCCTATATCATAGATAATGGAAAGCAAAGGCTCCTCTACACCGGGGATGTTATCTGGATTGATAAGCAGTACCACCACCTGTTCTACGATTTGAAGCTGGTTATCACCGAGGCTAGCTACATCAGGAAGGGCGGCATGATAAGAAAAGACAAGGAGACCGGCCAGCTCTACGGCCATGCCGGCATCCCCAACCTGATAGCCCTGTTCAGCCAGTTTACCAGGCACATTGTGCTGGTTCATTTTGGCAGCTGGTTCTACAAAGGTGTCAAAGAGGCCGGCACCGAGCTGGTACAGCTGGGCAAAGACAGCGGCGTGACCATACACGTTGGCTATGATGGCATGGAGCTGGACCTGGATAATCTTTCAAGCTAAAGCCACAGAAGCCAGCCGTTCAAAATAACTCCTCAAATTACATTAGTCTTTTTTCTTTAGTCTTTTAACAGGCCGGATTGCGACAATGTTATTTATTTTTAACAAATCGGCCGCTAATTTTATGATTTTTTAATATCCCGTAAATTACACTTCCCTTACTTAACTATCACATAGGGATGGGATAGGGAGGAAACTAACCCACTCTGGGACTCAGGGAATATCCCGTCCCTCCTGGCTGCGAGGTAGAAGGAAAATGACCCGGTGGAAATTTAAAGGTTGCCCCCGCTGTGGAGGAGACCTGTACATGGACTTCGATGAAAGCCAGCCGATTGACCACTGCCTGCAGTGCGGCTATCTGGATTTCAACATAAATCTGGACTGGCCCTGCCCGCGCAGCGAGAAGCAGTTGCCCAAAGCCAGCCCTGCTGTGCCTGAAAAGAATGGCGTATCAGTTCTGGCTTAGCGATGGAGACAGGATGTCGCAACAGGCAGTAAGGCTAATACTGGAGGCACCTAAAGACAAACCAGGGCACTCCCGGGTTAAAGGAAGCCCGGCAAAGAAGCACTTGCTTGGGTTCGTCAATCCCTCCGTGTACCGACCGGCACCGTACTGGCTACGCTGGAAGCGCTCGCCGATAGACTGGCTACGCTCCAGACTCCTCGGTTTGAACCGACGGAGACCGCAGCTAGTAAGCGAGCCAGAGCATGTCGGCCAACCTCTTGGCCTTACCAGACCTGCCTGCAACCCCATCCTGACGCCGATTCCAGAACACAACTGGGAGTCACGCCAGACTTTCAATCCGGCGGCTCTGCTGGCCGAGGAGAGAGTGCACCTGTTGTATCGGGCCATTGGTGAAGACGGTGTCTCAAGGCTGGGGTATGCCTGCACCATCAATGGTACCACCATAGAAGAGAGGCTTTCTCGTCCGGTGTACACCTGTCTTCAGGTCAAAGCCGAGCGGGTTGAGAGCCTGCCCTATGGCGGCTTTAGCTACAGCTCGGGGGGTAGCTGGGCCGGCTGTGAGGACCCTCGTTTGACCCGGGTGGGCGACACGGTCCATATGTTCTTTGTCGCCTTTGACGGCTACAATATCCCCCGGCTGGCCACGACCTCCATCGACTATGAGGACTTCGCCAGGAAGCGCTGGGGCTGGAGACCGGCCAGAATCATCTCAAAGCCAGGTGTCATTGACAAGAGCGGGTGTGTTCTCCCGGAAAAGGTCAGGGGTCAGTATGTCGTCTTCCATCGCGTATTCCCCAACATACTCATCGATTTCCTGGACAGTCTTGACTTCCAAGATAGCCAGTATCTGGAGGGGCGCTATTCTATCAATGTCAGGAGGGGTTGCTGGGACAGCCGCAAGATAGGGATTGGTGCCCCGCCGATAAAAACAAAACACGGCTGGCTGGTTATCTACTACGGAGTTGACGACCTAGACGCCAACCGCTATAAGATGGGGGCTATGCTCCTTGACCTCAAGAACCCGACGCAGGTACTGTACCGTTCTCGCCGGCCCATCCTGGAGCCGGTGGCACACTACGAGAATAATGGTCACAAGGCAGGGGTGGCTTATCCCTGCGGGGCCGCCATGCTGGACGGGAGGCTTTTTGTTTATTATGGTGGAGCAGACAGTGTCGTCTGTGCCGCTATGACCGAGACCGACAGGCTTCTGGCGGCACTGCTGAAAGAGCCGGCCTGATTTTACAGTCAAAATATGTGAGGTAGTGTATGCTTGAAATCAATCGTCACCACGAAAACCCTGTTCTGGAGCCCGACCTGTCGCACTCCTGGGAGGCCTGGGCGGTGTTCAACGGGTGCCCCATAAAAAATGAAGACGGAATCCACCTCCTGTACCGTGCCGTTTCAACCCTGCACTATCACTCCGGCATCCAGGCCTGGATGCACCTATCGGAGATAGGACAGGCGACGAGCGGTGACGGCGTCCACTTCCACGACCGCCGGCGCCTGATTTTACCCGAGGAACCCTGGGAGCAGTTCGGCTGTGAGGACCCGCGGGTCACCCGTCTTGACGGAGTGTATTACATTTTCTACACGGCGCTGTCACGCTACCCGTTTACCGCCGATGGCATCAGGGTTGGTGTCGCCCTGAGCCGAGACTTGAACCAGATTGAGGAGAAACACCCGGTCACTCCGTTTAATGCCAAAGCCATGACCCTCTTTCCGCAGAAGATTAACGGCCGCATATATGCCGTTCTGACCGCCAACACCGACATACTGCCGGCGCAAATCGCCCTGGCGGACTTTGAATCGCCCCAGCAGATATGGTCTCAGGACTACTGGGAGAAGTGGCACACCGACCTTGAATCTCACCGCATAGACCTCCAGAGAAACCCCGAAGACCATATTGAAGTCGGCGCCCCTCCCCTGAAAACAAGGTACGGCTGGCTGTTGCTCTACAGTCACATCCAGGACTACCAGTCCCCCCGGCGCCTCTTCGGTATTGAGGCCGTCTTACTAAAGCTCGGCGACCCTTCTAAAATCGTGGCCCGCACCGATATGCCCCTCATGACGGCCGAGGAGCGCTACGAGACCCTGGGCCTGGTGCCGGATGTCGTCTTCCCCTCGGGAGCGCTCCTTAAGGGGGACGAACTGCGTATCTATTACGGCGCCGCCGACACCACCTGCTGTATGGCCATGACCAGCCTAAAAGACCTGATAGACCAGATGGTCAGCCCCAGAGAGCGAAGCACATTCTTTATGCGTGCTGCCAACAATCCCATTATCACGCCCGATGCCCGGCACCCCTGGGAGGCAGAGGCGACCTTTAACCCGGCCGCCATATACGAGGCAGGCAGGGTTCACCTCATCTACCGGGCAATGTCTCAGGACAACACCTCCGTCCTGGGCTACGCCTCAAGCCGGGACGGTTTCCACATTGATAGCCGTGAACCCGAGCCCGTTTATGTGCCCAGGGAACCCTTTGAGAAAAAACAGGTGGCCTCCGGGAACTCGGGCTGCGAAGACCCCCGGCTTACTCGCATCGGCGACACCATCTACATGTGCTACACCGCCTTTGACGGCAGGAGCAATCCCCGGGTGGCGCTGACCTCGCTGCCAGCTGATGCCTTTCTGAAAAAAGAATGGCACTGGGCGACCCCGGTGCTCATCTCACCGCCCGGGATTGACGATAAGGATGCCTGCATTTTTCCGGAGAAGGTGGGGGGCAAGTACATGATTTTCCACCGCATCGGTAATGACATTGACCTGGACCTGGTCCCCAGCCTGGACTTCACCGGCTCACGCTGGCTGGAAGAGTGGCGGTGGCTGCAGCCGCGCCGGGGTTACTGGGACAGCCTGAAGGTGGGGGTGGTGGCACCTCCCATCAAGATAGACAAAGGCTGGACGCTCTTTTACCACGGAGTCGCCGAAGACAGGGTCTATCGGGTGGGCGCGGTGCTTTTAGACCCGAAAGACCCGACACACATCATCGGGCGAAGCCTGGACCCGATTTTTGAGCCCGAGGCCGACTATGAGAAGAACGGGCTTACCCCAAACGTGGTCTTCCCCTGCGGCTGTGTCCTGCTGGGCAACCAGGTCTTTATCTATTACGGGGGCGGTGATTCGGTGGTCTGCGCCGCCACCATTGAGGTCGACCGGCTACTTCTTGTTGATTGTTGAACGCCAATAGTGGGCAGGCCGACCGGACTGGCTAACGCGGCCCGGTGATGATAGACTGTGATGGAGCAGGGGGTTATTATGAAAAGAATCGGGATACTGACCAGCGGCGGGGATGCCCCGGGTATGAATGCCTGCATCCGGGCAGCGGTGCGTACCGCCCTGGCCAGCCACATTGAGATTCTGGGAGTCCGCCAGGGTTTTGCCGGCCTGATTCACGGAAATCTGGCCCCTCTGGACAGGCAGCAGATTGCCAACATAGTTCACCGGGGAGGGACTATACTTGAGACCAGCCGCTCTCCCGAGTTCGAGACAAAAGAAGGCAGAGCCGCGGCCATAAGAGTCCTGAAAGAATCTGGCGTTGAGGGTCTCATTCTCCTCGGCGGAGACGGCACCTTTCGCGGTGGTAACCTCCTGGCTCAGGAATGCGAGGTCGGCATTGTCGGTGTACCGGCCACGATAGACAACGATGTTTATGGGACGGATTATAGCATCGGCTTTGACACCGCGGTAAACTGCGCGCTTCAGGCGATTGACCGCATCCGCGATACAGCAAACTCTCTGGAGCGTCTTTTCTTTATTGAGGTCATGGGGCACCACACCGGCTTTATAGCCCTTGAAGCCGGCATTGCCGGTGGTGCAGAAGAGATACTGATTCCGGAACAACCGATGGGTCTGGACAGGCTCTGCCGGCAACTGAAGAGTAGCTTTGAGTACGGCAAGAGAAGCGCCATCGTTATTGTTGCCGAAGGCAAAAGTCCCGGCCGCAGCTTTGACATAGCCCAAGTGGTAAAGAAAAGGATTAACATGGATTCACGGGTGTGCGTGCTGGGGCACATCCAGAGAGGTGGGTCACCCACGGCGCGTGACCGTGTCCTGGCTGGTAAGCTGGGGAACGCCTCCGTTCGGGCGCTTATTGATGGGAAAGGCGGACATATGGTCGGCGAAGTTAATAACCGCGTAACGCACACACCGCTACAAGATACCTACCAGAAGCAAAAAGAGCTTGACCCCGAACTCCAGGCGCTGACCTCGCTGCTCTGCCAATAAATTCTAAGGAAAATGTCCGGTGAAGATGCTGACGCCTGGTAAACTAAGGGGACTACAGCAGATAAGCGGCTCTAAAGGAATCCTGACCGTCTGTGCCATTGACCACCGCGACTCACTCAGGCGGGCTCTCAATCCTGAGAATCCGGCCGCCGTGAGCTATCAGCAGATGGTCAACTTCAAACTTGAGCTTTGCCGGAAGCTGTCGCCCTTTGTCAGCGCCATGCTGCTTGACCCGGAATACGGGGCTGCCCAGGCTATCGCCGCCGGAGTCCTGCCGGGGAATACCGGTCTTCTCGTCAGCCTGGAGAGGAGCGGCTACAAAGGCAGCTCCACGGCAAGGACTACCGAGCTAGTGCCTGACTGGAGCGTCAGCAAGATTAAAAGAATGGGTGCTTCTGCGGTTAAACTTCTGGTGTATTTTCGCTATGACCTCAAAAGAGAGGCGCAACTACAGCTTGACCTGGTGAGCCGGGTGGCCGAGCAGTGCCTCGCCCAGGATATACCGCTGCTGGTGGAATCGGTGGGCTATCTGCTGGAGGGTGAGACCAGGGGCTCAGCGGAGTATTCGGAGAAGAAGCCGGAGCTCGTTATTGAAGCCGCCCGCAGGCTTACCGCTCTGCCTATTGACATTCTGAAGTCTGAGTTTCCGGCCGATATCAGCTATGAAAAGGATGAGGACAGATTGAAAGCCAGCTGCCGGGAACTGAGCCAGACTTCAAGGCTGCCCTGGGTGCTGCTCAGTGCCGGCGCCGACTACGACATCTTCCGCAACGAGGTCCAGATAGCCTGCCAGAACGGGGCTTCAGGCTTCATGGCCGGACGTGCCCTGTGGCAAGAGGTCTGCTCCATCAAGCCTCCGGAGACTATGGTTCAGTTCTTGAAAAAGACCACGGTCAGCCGAGTCAAGGAGATAGCCGGGATAGCCAATAGGTATGCCACGCCGTGGTACGCCAAGATGGAAGAGGGGAGAAGGTTTCCTCCTCTGCCTGAGGGCTGGTATCAAGACTACTAAAGTCCCCTTGCCGTATTAATGAGTCTGGAAAGGCCCCCTATCTTCTCGGGGTTAAGCTCTCTTGAATTTTTTCCGGTACGGCGGTAAGCCACCCATGAAATTGCCGGCCTTTCTTCTGGCCAATCAATCTCTGACAGTGTTAATTCAAATCATTTTCGGTTATACTGATACCTTACAAACTAAGGGCTAAGGAGGCGACTTTGCCGGCCGGGGAATCAATCCTAGCCAACACGGAAATTCAGATGAGCCTGCTGATGTTCGTGGCACTGGCAGGCTACCTGCTCGCATACCGGATAAACCAGTCTGCGGTCGTCGGTATAATTCTGGCCGGTATTGTTGTCGGTCCAAGCCTGCTGCGGCTGGTTACCTACACCGATTTTGTGTCAACTCTGGCCCATCTTGGCGCCGTAGTTCTTCTCTTTACCATCGGGCTTGAATTCACCATCAAAGACATAGTCAGAATCCGTTATTTCTTGATTGCCCTGGTCGGTATCATCGTTCCGGCTGTGGCCGGTTTCTTTCTGGCCGGTCTGTTTGACTTCGATTTCAAGGCATCGGTCTTCATCGGCACGGCCCTCACGGCGACCAGTATCGCCATTACTGCTAACGTGCTCAGGGAAATGGGCAAGCTGCAAACCGAACCGGCAAAGGCGATTATCGGCGCAGCCGTCATAGACGATGTCCTGGCCCTTTTGGCTTTATCCGCCTCGGAAGGGATTGTCTCCGGAGAGTTATCACTGACATCACTTCTGGCCACCCTGGGCAAGGCCGCCGGATTCATCGCTCTCGGCATTCTTATCGGGAAAATACTGTTGGGCCGGCTTATAACCGGGCTGGACAGCACAAGGATAGCCAAGAAATATCCGGAGTCTATCTTTATCTTCGCCATTATGGTTGCCTTTTTCTACGCCATGGCCGCCGAATTGGTCGGGCTGTCGGCCATAGTCGGTTCGTTTCTGGCCGGAGCTTCCTTTGCCGAAGTCAAATTGACACGCGGCCACGTATTCAGAGAAGGTGCAGAGCACCTCCAGATAATATTCGCCTCTATCTTCTTTGTTTCTCTGGGAGTGATAATGGACCTCCACTATGTCACCCTGAATCTGCTGTGGTTCGTGCTGGCCCTGTCCGTTGTGGCCGTAATCACCAAGGTTATCGGCTGCGGCATTCCGGCGATAATCCAGCGCATGAGCGTCAGAGATTCTTTGATAGTTGGTATAGGGATGGTACCCCGCGGAGAAGTGGCCATGATTGTGGCACTTATAGGACTCAATCAAAACCTGATTGACCAGAGCGCTTACTCGGCACTGATATTGATGAGCCTGCTGACGACGATAATACCTCCACTGATTATGAGAAGCTGGCTGTTCAGTCATTAGCTTCAGACGGGCTTCGGTACCTTGTTATCTACCAGGAATGGCTGATGGCGTTGGCCTGACAAACACCGTGGCAGGTCTTTTCCTGGCGGCTCCGGCAGAATTGAATTCCGGGGCAGAGCTGGGCGATTCGCTTTATCGCCTCTCCCTTTACCGTGGCGACGGTTCTGCCGTTTTCACAAGATAAGAAAAGCAGGTCGGCAGGGCAGACATCGGCGCAGGCCCCGCAGCCATCACAACGGCCGGTGTCAATGGTGATGTAGTAGCTTCCGGTGCCATCGCTATAGCCGTAGTTGATTTTCGGCGCCGCAAGGCTGACATTGCCTTCGCATCGGGCCTGGGCAAACAGGGCGGCGCCGATGGCGCCGATAAGCTGGGGGTCGGGGCTGAGGACAGGGGACAGCCCCAATTTATCGGCCAGTCGGGCAACCATTCCCCTGTTCTTGGCGATGCCGCCGGTGATGGCAAAGTCCCTTTCTATGGTTATCCGCTTTAAAAGCCCCAGGCAGCGGGTGGCTATGGCTTCATTGAGTCCGGCCAGAATATCCGCTTTGGGGACTCCCTGCCGCAGGCAGTGGATGGCGTCAGACTTGGCGAAAACGGCACAGACGGTGTTAAACGGCCTAGCCGAGCCGGACGTCAGCGCCAGTCCGCCGATGTCCTCAAGCGGCGTGTCCAGCACTTCGGCTATCATCTCCAGAAAACGCCCGGTGCCCCCGGCGCACTTGTCGTTCATGATGAAGTTGGTCACCACTCCCTGGCCGTCGCAGTTGATTGCCTTGCAGTCCTGCCCGCCCATATCCAGGATTGTCCTTACCGAGGGGAAGTACCAGCTTATGCCCCGGGCGTGGCAGCTTATCTCGGAGATATTCTCGTCGGCGAAAGGCACCAGCACCCGGCCGTATCCGGTGGCCACGGTGTAATCGATGTCATTAAGCGAAAGTCCGGCGCCGCGCAGCACGGCGTCTATAGAGAGGTAGGCTGTCTTGATACTCTCGGCGCCGGTATCTCTGATGACAGAGGATATTATCTGGCCCTCTTTCAGGAGAACGGCTTTGGCCGCCCGTGAGCCGATGTCGATTCCGGCGACAATCATACCCTGGCTCCGGTGGGTGCCCCTTCTCGGGCGATGACAGCGGCACCCAGCGCCGCTATTACCTGCGGGTTCTCGGGTGTCAGCACCGGAAAGCCCAACTCCCGGCTCAGGATGGAGACCAGACCTTTGCTTAAGGCTACGCCACCGGTGACCACCACCTCTCTGGCGATGCCAATCCTCTTGCACAGGGATATTATGCGCCCCAGCACCGAGCAGTAGATGCCGGCGGCGATGTCTTCCCTGGAGGTCGGCGGTACCCGGTGGACGTGAGATATGACCTCTGACTCGGCAAAGACGGCACAGGTGTTAGTGATTTCCGCCGGTGATTTTGCCCGGAACGAAAGCGCGTCCATCTCCGAAATGGTGACTCCCATCAGTTTGGCCATCTGCTGGAGGAAGATGCCCGTGCCGGCGGCGCACTTGTCCTGGCCGAGCCAGTCGGTGAGACGGCCGCGCTCGTTGAGCTTGATTACGGTAGAGCTTTCGGCGCCCATATCAATCGCCATCTGTGCCCGGGGGAAAACAAAGTTCACGCCTCTGGCCAGACAGTTGGTAAAGGACTTCGGCCGGCCGAAGGAGACCGATTTGCTGTCCAGTCCGGTGGCTACCACGGCATCATTGCCGTCAAGGCTCAACCCGGCCTGCCCCAGCGCCTGCTCAATTGCGCCACGGGCGCTGCTTTCCGCCTTCTCGCTGGAGCGGACTACCGCACTGGCAACGATTCCGGTCTCATCCAGCACCACCGCCTTGGCGTTCAGGCTGCCGATATCAACTCCAATCGAAAGTCCCATTGCTCTGTATCCCGTCAGTAAACCAGATAACCTTCATCAACGACGACAAGTAACCGGTGACCAGCCACTCAGGTTCAGGGGTTCTGCTACACACGGTAAATCTGCGATACCTGGCATCGTTTTGAGCCCGCCTGATTACCTAGACTCCCTAGGTATTGTAAGTAAGGCCGCCGGTTGATGTCAAATCCTTGGTTTATGCCTTCCTCAGCCTCAGCAATCGCTTGGCCAGGTTGACTGCGGTATCCAGCAAGAGTTGCCCCGTCCAGTCAAATATGTTGCCACTCCACCTTTCGGGGTGCACCAGGAGACAGGCTCGGTCAAGCTGCCCTTTCTTTAGCAGTTCTATGATGTCATTTGTTGAGGCGGCTGTTAACATTTTGTTACTCTGCCTATCATCAGGAAGGTGGTCCTTGACCTTGTGTTTGCCATCCCAGGTTCTACCGGTGTCTGAGAGATAGGCGATGTTGCCCATAGAGAGGTAAGCTTCCCCTGTAAGACCGAAGTCTTTGTGGTCATATTTTTCCCAGAGCTGGCGGTTGTCCCATTCGGTCAGCGGATTGCCGTGCATGCAGACGGTCTTGACCTCGGTTATCTTTCTAAACTCGGCCAGCTCATGTCCAAATATCTTTATTGCTTTTGAGAAGTCCCCCTTAGCCTTGTCCAGGGTCTCATAGTGATAACCTGCCTCGTGCCCCATGCCGGCTATTTGCCTTATTACATGTGGCTGGAACGTTGCCCTATTAAATCTGAAGTAGTAGGTCGCTCTGATGCCAAACTTCTGCTCCAGCCTGGCCATTTTGAGCGCTTTCTCCGGTTTCCGGTCAACATCATGGCGCAGGATAATGGCCTTCTCCGGGTCACTGCTATCAAGATATCCGGCAACCGTATAAGTGGTGTAGTTGTAACCGCAGATGGCTTCAAGCAGTTGCCGGTACTTTCCCAGAGTAAAGTCAAGGTTTAGTCCTTGGCCATAAAGGTACTTTGCCCGGAGCCGCCACAGAAAGCCTCTTAGCAGGAGCAGAGACACCCTGGGTATATACTTGCGGTATACTATCTTGGACTTTTCTGCGCCGTATCTGGCGGGTATGGGCACTTCCAGGACTCGGGCACCGCAAGCAGACAGCTTGACCAGCATATCATTGCAGTATCCGTACCAGGAATAGACTCTATCCAAGTCAATCTCTTCCAGCGCCCTCCGGGTTATGGCGGTGTAGCCATTCTGGGGGTCTGTCAAACTATAGTTTCCAGAGGCAATCCTGGTAAGCCACCTGAGCAGCCAGTTGCCCGAGCGTCTCCAACACGTCATGCCCTTTAGATGCGTTAGTCCATTCATCCGGTTACCCTTGGCGTAGTCGGTGCCGCCCTCTGTTAGTGGTGACAAAAGGCCGGACAACCTGGCCGGGTCCATCTGGTTATCTCCGGCCATGACTGCAACGATATCCACATTGTCCGCCAGGGCTTCCTTGTATCCGGTAACGATGGCAGCACCGACACCCCGGTTCTTACCATGGCTTAAAACCGTGGCTCTTCCGTTCTGCCGGGCAGTCTCAGATGCTATCTGGCGGGTTTTGTCGGTGCTGGCGTCGTCTATGACGTAAATCCGGTCAACAAAATCGGGTATGGTGTTGATGACCGCGGCGATAAACCCCTCTTCGTTGTAGGCCGGGACCACCACGCCAATTCTTTTGCCCTGATACATTACTTATTTCCTGAACTGCTTGCCGCCAGAGCTATCTGCAGCACCTCTAGCCCTTCATAGCCATCTACCAGAGGTCTCTCATCGCTGGCGACGCATCTCAAAAAGTGCTCCAGCTCAAGCCTAAGCGGCTCCGCCCTGTCCACCGTTATTCTCTCCATGCCCTGAGAGTTGTGAACAACCAGTTCCTGTTCGATGTAATCAAGATAGGCAATGCCTTCGCTGCCGGTGGCTACCAGGGTTCTTACCTTGTGAGGTGTGAACCAGTTTACCTCAATGCAGGCGGTGGTCTGGCCGAAGTCCAGGACGACCACGGCATGGTCTTCCTTCTCATGCTGGAAACTGCCAGAGCGGGAAAAGGTGTTTGCTGGTTCTTTGCCCACGAGGTATCGGGCGACATCAATATCATGGGTGGCAGTGTCAATTATTATGCCCACGTCCCTTATTCTGGAGGCTAAGGGGCCTACCCTTCTGGTTGTTATTATCATCAGCTGCCCCAGTCTTCCCTGGTCTATAATCTGCTTCAGCCTGAGTACCGCAGGGTTGAAGCGCTCGGTGTGCCCCACCATCAATTTAACACCCTTCGCCTCCGCCGCCTGTATTATCGCCCTGGCTTCTTCTAGGTTAGAAGCGATGGGCTTCTCCACCAGGCAGTGAACTCCGTGCCCGATGAAATCCATTGAGATTTTGTGATGCAGCGTGGTGGGGACGGCGATGCTTACGGCGTCAACCAGCGGTATCAGTTCGGTGTAGTCACAAAAGGAGTTGATGCCGTATTTTTCGCCTATAGCACTTGCTTTCTCTGGGTCGGTATCAACCACCCCCACCAGCTGGCATTCCAGTTCGGAGTATAGCCGGGCGTGGTGCCGCCCCATCATCCCCAGACCAACGATGCCTACTCTGACCACCGGGAAATCCTCCCCAGACCTTTGTATCTCAGCCCGCTGGCCGTTACTTTCTCCGGGGTGAAAAGACCCCTTATATCTATAATCAGGTCTCCTCTCATTATCTTCTTGACCCGGTCAAAGTCTATTCCACCATAAACCGAATGAGCCGTGGACAGCAGGGCACAGTCAGCGCCTTCCAGCGAGTGGTAGAGGTCAACGTCAACCTTAAAGGGAAAACTGGTATCATCCAAAAACGGGTCGTGAACGGTGACCTTATAACCTCTTTCGGTTAGCAGCCGAACCAGCTTGAGTGTGTGTGAAGTCTCAAAGGACCTGACATCCTCCTTAAAGCTCAGCCCCAGTACGGTTATCTTTATTAAGTCTTTGTCTATCATGTTAACCACATACTGGAACATCGACTCGTTTACATCACGCGCCGTCTGCATGAGCCTCGGTGCCATTCCTCTTCTAGTGGCATCACTAATGATGTAGTAAGGATCCATGGGGATGCAGTGGCCTCCCACCAGACCCGGGTTTAGGATATGGCTGTAAGGTTGAGAGTTGGCCGCCTTAATTATCTCGTAGACATCCACGCCGTAAGTCTGACCCAGCTGGGCCAGCTCGTTGGCCAGGGCTATGTTGACATCACGGTAGCTGTTCTCAATCACCTTCTCTAGCTCGGCGGCCACCAGGCTGCTCATCTTGATTATGTCTGGAGCGAAAGTGGCATATACACCGGAGACGATAGAAGTGCTCTTGTCATCTATACCACCCACTATCTTGGGATAGCTCTTTAAGTCCCGGAGAACCTGCGGTGCCTGGGTTCTTTCCGGAGAGTAGGCCAGGCCGAAGTCTTCCCCCGGCCTAAGCCCGGTCTTTTCCTCTATGGACCTGCCCAGTATACTCTGGGTAGTGAAGGGAGGGACGGTACTTTCCAGAACCACCACCGTGCCGGGAGAGAAGTTATCGGCTAACTCGCCAGCCACCAGCCTGACGGCCTCAATATTGGGCTCCTCTCCCTTTATCAGCGTGGGCACGGCGACGATTATCACCTCATAGTCCTTAATCTCTGCTATTCTGGTGGTGGCCCTCAAGGTTTTTCGGGCGGTAATGTCCTTAAGAAGCTTTTCCAGTCCTGCTTCTTCATGAAAAGGGGGCTTCCCCAGGTTGACCCTGTCCACGACCTCGCTTTTGGTATCAACACCAAGAACTCCAAAGCCCTCGCCGGCCAGGGTGGTGGCCAGGGGCAAGCCCACCCTGCCCAGTCCGACAAGGGCTATCCTTACCTCACGGCTATTTATCCGTTCATCTATCTCCTGTTGAGATAAAAAGTAGAGCATCTTATTCCCCTGTTTTAATGCTTCTGGCCGGTACTCCGGCCACCACCGCCCCGGCCGCCACATCACTGGTAACCACGGCACCAGCGGCTACCACAGCCCCTTCCCCGATGATAATACCCGGTAACAAGGTGGCGTTAGCCCCAATCCTGGCCCCCTTCTTTATTACCGGCCCTTTAAGGTCAGCCCCGGCCTTCATATACTTGTCATTGGTGGTCACCGAGCAGGGCCCCAGGAAGACATCATCTTCGATGGTGGTATAAGCGGTGATATAAGCTCCGGTCTGTATGCCGACGCTGTTGCCAATCCTGCAGTTGCCATCTATAACACAATTTGTCCCCACCAGCACATTATTCCCTATCTCGATATTCTCGCGAATAAGAGCATGGTGACCGGTCTTGAAGTTGTCTCCTATTCTGACATCGGAGTATATCACCGTTCCCGAGCGGATGAGGCAGTTGGCACCTATGGTAAGAACGCCGTTCTCACGGTTGCCCAGGATGACGTTGTCCTCTACCACAGCCCCATCACCGATGTCTACTTTCCCGTGGAGTATCGCTCTTTTAGATATTCTTGATTGCCTGGACAATGTAGTCTAGCTCCCCTCTGGTCAAAGATGGGTGCACCGGCACGGAAAGCACCTCCCGGGCCGCCTTCCCCGAGTTGGACAGATGCTCTTTACCATAACCCAGTCTCTGGTAATATGGCTGCTGGTGTATAGGTAGGGGGTAGTAGACCTCGCAGCCAACCCCCTTATTTCTCAGTTTTGCCTTGAACTCATCCCTTGATATGCCGAAGTCTGGCGTCACTTTGATGGTAAACTGGTGGAAAACGTGCCTTGCCTCAGGTGCGACCAAGGGTGGCACGAGCCCCTTTATTTTGCCGATTCCGTCTGCTAGGAAAGCGGCATTTTCTATCCTCTCTTGATTAAACCCGTCAAGTCTCTTGAGCTGGCAGATGCCGATGGCGGCAGCGATATCGGTCATGCGATAATTATAGCCCAAAATCTGGTGGAGATACCTCTCTTTCTGACCGTGGTCCCGAATCATTCTGGCCTTTTCGGCAACACCCTCTTCATTGGTGGTAATCATTCCACCCTCTCCGGTGGTCATGTTTTTGGTGGGGTAGAAGGAGAAGCAGCCGGTGCCGAAAGAGCCGACCTTCCTGCCAGCGTACCTGGCTCCGTGTGCCTGGCAGGCATCCTCAATCAAGACAAGATTGTTCTGGTTGCAGATACTGGCAATCTCTTTCATGTCACATGGCTGACCATAAAGGTGCACGGCTACAACGGCCTTTGTCTTTGGGGTTATCTTCTCGGCTATCAAGTCTGGCTTTATGTTGAAGGTATTTTCATCAATATCAACGAAGACCGGCTTTGCCCGGCAGAACAGGATAGCGTTGGCAGAAGCTATAAAGCTGAAAGGGGTGGTGATAACCTCATCACCGTAACCAATACCCGAAGCCAACAGGGCAGTGTGAAGGGCGGCCGTTCCGCTACTGGTGGCAACGGCATGCCGGGTACCAATATAAGAGGCAAATTCCTCTTCAAACCGGGCTACTCTCAAGCCCTGAGCCAGTGCTCCGGAACCGAGCACTTCAGTAACAGCTTTGATGGTTACCTCGTCCAGAACGGGAGCGGCAATAGGTATCATCCTGACAGTCATTAATCTGTGCTTTTCGGGAGGGCCTCGCCAGCCCCCACGGGCTAAACGGGCCGGTTTTTACCTGCTAAATCTACCACTGTTCCAGCCAATATTCAATCAGTAATACCACAAATATTGACACATGTCAATATATTGCCTATTACTTGCCAATAGTATCCTCAATTGCCATCGTGTTCTTATCTGTGGTATCGTTTTTAAGCCAATGGCTATCTTTAACAAGCTCCTGTCTATCCTGCTCATCGTGTCACTAATAGCTGCTCTGGGAATGATTGGTTATATCCTGGCTTCGCCCAAGGTGGGCGAAAGGTTCACCGAGTTTTACATACTGGGGCGCGATGGCACAGCCCACGACTACCCTGTTGAGTTTACCATGGTTGGCGGTGAAGTCGTTCTTGTTAGGTACGGTGATGATGGGGCCCAGGAGAAGGCGTCTTTTGCTAACGTCATAGCCGGAATAGTCAATCGGGAGCATGAAGAGGTGAATTATACAGTGAAAGTCACCATAGATAACCAGCCGGCGAAGATATACTTTGACGGGGAAAAACTGGATGTCATCGGGCCGATAACACTGGGGCAAGAAGGAAAATGGGAACAGGAAATCGGTTTTGCACCGAAAAAGGTTGGCGACGGGCAAAGGGTAGACTTTATCCTCTACAAGGATGGCGTGCCCTGTTTTGAAGATACCCCTTATCTACTGATTGATGTAAAGCCCGGGAGCTGAAAAAATCACCTAATAGCAATCGTGTATGGATTTGACGCAGGTAAAGTTTTCTATTTAAACTAGGAACTTGCCGGGGTGGAGGTGTTTGGTGATAACCAAGGAAGGTTGGCTGATGCTCTGAGCAGGCTAAGTAAGAACTGGAGAGCTGGTCACCAAGGTTGCCGAGAAGAGGCAGTAGCTATTAACTTTTGTCAAATTTCATTGAAAGTTGTAAAATTAAATAAAAGTCACATTTAATCATTTTAGCTCCTAACCGGATGCCCTATCTTTATTCCATGAAGGTATATCACATTACATACGAGCCCAGTTACAGGTCGGTTGATATTCACTTCTGGACCAAGTGCAACCTTGCTTGCCGTGCCTGCTACACCCGCTATGAGAAGCTGGATTTTGGCCTGTTTGATGACCCTATTGCCGTGATAGCCGCCAAGTCTTTGGAGAGCCCGCCCAACCGCTTTCTGTCTTTGCCCCGGGTGATGGCTCTTCTAAGGGGTCGGGGTATTGACCGGGCCATCTTTATAGGTACCGAGCCGGCCCTTGACCCGGAGATGCCGGCGCTGGCCGAAGCCCTCCACAGGGAGTTCCACTGCTACAATGTTATGCTGACCAACGGCCTGAAAGTGCCCGACCTAGAACACATAGACGAGATTATCTTCAGTATAAAGGCTTTTTCAGAAGAGCGGCACCGGGACTACACCGGCAGGTCCAACAGAAAAATTCTGGAAAACTTTGCCGCTGTCTACAACTCGGGTAAGACCTTGCAGGCTGAGACCGTCCTTATCCCTGGCTATATAGACGGCGGTGAAATCGAGCGCATCGCCCGGTTTATCACCGGCATTGACCGAGATATTCCTTTGAGAATAGACGCCTACTTCCCGGTGGGCGACAACCCCTGGCCGGCGGCTACTGCCGGTGAGGTGGCACAGGCCGCCCAGGGGGCAAGGAAATACCTTAACAAGGTGGCCTGCCTGACTCTGGACCTGAAGCGAATGGGAGATAGACCGGTGAGGATTTTCTAGCTATGAAAAAGGAGGAGCCCAACCTGGTACACAACGCCCGTTACATCCTGGAGAAAAGGTATCTCAAGCGGGATGAGACAGGGAAGCTCATCGAGACACCGGAGGAGATGTTCCGCCGGGTGGCTCAGACCATCGCCTCTGTCGAGCTTGTCTATAATCCCAAAGCAGACGCCGGGCACTGGGAGGAAGAGTTCTACCGGCTTATGGTCAGACTCGAGTTTTTGCCTAACTCACCCACACTGCTTAACGCCGGACGGGAGCCAGGCCAGCTATCATCCTGCTTTGTCCTGCCAGTTGAGGACTCGGTGGTTTCCATTTTTGACGCCATCAAGAACACCGCTCTCATCCACAAGAGCGGCGGCGGCACCGGCTTTTGCTTCTCCAGGCTGAGGCCGGAAAAGGACCGCGTGGGCTCTAACGGCGGGGTGGCCGGCGGCCCGGTGGCCTTCCTGCCCGCCTTTTCAGTGGCGGCTGACATCATCCTGCAGGGCGGCATACGCCGCGGCTGCAGCACAGCCATCCTCAGTTTTGACCACCCGGACATCATCAGGTTCATCACCGCCAAGGAAGACCCGGCTTCCCTGACCAACTTTTATCTTTCGGTGGCGGTGACCGGCCAGTTTATGGAGGCGGTCAAGGCCGGTGCCGACTATAACCTGATTAACCCTCGCAACCGGCAGGTGTCCACCAAGGTTAATGCCCGGGAGGTTTTCGACCAAATCGTGGAGCACTCCTGGAAAACAGGCGACCCTGGCCTCGTCTTTATTGACCGGATAAACCAGGACAACCCCACGCCTGAGCTGGGCAGGATAGATTGTGTCAGCGGTTGTGGCGAACAGCCGCTGCTGCCATACGAGTCCTGCAACCTGGGCTCCATAAACCTGGCCAGGATGCTGCGCCAGAACAATGGGGCGGCCGAGATTGACTACACCAGGCTGGCCGAGACGGTCAAGC
>DAOUMC010000019.1:0-67997 GCA_034413595.1 Dehalococcoidales bacterium | reverse complement strand
CGACTGGCGTCGGCCAGTTTAATTTTGAGGCGGTGAAGACAGGAGCAACCGAAATATCCATGGTCTATGGTCGAATGTGGCCAGAGCAACCCGAGTATCCACCAATGGAAACACCCGCTGGAGGTATACCGGAGCCGGAGGTGTTTGCGGTTGATATAAGATAGACTTCTGACAGATTATCAACCAGTTTTTCTATCAAAAGATAATGGAGGTTTAGAAGATGTCAAAACGCTGGGAAAAAGCATATTTAGAACTGAAAGCGTATACTGACAAGAATCCAAAAATTGAGATTAATAAGAATGTTACGGCCATACCTAGAGACGTCCGCCCCGAGTTCTACCGACTGTTTGATGCTGTCAGGGTGGCTTTCCTGGAAGAAAAACACGGGGCTCTGCTTGACGAAGCTGCTCTGCTAGGCAAAAACTATACTAAGGCTGAACAGGAAGCAATGACACCTCTTGGTTTAACTGATATCAAGGTGCCAGTCAGCCTTGACTTGCTCGTGAAAAATCCGGTAAATGGACTAATGAGGCCACTGTTTGACCCGTTATTCAACCTGCTTAAGGGTAAAACAGACGCGGATGCTTTTGAGCAAGAAGCTTCGATAGATGTTGAGAAATTCTTCAATATGCTGTTTCGGTCGGGGTATGAAAAGTGGGTTGTTCTCTCTCTGCTAGGCCAATTATCTCCCGATGAGGCTTTGACGATACCCATCGAGGCTGTCCCAGCCGATTGTGAAACCGAGATTGATTTAGCCCCCGGTCTGCGTGAAGACTCAGTGCCTGGCCCCAAAGAGGTTAAGAGGCTGTCCTTGAATCATGACTGGGAAGCCATACTTCTTGTTCCCGACCTTATAGTCCACTCAACCAAGTTGAACCGCTATGTCTCGGTCAGGACTGACCTAGCTTACGCCAGGTGGAGTGCCAGAGAGGTAAGTGATAAAAGAGAATGGCATCGCTTTAGACGGGTGATGGGACAACACACGCCGGTGACTCATTGGCCGGACTTGGTCATCTATACGGATGACAATCCAGAAGATCTTGCACTGGTGGCTGATTTTGGCAGATTCTGCCGGCCGGATATAATCGTGGAGTGCATGGAGCAGTCCGGTTGGTACCAGCAGGGTGACCTTGAGAGCGTGGTGCACAATCATGATTTTCTCAAGCCGAGGCTGGGGAGCTACATAGTTTCAAGAGTCACTGCGCCCGAGGAGGCTCCGCCGAATATTCATATCCTCACGGTTGGCTATGACCAGTCTCTGCTGGCTCCCATTATTGATGCATTGCCACAAAATGGAAAGGTTGATGAGCATGAGAGTCAGTAACCGGCCCTTGTTATAGGTGTTCCGCAATATGGGAGGATTGGAAATCACGATGCCAGGATTACTTGGTCCTTCTAGCTGATCGGTGTCAAGTGGACCTCCGTGACTTCTACATGAGATACCTGAGATACCCATTGGCTCAACGCCGATTAAGCCAGCCCATGTAAACTCAATTGATAGGCTTGTTTCCTTTTTATTTAATTTCGCCTACTCCAAGTTTCCTGCAAACAGCAGCTCTATCCAGCCACTTAAACCCATTTTCTCTATGAAGCTCTCAAGTTCCATTGCTAGTTCAGGCTTCACATTTCTACGCACGACTAACTTAAGGCCATTATACTGGTTCTTTAGTTCTGAAAAAGAAATTATCCTTTCCTTAACGCCCCTAAGCGTATTTGAATCCATCAGGCCTTTTTCACATTCAACCAGATACTTCCCGTTTAGACTCTCAATGACCAGGCTGTTTGTATCTGTATCAGAAACCCCAGGCTTTAATACTTTGTATCCGAGTGATTGCAAGGTTCTAGTGAATTCAGCAGCTGTGGTGGTTTCACCTTCTCCGTATAAATAGTTTTCATATTCATAGGCGCACTCCATGCATAGCCCACCATATAAATTGGATGATAAGGTAATCCCGTCAGCTCCCTTGCAGCATAATCTGCAGGGTCCCAATACTTTGTTAACTACCCTACGGTTCTGGTCTAGTTTATCTCTGATTTCCTGTAACCAAAACCTGACCTCACTCGTAGGATTAGTCAGAAGGGGCCTATAGAGTTCAGCTAGCCTGGGACCCTCGGCAATTGCCTGGGATGCAGGAGACCATATATCCAGAAATATGAAGTCGTATCTCCTTGTGCAAGTCTTAGGAAACTCCCACGCATCTCCCTGGATGATGTTTATTATCGGGTACTTAATATAACCGCCAACTAAATTTATAATGTCCGGTTCGCATTCTAATATGTCAAATGCCGTTATCTTCCGGCCAAGTTCATCCCACACCAGGGAAGGTAACAGCCCAATCCCCAACCCCACCATTAAAACAGCTCCCTTGCACCTGTCTACGGCGGGTTCATAGGATTGCCTTTCTAAAATACTGTCTGTCATAGCTAATCCTGTGTCGGGGTTAGTTAGTTCAAAGAACCTGAAAGACTCTCGGGTAACATCATAGTACACCCTTCCATTTCTGCTATCGTAGCAATTTAGTATCGAAAATGGGGCATCTGTAGCCTTTCTGAGTTCCCAACTACCCGATTTGCCCTCCTTTGCGATCTCGTGCAACCTCCTGTTGTAGTTATAGTTCTCTGAGTCAATCATCTTCTTGTCTCCTATATCTTGGCTTTACACATGATTGGGCCTGAGTTTATGATACAACAACCGGAAACAGTTGTGCTACAACCCTGACCTTTGGCTACCCGCTGACTTAGCGGGTAGCCACCTGAATCTTAATTCTCTCGAAGGCTCCTTGCCGGAGATTTGAACAATGGCCTGTTGCCCAAGTTCCGCGGGGTGATATCAGGGTGAGCCTGGTCTTTTCTGATTCTGAGTGAGTAGCGCAAATACTTGAATTGTGCGGCTTGGCAAAACAAAAGGGCCGGAAAACCCATTCTGGGAATATCCGGCCCTTGAGTCTATCAGTATAGCGTTGGCTCTAACCGATTTTGAACATCTTGGTACCACAGACGGGACAGGTGCCTTTCGTGGCCGGTCTACCATTCTTCATGGTAATCTTCTGAGGGTTCTTCATCTCCCTCATTGTCCGGCACTTGACACAATAGCCTTGCATGTATGACCTCCCTTTCTATTTGCCTTGAGGCTATACCATTCATGGGTAGAAAGTCAATAGTCGCCGACAACAGAAAGTGGAGTTAAAACAAAAAAGGGGGATGGGGGATTTGAATCCCAACCCAATTCAATGTGCCACCAATTTATTACTAGAAACTAAATAATGCCGGCTGCTCTGTCTTTCTCTTTTTCCTGCCTCTTTCTCCTTTCTCTCCTGTTCATCAACCTGATCTTGCTCTAACCTATGACCAAGTGAGCCTTTCCGGTTGTGGCCCCTAGGATCGCTTGGGCAATTATGTTGAATGCCTATTTCGTAGCTACCAAAAGACTACCTAAATAGTCTACCCGTAAACATCACGCAGGCTACCCATCACCCCATCCAGAGGAGGAATCACCAGCAGTCGTCCAGCAAATGGTGGGTATCCAGGCATACTATGTCATGAGCTGCCCGTCCGGGCAATAACGGAGCGGCATATGGACAGCCTACTTCGCCAGTTTATGATTTCACGTGAACAAGCATATTCCCCTCGCCACGTGGCGCAGCAATCTGACGGCCTGCCAGGCGACCGTGCATAAGGCGTGCAGTGCACGGCGTCTAAGACTTAATCCATGTTATTCTGGATTATAAGTGGGGCTATTGACATGTGGCTTATCATGCTGTATCATAAACATTATTGGCAAGGAGGGCATCAAACCATGGATGAAGTGACCGGGCAAGACTCCGAAGTCCCATCCAGAGAACTTATCCACACTGAAGGAAACACGCTTATAATAAAACTGGGGGCGTACACGCTTTCGCTGAAGATAGAGGGACCGGAGCCCAGGCCGGCAAGGCTGAAGCTCGGGCGGGGGCAGACCATCTTCGACCTGGTGCTAGAGGCTGCCAGAACCCTGGTCAGGGAAACCGGGCGGAACGAGTTCAGCCCTGCCGAGCTTTACCACACGGCCAAAGAAAAACACCCGGACCTTGACCTGAAGAGGAACTCCTGGAGTTCCCATGTGATGAGTTCGGCCCCCAACCATCCATCCTATAGATACTATACCGCCCGCCGAAAGTTCTTTCGCTATCACGGAGGAGGAAGGTATTCCCTGGAGCCTGCTTTTACCACCTAAACCCATAGTAAAAATCAGAGACCAAGGAGGATAAAACGATGAGAACAGAACCCCGACTAATGGTGGCGCTTTACGCCCGGGTCAGCTCTCAGGAGCAGGCGACCGAGGGCGTCTCCATCGAAGCCCAGGTAGCCGCCCTTAAGGCCTACGCCAGGAGCCAAGCCTGGGAGGTAGCCGATGAATACATCGACGGCGGCTATAGCGGCGGAACCGACGACAGGCCGGCATTCAGGCGTATGCTGCTCGACGCCAGACAGAAGAGCTTCAACGTCATCGCGGTGTGCAAATTGGACCGCTTCTTCCGTGACCTCAGGCTGCTGCTAAACCACCTCCATGATTTGGAGCAGCTGGGCATCAAGTTTGTCTCCACCCAGGAGGGGCTGGACACGTCGACGCCCTACGGCAGGTTTGCTGTACAGATTATGGGGGTCATTGCCGAGTTTGAGAGGGAGAGGATAGGAGAGAGGGTCAGGGACAGCCGCAGATATCTTATCGGCGGCGGCAACTGGCCGGGTGGACGTACCCCGTACGGCTACCGCTGGCTTGCCGGAGAGCGGAAATGGGAGGTGATACCGGACGAGGCTCAGGTGGTTCGGAGCATCTACGACCTCTACATCAACAAGAAACTGGGTATTAATTCAATCGTGGCTACCCTGAACGGGTACGGTCTGGCTACTCGCGGCGGGGCCCCTTGGCGGTACAGCCTGGTTCACGCGATATTGATCCGCCCCGGATATACAGGGCAGCACCGGATCGGCGTAGCCATGCCGCCTCTCATTGATGAGGCTACCTTCCGACTGGCGCAGGAGAGACGTGAAAAGGCCCGCAGCGTACTGGCCGACCCCAAGGGCTGGGCCCTACAGGGGATGTGTTTCTGCGGCCGGTGCGGCCACGTCCTGAAATGCCAGCAGAAGAAGAGAGACGATTACCGCTACTATGCCTGCCGCGGACGGGTACAGCCCCGGCTGTATCCCGGCAGCAGAGGGCGCTGCGACCTACCCTATATCAGGGCGGACTGGCTGGAGGCGGCAGTCTGGAAGAGAGTCAGGACTGTCATTCGGGACCAGAAGGCGCTTCTCGAGTCCATCAACAAAGCTCTGACCGAGCTGGAAGAGGAAAAGTCCCGCATCGGGGCCGAGACCCTGTCGATAGACAGCAAACTGGAGGTAATCAGAAACAGAAAAGAGCGTCTGGGGATGGCCTTCGCCGATGGCACCGTCGGCGAGGACACCTACAGGTCTAAACTCGCCCAACTGAGAAAGCAGGAGGCGGCACTGCTAAGATGCCGCCATAACATCGACCCATTTCGGCTTTACCAGATGGAGGCACTGGAAGAGCACATTTCCAGAATAAAGAACATACTGAGCCAAGGATACGTCGTCATCTCCGACCTGGGTATCTTTGCCATGACCGAGGAACAGTTTGTGCCCTTGGGCTTCAACGCCTACTTCGCCGATTCGGATGGTAAGATGGCTATCGGCCGACCGGCCCCTACTGAACATTTTATGTACCAGGGATCCACCGCATGTAACAGCATCTATCCCTGCGTCATCGATTGGGAGCATGGTTCGGAGCCCATCTGCATACCCGGCATTCGTCCCAGCATCAACGTTTACGGGCCTGATTGGGAGCGGCCTGCCTACGACATAAATAGAAACATCAGGGGTATCATGCAACTATTTGATATCAAGGTGTTCGCCTATCCCGGCCGCATTGAGATCAAAGGGTCGATTCCGACACAGGTGCTCAAGCTATCAATCGGCAAAGGATCCGATACTGCTCGGATTATTCCTTCCCCCTCTCCTTTCAAGGAGAGGGGGGGTTTATAAAAGAGGGGTCTGCACCCCTCTTAGGCGCCCCGTTAGCGAGAGCGGTTGCTTTGCGAGAGGACGGGTTGACGCCTCACCCTGAAAGGGTTAAAGTTGCTGGCTGTGAAGACTTACGAAGATATTCTGGATGCCCTGAAGTCCCAGGCCAATCCGGCCAATGTCGCCGGCATGGCACGCTATGGTATTAGCACCACCAATACGCTGGGAATTTCTATCTACACCCTCCGCAAGATAGCCAGAGACATCGGCAAAGACCACCAACTGGCTTTGAAGCTGTGGGACTCGGGCTTTCACGAGGCGCACATCCTGGCCAGCTTTGTTGAAGAGCCGGAGAAAGTGACTGAGGCTCAGCTTGAACAATGGGTCAAGGACTTCGATTCCTGGGATGTCGTAGACCAGGTCTCCGAGCTGATTTCGAAGACGCCTTTCGTATTAAAAAAGATTCACGAATGGTCTGGCAGAGAAGCAGAGTTCATCAAGAGGGCTGCTTTTTCACTCATTGCCGAGATTGCTTGGTATGATAAAAAAATGAAGGATGAGGACTTTGAAGATCTTTTTATACTTATCAAGGGTGCTGCCACCGATGAGCGTAACTACGTGAAAAAGGCCGTCAACTGGGCGCTGCGTAACATCGGTAAGCGTAACCGGGTGCTCAACCGGCGTGCGCTCGAAGTTGCCGGAGAAATTCAGCGAATAGACTCAAGAGCTGCCCGATGGATTGCGGCTGATACTCTCCGCGAACTCACCAGCGAAGCAGTGCAGAAGAGGATTGACAGGTAACCGTCACCCCAGCTCGTCTGGGTTTATTAAAAAGTCCTTTATTTTACGGCTTGATTTTTGCCAGCTTTTCGGCTAGACTTGAACATTAAATGAAACATCAAACGCTTCGTATCATTGCCTATTGCCTCAGCATTCTGGCCTGGGTGGTGGCCGTAGTTGGCGTTGCCATATCTATCATTATGAGCATAGGAGCCACCACTTTTATCGCCAAGATTTTTTTCTTGTTGGGGGGTTTTGTCGGCACCGCGATTTATATGCTGGTGTTGCTGACGGCTTCAAAGCTGATTTACCTGTTCATTGACATAGAAAAAGACTTGAGCGAGGTAATCGGGCTTTTGGGCAAGGGTAAACAATAAAAGCCGCTTCAGAAGTTGGGGATTAGCACAGTTGATAGGACTGTGCTCTTTGTATTTAGTGCTGATCTTGCTGAATAGGCTGGCACCGTTGTCAGAATCCAAGAATAGTGCTTGATTTATCATCGGAGCTTGCATTAGAATAGGTTTCCGGGCCATTAGCTCAGTTGGTTAGAGCACAGTCCTGATAAGACTGGGGTCTCTGGTTCGAGTCCAGAATGGCCCACCAGGGCATGGAACGAAGAATTCCCGCCTGCTCTTCGGGTGTGAATCGGCGTTGGTTAGTAAGACTTCGTCACTGTGGGTTCTCTTCTGGATGTATCCTGTGGCCAGTATGGTACTTTCAGGTTTGGAATAGGCTAGTAGTGATACCAAAATGGATAAGGTTCAAGCCGGCATACTGGGGCATTCTAATCTTTGCTGTCGCTGAAATACTCACCTTCTGTGTTATTTCCCGCGAGAATGTATTCCTGGAGGCCGAGCAGATATATGTCCCCAGTCAGCCGTCTCAGGTTATATCTTTGTGGCCTGGGCCGGTCACATCTCCTTCTGGGGAAGTAACTCAAACGTCTGCCTATTCATCGCTTGGACCAATACTAATATATTTCTTTGCCGTTGTAGTTATACTGAGTGCAGTTTTCTTCCTGATTCCGATTTCGGCACTAAAACTGGTTTTCAGAATATTATTTGCCCTTTTGTTTTGCTGGAGTGTATTCATCATACTCGTTCTGTGGTTACCTCTTTCAGTCACCATTGTTCTTTCTGTCGCCGTGGGCTTTGGCTGGTTCTTTTTAAACAGGGTGTGGCTGCACGACCTGGTCATGATTGTGGCAATGGTGGGCCTGGGGGCTGTATTTGGACGCTTCATTACGCCCTGGACAGCGATGGTTCTTCTATCAGCCATCGCCATTTATGACCTTTTAGCGGTCCGTTTTGGCTATATGCTGTGGATGATAAAGAAGCTGGGCCAATCCAGCACCCTGCCGGCGTTTATCATTCCCCGACGTGTTTCTGAGTGGAGCTCCAGCCTGAGACCCTACTCCGGGTCAACTGCTGATGAACCATCGGTAAACAAGTATTCCATACTGGGCGGAGGAGATGTCGCCTTCTCTCTTCTTCTGGCTTCTTCGGTGTATTTCGCCCATGGCTTTAATAGTGCCCTTGTTGTCGCCGTTTTCTCTCTCCTCGGACTCGTTGGCGCTTACTGGAGTCAGGCGACCTTTTTCAAAGGCAAACCGGTGCCGGCATTACCTCCAATCGCCATTTTATCCTTAATCGGTATTCTGATAGTGGTGTAGATGGTGTAGACCGACACAGGTACAGCAATCTACCTTGTTGCCTGGTAAAATACAGAGCCATCAGTTAGCCTGAGAACGACGTTTCGTTATATTGACATTTGCCTAGCCTGGAACTAGGATTTGACTTGTCATGGGAGGCATGTTTTCAACGGTACTGCGCCAGGTGTGGCAGAGAGCCGAGGGAAAGTGTCAGTGCACCCGCTTGGACCACGACCACCCTTATATACGGTGCAACAGGTCTCTAGTCTGGGATAGGCATGATAAACCATTGGCGGGTGGCTGGAAGATGCATCGTCGTCTTAGTCACGGTAAGAATGCGATTACAGCCTGGGAAATCCTCTGCTGGGAATGCTGCCGAAATATAACCCAGAACTCTGGAAAGCCGAGTTAGCTAAGAAAGCACAGCCGCCATCGTTAGTGAGTTTGTGCAGAGAGGAAGTCTGGGGTTACATTTCTCAGTTAATATAAGACAGGGCGAGGGGGTCTCCCTCGCCCTGTCTAAGGCTAACCTCTTAGCAGGCTTTGGTTAGAGGAGTAATGCCCTCTTCACTATGGTTTTTGCTATCTGAACCTTGTACTTGTTGTCTGAAAGAGGTACATTGCCCGAAACCGCCGCAGTGCCAGCGGCTTCAGCGTTAGCCTCATTAATTGCCTTTCCCTTTAGGCCATCCTCAGCACTGGTTGCCCTCCAGGGCACTGGTGCCACACCACCCAGCACGATTCGGGCGTCGGTGACATTCCCGCCGGCAACGGTTAGGACATAGGCTACGCTGGCCTCGGCAAAGTCAATGGCCTTTCTCTCGGCCCATTTGACAAAGGCCTGCTTTGTCCCTGCCGCAGGCTGGGGCACTTGGACCTCGGTAACTATCTCGTCAGCATCCAGGACATTACCCGGTATCACATTAAAGAAATCACCGATAGGAATGCTTCTCTTGCTGGTGACTATGGTGGCGTCAAGAGCGGTCAGGGCTATGGCCGTGTCTGATGGGCAGGTGGCAAAGCATACCTGCCCTCCCAGGATAGCACTGTGCCTTCTGTTGTTTCCGCCGACCATGTAGCACAGCTGTCCGCCCTTACGGAAGCACAAAAACTCATCGTGCTCGGTGCGGTAGTACCAGCACCTGACATGCTGGCAGAGGTTGCCACCGATAGTGCCCATGTTGCGTATCTGGGGTGAGCCTACCTTGTGAGCCGCTTCAGCTAATGCCGGATAGTTAGTGCTGACATCACTCGATGCGGCGATATCGGCGAGTCGGGTCAGGGTGCCGATTTTTAGCACTCCGCCTTCAACC
Organism: Dehalococcoidales bacterium; assembly: GCA_034413595.1. Taxonomy (GTDB): domain Bacteria; phylum Chloroflexota; class Dehalococcoidia; order Dehalococcoidales; family JAUWZL01; genus JAUWZL01. The sequence goes on along the minus strand of DAOUMC010000019.1, from coordinate 58,232 downwards.
TTTATGTAGTCCAGGTCGGGAATAGTCTTGATATTGACCAGCTTTTCTGGAGGGGTGGGGAGTATCATTCCCTTCAGCACGCCATAAAGGTCGGTGCCGCCGGCAATAACGGCCGCGGTAGACCCCAGAGCTGATGCCGCTTCATCAATTGTGGTTGCATTGACGTGTGTTATCTTCTGCATCTGCTACCTCCTATGCCTTTCCCAGCGCCTTGAGAATCTTGTCGGTTGGAATAGGCCTCTCATAGAAATCGGTGCCCAGGGCGTTGTTGACGGCGTTGAACAGGGCGGCGTAGCCTGGCGTCGACGCCGGCTCTCCGATGCCGTTGCCACCGAAGGCGCCGACGGCATTCACCGTCTCCAGCAGGACGAAGTTGTTCTTGTCTATGGGCACGTCCATGGTGGTGCAGTGCTTCATGTCCAGCATGGTCTGGTTGAGCAGCACGCCCCTCTGTGGGTCGTGATTGACATCCCAGATAAACGTTTTGTTAAAGTGTGCCTGCTGGCCTGAGGATATCTGCCCCTCGGCTCCGAAGCGGTGTATCACCCGGCCGGCGTCACAGACGTTGACGTAGTCTAGTATCTCCACCTCACCGGTCTCGGTGTCAACGGCCACTTCGTAGGCGGCGGCGGTGCCGGTGCGGTGCCAGGCGGTTGTGCCTGCCGGGAAGCCCTGGAACGGCCTCCGCAGGTCATTGTTGAAGCTCTTGCCCACACCGATGATGGGCTTGGCTATCTTGGCCATGACCTGGGCGTGGGTTATGGACTGGGTCGGGTCCGCCTTGACGAAGATTTTACCCTCCCGGGCGTCCAGCTCCTCGGGTGTGACCTTGAGCTGGCCGGCTGCATAGTCAAATAGCTGCTGCCTGACGTCTAGAGCGGCCATGAGCGCTGCGGCGCCGTTGGTGGTCTGGCCGGTGCTGCCACCCTGGGAGCCTCCGTCGGGGGAGTTGGAGGGATTGCCCCAGGCGCCACAGTCGACCTGGTCGTAGGTAGCACCCAGCGCCTCGGCGATGATGGCCGAAAGACCTCCAATGGCGCCCGTCTGCTGGCGTGACTGGCCGGTATTGTAGTTGATGGAGCCGTCCCTTTTTATGTTGATGATGATGCCGCGGCCGGTGCGGGTGGTACCATGTCGGTCGTTGTGGGCGTGGATGCCGATACCGTGCTTCCGTCCGTCGGGTAAGGTTTTGGCACCCGGTTCGTGGTACTTGGCTTCATAGTCAATGACTTCGGCCGCTTTCTCCAGCGCCGGACCAAGACCGTAGGTGGTCATCGGGTTTCCGGTGTCCTGGTTAGGCGTGTCTGCCTTAACGAAGTTCTTGCGCATGAACTCAAGGGGGGTCATGTTGAGCTTGGCGGCCATCTCGTGCACCGCCTTGTCAAATATGAGCCCTCCCTCGGGGTGGGCCAGGCAGCGGTAGCCGGCACCAAAACCCTTGTTGGTGGCTACGCCGTAGACTTCGACTACTAGATTAGGGCAGAGCCAGGTGGACTCATAGACTTCCCAGTAGTTGTTGCCGCCCGAGGAAGCGTTTCTGCCGCCATCGGCGTAGATGGTGACCTCAAAGGCCGTCATGGTGCCGTCGTTCTTGCAGCCCATCTTGATTGTCGAACTCGGCGAGTAGTGGTTCCTGCGGCTGGGGGTCTGGTACCTCCGCTCGCGGCTCATGGCCACGGGCTTGCCTGCCTTCTTGGACAGCAGGGCGCAGGTTACCGGCTCATTGGTCTGGCCGGAGCCGCCGAAGCCGCCACCGGTGCCGATGACCGAGATGTGGCACTTGCTGATTGGAACACCCAGTGCCGAGGCGTAATTCCTGTTGCTTGAGTGAGGGTTCTGGTTTTGGTCGTAGCCATAGACGTGGTCTCCCTCCCACCAGGCGATACCAGAGCAGGGCTCTATGGTGTTTTGCGTGTGGGGAGTGCAGAAGCCGGTGGTCACCTCAACGATGACATCCGCCTGGGCGAAGCCGGCCTCGGTGTCACCGCGGGTGTTGCGGCGCGGGCTGCTTGAGATATTGGAATCGGGGAAGGTGCCCACTAGGTCGGCGCCGGGCTGCATGGCTTTTACCGGGTCGATGATGAACGGGAGTTCCTGCCACTCCACCTCAATGAGGTCCAGGGCACGCTCGGCGGTATACGGGTCGGTGGCGGCTACCGCGGCGAACTCCTGGCCCCAGCACAGCATAGTATCGCTCCAGGTGGGGTTGTCCTGGTAGGTGATGACCGCTTCAACGCCATCCACGGCTTCCGCCTTGCTGGTGTTGATGCTCGTAATCTTGGCGTGAGCATACGGCGAACCCAGCTGGGCGGCATAGAGCTTCCGGCCCGGTAGATGGTCATTAGAGTACATATACTTCCCGGTGACAATGGCATCCCCCTGGGGGTCAGGATTGTACTTCCCGACAACTGCTAAGTCATTACCAAATTCAAAGGTTGGGTCCAGTGGTGTTGGTTCAGCCATTTCTATTGACCTCCTTTCAGGACGGTGTTTACCCATCTGGTGTAGTCACCGCACATGCACAGATTCCCGGAAAGGGCTTCTCTTGCCTGGTCCATCGTTGGGCTGGGGGTTTTTTCCAGCAGGGCCACGGAGGACATTATAACGCCCGGTGTGCAGTAGCCGCACTGGAAGGCGTTGTTGTCCAGGAACAGCTTCTGGATCGGGTGCAGGGTGGAGCCATTAGCCAGCCCCTCAACAGTGCGAATGTTCATGCCTCCGGCCTCTATGGCCATAATGGTGCAGGCGAAGACGGCCCGACCATCCGCGATGATGGTGCAGGAGCCGCACTCCCCGCGGTCGCAGCCTATCTTGGTTCCTGTCAGTCCGAGCTTTTCTCTGAGCACAAAGGCCAGGGACCACTCTGGTTGTACAACTAGCTGTGTGGTTTTGCCGTTCACGGTGAGGGCGACCAGGCCTTCAACGGTTGCTCCTGGTCCTGTCACTGTTGCCGTGGTGGTTACCGTCTGCGTCTGCCCGGGCAAGGTGGTGGTGACTGTCGCCGTGCCCACCTGCTGTGTGGTGGTAGTGGTGACTGTTTGGGTAGCTCCGGGCAGTGTCGTGGTGACTGTCTTGGTTGTCTCCGCACCCTTGCAGGCGGCCAGAAGAACCGTTGAGCCGATGGCAGCTCCACCGGCGATGATTCCGGCATCTTTAAGAAATTCCCTTCTTGAGATGCCTAAAGGCTTCTTCTTCTTTTTTGACATACTTAACTCCTTTTTGTTCTCTAACACTATTGCTCCATCAAATGATATTTGTTACTCTTATGGGCCGTACCTCCTTCATTGTTAAGTGTTATATATATTACTAGGTAATTATTCGTTTGTCTACTCTTTGCTATATTTCTCCACCGCAAGTCCTGAGGGCAAGAACCTTATCCGCTAACCAATAAAAAAGTAAGGAGAAATGCCTCCTTACTTTTTGACCAGATTCCTCCACCTAGGTGCAGGCCACTTCCCACCATTAAAACTATTATGCAAATCTCGACCACAATCTTTAAAGCTCATGTTTAATCACTCCGCAAGGCTATAGGTTGCAGGATGAAAAAGACGTTGTAATGATATACCCTTACATTAAGGCATTAATATAACACTGAGCTTTTGTATTGTCAATAGCGAAGCGTAACCCGGCGCAAACTGCCGTGAGAAGCTGAAAAACCGATGACAGCAGAGAACCGCCGCCTTTGTACTAAAACAGTATGTCTCTAGGCGGCACGAACTCACCTAGAGACATTTAATTGGAAAAATATAAGGCCTTTAATTCGCCCGATGCAAAAAGAGGGCCGATGTCTCAAACTGCTCTGGTTTTGTTACGAACTACTCTCCAGTCATCGGTGTAGACTCTCATCCTCTTTCCTCTGGCTGAGGCCATTAGAGTGATACCCAGGGCATCGGCGATTTTCACTCCCAGATTGGTGGGCGCAGATATGGAGATGACTATTGGAATGCCCCTCTTGGAGACCTTGTGAAGTATCTCTGAGGTCACTCTACCGGTGGTTAATACCGCCCGGTCGCTGGTAGGTATGTCTTTCAGGAGGCATTCACCAAAGACTTTGTCAATGGCGTTGTGCCGGCCGACATCCTCATTAAAGGCCAGGATGCTTTTTGTGTCACACAGGGCAGCGCCGTGGACACCATGGGTCGCTAGCCAAGTCCGAGAGCGACGCTGGAACTCAGTCGTCAGGCTGACGACTTCACCGACTGATATCTTCATCTGCGAGTCTACCTTCTGGTCGACGGCATCGGCGACACTGTAAAAAGAAGCCCCTCTACCACACCCCGTTGATATAACCCTCTTGAAAAGGGTATCCTGGGCCAGTTCCCTTTTTACCAGGGTTTCCAGACGGACCACACCCGTCTTATAGTCTGCCGTTATGCTCTTGATTTCATCCTTGCTTTTGAGCAGCCCTTCCGAGGCGAGGAAGCCAACGGCTAGATACTCCAGGTCTGTGGGTGAGCCGAGCAGGGTTACCAGCTCCTCATCGTTCAGGATAATGGTGATAGGAAATTCTCTGGCAACGGCTCCCTGAGTCCTGTCTTCACCTTCCTCGGTGAGCCGTAATACAGGAAATACCTCTATGCCTTCCTCTATATCCATCTGTCCCTTTATTTAGCCTTAGACTTGCTTAGATAGTCATCGATGGCCGATTTGAGCGCCTCCTCGGCCAGAACCGAGCAGTGCATCTTGACCCGGGGCAGCCCGTCCAAGGCCTCGGCTACGGCACTATTGGAGATTTTCAGCGCCTCGTCTATACTCTTGCCTTTTACCATTTCGGTCACCATAGAGCTGGTGGCGATGGCGGCGCCACAGCCGAAGGTCTTGAATTTGGCATCGACTATGGTGCTGTCCTTTACCTTGATGTACAGCTCCATGATGTCGCCACACACCGGGTTGCCGACATGCCCGATGCCGTCGGGGTTTTCAATCTCCCCTACGTTCCTGGGATTCTTAAAGTGCTCCATTACCTTGCTGCTATAAAGCGACCAAACATCAGACACTTTCTGCTCCTATCTGTTTTTATAGAGTGGTGACATAGCCCTGAGCTTGGTTACCACCCTGGGTAGTACTTCCAGGACCCGATAAACGTGCTCATCGGTGGTCCACTTGCCCAGGCTAAGCCGTAGCGAACCGTGTGCCTGCTCGTGGGAAAGCCCCATCGCCAGAAGAACGTGAGATGGCTCCAGGCTTGATGAGCTGCAGGCGGAACCGGTAGAGACACAGATACCTTCCAGGTCGAGGTTCAAGACCATTGACTCGCCTTCGACATAGCCGACACTTACATTGACATTGTTGGGTAGTCTCGTTTTCGGGTGACCGTTCAAGTAGGTGTTTTCGATTTTTCCCAGGAGCCCCTGAATAAGCTGGCCACGGAGATGAGTCAGCCGTTCTGCCTCTTCATTCATTTCCTGCTGGGCCAGTTCTATTGCTCTGCCGAGGCCGACAATCCCGGGTATGTTCTCTGTGCTTGAACGCTGCCCCCTCTCCTGGCCGCCACCGTGCATCAGGGGTAACAGCCTGGTGCCCTTCCTGACATATAATGCCCCTACACCCTTCGGGCCGTAGAGCTTGTGGGCCGACATAGAGAGCAGGTCTACCCCGAGTTCGTTCACGTTTACCGGAATGTGTCCCACGGTCTGTACTGCGTCGGTGTGGAAGTAGACCCCGGCCTCTTTGGCAATCTTGCCAATCTCGGCTATCGGCTCTATTGTGCCCACCTCGTTGTTGGCGTGCATCACCGAAATGAGTACGGTCTTGTCGTTAATCGCCTCTCTGACATCGTCCGGGTTGACCAGGCCGTACTTATCCACTGGCAGATAGGTCACCCTGAACCCCCTCTTCTCCAGGAATTTGCAGGTCTCTATCACCGCGTGGTGCTCGACAGAACTGGTGATGATGTGGTTCCCCTTTTTCTCGTTGGCCCAGGCAACGCCCTTCAAGGCAAGGTTGTTGTCCTCGGTGCCTCCGCTGGTAAAGACGATTTCCTCATCCCGAGCACCGATAAGGCCGGCAATCTTAGCCCTGGCGGCCTCAATAGCTCTTCTCGCTTCCTGCCCACAGGAATGTATGCTTGAGGGGTTGCCAAAGACCTCGGTAAAGTAGGGCAGCATCGCCTTGACTACCTCGGGGTGTGTCGGTGTGGTGGCGGCATAATCAAGATATATCCTTTTCATCTTCCCATCCCTATTACATATATTGATAATGAGTGGCTTACACGACCTGGGTTCGCAGAGGGCTACACAATTCATATGCCCTCTGCGAACCGCCTTTATTTTGCTACTTTTGGCTTACTCTATCGGGCGTTCCTTTATACTCTTGAATGTTATACCCGATTCCACTCCGGGCAGCGGCGCTACCGGTTCCGTCAGCAGAAACTTGCCGGTTTCTATCCAGTCCTTGAGTAGGTGGGCAATTCCCTTAGCCTTGGAATAGCTGGACAAACTGGCGGTCGGTATTTCCCGGCCCTCTACCTCAATCTTCCCGCTCCTGAGCTGGGAGTAGCTGACCTCCCCCAGTATATCTGGCCTTCTCTGGGGGTAAACCTCAGAATAGTCCACGATAGGGGCGAAGATTTCGGCATCCGTTACCGCCGTATAGCCCAGGATTTCCTCGGACAGTATCGGGATGGGGACACCGATGCCAACGGTGATGGTGCAGCCATAACCCAGCATGCTCGTGCCGCGCAGCCACTCGGGCTTCATCTGCTTCAGGTCGCCGATTACCGCCAGAGTCCCCGCCGGTCTCCTGGGCACTCCGTTCTCTCCTCTGGGAACACCCGGATTGTGCTGTGTGCCCTGCCAGACGACAAAGCCGGTACCGCCGCCGAGGAAGAGCTTCGTCCCGATACCTATGGTCTTGTAGCTAGGGTCGTTGAGCAGGGGTGACAGCTGCCCGGCGCTGCAGTAGTTGGCATTTCCCAGGCGGGGCTTGAGCACCCCCATATAGGTATAGATAGTCTTGTCGGAGAGGTTGACGGCTACGTTGTAGTTCTGGTAGGCGTTCCTCATGTTAAACAACACCGCCTCGTTGACATCTTGCAGATTGAGCAGTGTCTCCAGCTTCCTCCTGGGGTAGCAATCGGTGCCGTAGGCGCTGGCGATTAGCCGGATATCCTTGCCGGCCGCCAGGTCTTCGATGACATGCCCTCCGCCATAGTTAAAGTCACCCGGGTGCAGCCTGTTTCTCGGGTCGTCGTCGGGAAGAGCAGCTGAACCAATGAATAGGTCCACTGCCGCCAGCCCGGCGTAGGCCGGAACATCGTTGAGATAGACGTGTCCACCGCCGAATTTGATTCTCGGCTGGGAGTGACCAACATTAAGATAGGCGCCGGAGGAACACATCGGGCCAAAGGTGCCGGTGGTCACCACGTCCACCTCCTGGGCGGCCCTGGCGATGCCCTTTTCCTTAACGATGCCGATTATCTCTTCGGCGGTTGCCACCACCGCCTGCCCTTTTTTGATTCTCTGATTAATTTCGGCGATTGTTTTTGCCATCTGATTCACTCCTCGATATTGGTTTTTTCAGTCGAACAGCCCCTGGGGGCAGGGCATTGTCCATAGTGTTGCCATCACCCCCTGCCCGCTCTTCGCTGCTCCTGCTCTCTTGTGAGGAGTGGTTAGCGGATGGCCGTGCAATCTGTTTGTTGTCTTTTTCTCCATAGGTCTATATTCCGCTACCCTGGTAGAATACTGCTTCTAGCCTTTTTAGCCACTCCAGGAACTCTTCTTCGTGGGCCTGCACGGCGTGTGAGTCCTCAATATTCTTCAAGCGTTGCCCCAGCTTGTCCTGGTTCCTGAGTATAAGCCTTATGGCCTGGGCCACCGGGTCGGGCAAATTGCCGTGCTCCAGGTCTATCACCGGGCCGTGGTGGTCACCAACAGTCCTTCCCGGGATTCCGACAACCGTTGACCCCGGCGGCACCGTTTTTATGACCACCGAGCCGGCCCCGACTCTGGAATCGTCACCGATGGTGATGTCTCCCAGGGCAACGGCTCCGGCTCCGATGACCACGTTGTTACCCACTGTGGGGTGGCGTTTCTTCTTCTCCAGGCTGGTGCCGCCAAGGACTACCCCCTGGTACATAAGCACGCCATCGCCCACTTTGGCCGTCTCGCCGATAACCACCCCGGACCCGTGGTCTATGAAGAACCTTCTGCCGATGGTGGCGCCGGGATGAATCTCAATATGGGTCAGAAAACGACTGAGGTATGCGATGAACCGTGCCAGAAGCTTAAAGTTGTGCCGCCACAGGTAGTGGGCCAGGCGGTGAAGCCACAGGGCGTGCAGCCCCGGATAGCACAGGATGACCTCAAAAACACTCCTTGCCGCCGGGTCTTTTAGAAAAACCGTCTGGATGTCTTCTTTCAGAGTTTTGAACAAGGCAGTCCTTTCATCACTGGATATATCTAACGCAGGTCTTTGAAGAGCCAGGTGGACAGGTAGCGCTCACCGGTGTCAGGCAGGATGACGACTATGAGCTTGCCCCTATTTTCTGGCCTTCTGGCTACCTCAAGCGCCCCCCAGGTTGCCGCCCCGGAGGATATACCGGCTAAAATGCCTTCCTCTCTGGCTAACCTTCTGGCCGTCTCTCCGGCATCCTCATTGGTGACCGTGATAATCTCATCAATCAGCTCCCGCCTCAGTATTTCAGGGATAAAGCCGGCACCGATGCCCTGAATCTTATGGGCTCCCGGTTTTCCGCCGGAGAGTACCGGCGAATCTGCCGGCTCAACAGCAACGGTCTTAAATTCCGGCTTTCGGGACTTGATTGCTTCGGCCACTCCGGTGATTGTGCCACCGGTTCCGACGCCGGAGACCAGGATATCCACTCTGCCCCCGGTGTCCCTCCAGATTTCCTCAGCCGTGGTCAGTTGATGTATCTCCGGATTGGCCGGATTTTTGAACTGCTGGGGCATAAAGTAGTTGGCGTTTTCACGGACCAGTTTTTCGGCTGCCCTTACCGCTCCGGTCATCCCCTCGGCGCCGGGGGTCAGTATCAGCTCGGCACCCAGGACAGACAGGAGCTGCCTCCGCTCCAGAGACATGGTGTCAGGCATGGTGAGGATGAGCCTGTATCCCCTGGCGGCGCAGACAAAAGCCAGAGCGATGCCCGTATTGCCGCTGGTGGGTTCAACGATAACCGTGTCCCTGTTGATTAGTCCCTTGTCCTCGGCATCAACAATCATTGACACCCCTATCCTGTCCTTGACGCTGCCCAGGGGGTTGAAGGATTCAAGCTTGGCCACCAGCTCTGCCTTTGCTCCCAGGGCTAGGCGGTTTAGTCTGACCAGAGGAGTGTTGCCGATAAGCTCGGTTGAATCTTTGGCTATCCCTCTGGTCAATTTTGGTATCTCTAAGGTCTTGTACCTAAGCCTGTCCATTTTTTGTGCTAACTCTGCCATAATTATCTCCTTCCCAATTTAATAGAACTCAACTCGGCTCAGATATGATACATGGCGGCTTCCGGCTGTTCCTTCCCTTTCTGCCGCTCAACCAGGTCCTGCAGAGTGGTGGACTCCAGAATCTCATCAATGGCCAGTTTCATCTCGCCCCAGACATCCCGGGTAGCGCATGCCCCGGAGCGGTCGCATACGCCGGGGTCACTGATACACTCCACCGGCGCAACCGAGCCTTCAAGAAGTTGAAAGACCTCACTCAACCTGATATCATTGGGATGCCGGGCCAGTGAGACGCCGCCCCTGGCACCGCGGGTGCTCCGCACCATACCCCCGGCTTTTAGCGGAGCGATGAGATGCTCCAGATATCGCAGCGAAAACTGCTGTCTCCGAGCGATATCCTTTAACAGAATAGGCTCCTCGCCCTGGTGAAGGGCCAGGTCTAGCAGCGCTCTGGTGCCGTAGCGACCTCTGGTAGAAATCTTTATTGACATCTTATAATATCTTGACTAAAGTACTCAATTTAGTATACATTACCACAGAGTATGGAAATTGTCAACAATAGAAATGACACCTTCCGTCTCGTCAGTCTAATATCGGTGGTTGAGTGCAAACGCCTCCGTTTACCGACAGAGAACGGGGCGGAGGTATGACGAGGATGGTCATAGCCACTAGCAGGAAGTTTCGGCCAGCCATCAGAGCTACGAGATATGGGACGGCGGCCTCAAAATCGACATAACGGTAGGGAAAGACGTACTGGGTTATCCCGCTGGCGGCCAGGAAGAGCAGCGGCGGGATGTAACGCCACCTTGTCCTGACCAGGGCCACAAAAGGGCAGAGCCAGGTGAGAAACTGTGGTGAGAAGAGCTTGCTACTGAGCAGCATTATGAGAATGGCCAGCATTGAGTAGCGGAGCAACAGTTCTACCGGCTCATTACTAATTGCTGTCCCGGCTATTGCCTCTGAGTTTTTCCACAGCCGTCTGGCGTAAAGGGCGTAAGCGAGAAAGAGAAGGCCGACAGTGACATAGGATGATGCCTGGGCCAGAGCATCAGCCAGCGGGGAGCTTAGATTCCAGGAGCCGTAGGTCAACGACCCCTGCACCTGGGTCAGCCCCAGTGCCTGTGCTGCCATGAGCCCCGTGCCGTAGCTGCTTTCGATGTGAAGCCCCCGCTCCAGATGATAGCTTATAGACTGCCAGGAACCATCGGGGCTGATGATTACCCAGGGAAGGTAGATGACCAGAATGACGCCGCCGAAGACGGCAATACCCTGTGCCAGCCGCCGGTATTGTTGCCGGCGTAGCAGACTTAAAGCAAAGAGTGGGGCTATGATGACGGGAAATATCTTTGCCGTTGCCCCCAGCGCCAGAAATGCCCAGGCGGTCTTGTTTTTGTCTTTGATGAAGGCGTACATCGCCACCAACACCAGGGCGGTTGGCAGCAGATCGTAGCGACCGGTCACCAGAGGACCCACGGCTATCAGGCACAGGGTGTAGAGGCCCAGGACGTACCATTCTCGCGTCCTCAGGCGGCGAGCCAGCTTATGGAGGACAAAGAGCACCACCAGGTCAAGGAAGAGCATCTCCGCCGCGAAGGCGAAGCCATAGGCGGGATAATCAGGGCGGAATAAAGCGGGTACAAGAAAACCGAGGAGAGCCAGGGGAGGATACTCGCTGAAGAAATCCCGGTAGGGCAACTGGTCATCAAGTATCTTTGCCGCCAGCCCGTGTTCCACTCCGGCGTTGCCGATGGCGTAGTCCAGGTTGGCGAAGACGGCCAGAAAGAGTACGGCGTGGACAAGAATGAAAAAGACCAGCGGCCTTTCCCGTATCCACTGTATCAACCAGACGATTCTGCGATACATAAGATTACACTTTGGTGCTTAGTTTAACATAACTAAAGCAAAATTTGACATCGCAATATTATACCTGAATATTAGGATAAAAGCGGTATACCTGTGCTGACTTTTACCAAAAACCCTGGACATGCTCGAAGCGATGTTCAGGTTAGTCTAGCACAAGGTTGATAATACATAGAGGAGCTATTAAAATGAAGGGCGTAAATGGCATCTGTTTTGTCCCGGCGGGAAATCCAGAGTCTGCTGGAGCAACAACCACCCTTGATAGAGGGCTGTGTTAACCTTAAGGAGCAGCTCCAGCCTAACGGCATCGACCTGACCCTGCGCCAGATTGCCCTGTTCCAGTCATCGGGCAGAATCGCTACCAGCAACAGTGAGCGACAGGTGTCTGATTTAGCCCCCCTGGTGTTTGACGGCCTGGACTTTATTTACCTGGTGCTGGGTATTTATAGCATCACCTATAACGAGGTTGTCCATCTGCCCCGGAACATTATGGCGCTGGCAACCCCCCGCTCAAGCCTGCTCCGCTGTGGTGTTACCATAAACACCGCCGTCTGGGATGCTGGATATTCGGGCCGTTCCCAGTCTCTCCTGGTGGTCTATAATGAGCAGGGATTTCGACTGCAAAGGAACGCCCGTGTGGTGCAGCTTATCTTCTTTCGTCTGAGCCAAAAGACAGAAGGTTATAACGGTGTTTATCAGGGTGAAAATACAGGCTAAACGGCGACGCTCAAGGCCCGGGGTAGAATCCGGAATGAGGCCGGGCCCTGTCCCAGGAACTCGCCATCGGCGTGTACCAGGAAGTTGTCTGTTGAAGGGATGATGGCGACCCTGGTTGCCCTTTCTATTCTGACCTTGGGGTGGGTTATATGGGTGCCCTTGTATATCCTGGGGAATGCCCTTAACAGCTCCAGCCTGCCCATATCACCAACAGCCATGACATCAAGCAGGCTGTCACCCAGCTCGGCCTGTGGCGCCACCAGCATACCGCCGCCGATGTAGCGGCCATTAGCCACCACGACACTCAACACCCTTTTGGTTGTCATCTGGTTGTCCAGGGTAAGGTCAACCGTTTTGTTCCTGTAACTGGCCAGAGAGCGGAGCAGGCCAAACACGTAAGGTATGGTGCCGCCAAAGTACTTGGGCAGGCGATTGGCCAGCTCGGCTACCTGGGCATCAAAGCCAACGCCGGCCGAGTTAACAAAGAAACGCCTGAGGGTCTGCCCGTTCTTCTGGTATTCAACAACGCCGACATCAATCAGTAGCCTTCTGGCCCCGGCAAGGCAGGAGCAGGCTCTGACGTAATTTCGGGGGATGCCTACCGAACGGACAAAATCGCTGCCGGTTCCGGTGCTGACGACGCCGATAGCCGTCATGTCTGCCTGGCTGGAGGATAGTATGCCGTTGGCTACCTCATTAACCGTGCCGTCCCCGCCGACGGCTACCAGAAACTGGCAGCCACAGCTCACCGCCTCTCGGGCAAGCTCAATGGCGTGGCCGACGCCCTCGGTGTACTGGTAGTCAAAAGTCAGGCCGATGTGCCGTAGCAGTCGGCTGATACGGGGCCATTTGCGGCCGGTGGCTTTAGCTCCGGCTACCGGGTTGACAATCACCCTGGCGTACAGCGATGACATTTCTTAAACTCGCCCCAAAATCCTTCTCCTGGAGCACCGTGGTTTAGCTAGGCCAGCTGCCTCCTTCTGCTTATCCAGAGGCTCAGGACGAAACCTGCCACCAGGTAGATTGACATCGAGAGAACGCTAAGGCCGACGTTTGGGTTCTCCAGCTCAAAAGGTAGCGTGCTCATGCCGCCCTGGGGTATGAGTCCCTGCATGAAAAGCTCATACCCTCCGTAAACGGTAGCGATGGTGTCGCCGTTGGTCGACAGGAGAAACCAGTGCGGCTCACCGGCCATCATAAGCACGGAGTCAATAATAGAAGAAATTACCATTATGAACACCAGTGTTATAACGGTGGCTCCCATAGCCCCTTTTGATAGAGAGCTGAAGAAGAAGGTCAGCGATAGGACGGCGCCGGCGTACAGCAGGCACAGCCCGAATGACTCGGCCGTGGCCACCGGGATGCTGCCGTATATCGACAGCAGGGTGATGCAGCTAATGACATAGCCGAAAGCCACCAGTATTATCACCGCGGCAAAGCTGGCCAGGTACTTGCCGATTACCAGCGTGGTTCGCCGGATAGGGTTGGTAAAAAGTATAAAGCCGGTCTTGGTCTCAAACTCCCCGGCTATGGCGTCTCCGGCAAAGAAGACCGCCCCGATGGCCGCCAGACTGGGGCCAATGGTAAGCAGGGCCGCCATCACCAAGACATTATCGGGGTAACCCGTGCCCAGCGCTGGTAAGAGGATGACAACCGCCAGTTCGGCAACCAGTGTGAGACCCAGGATGACATACAGCCGTCTCCGGCGGATGTGCTTCAGGAACTCATAACCGGTAACCACTCTCAGCTTTGCTAATTCACTCAACAGAGCCTCCTGTCAGCTCGAGGTAGGCGTTCTCAAGCGACTGGTATTTCTTCTCCAGCTCGGCGATGCTGTCATAGGCCAGCAGCTTCCCGTGGTCTATGATGGCTACATCGGTGCATATCTGAGCGACCTCGACAAGCTGGTGTGAGGCGAAGAGGACCGTTTTCTCCTCCCCGGCTCCGGCGATGATTTTGCGGAATTCAACCACGCCCTTGGGGTCGAGTCCCAGGGCCGGTTCATCCAGGATTAGAATCGGGGGGTCGTGCAGCAGGGCCTGTGCCACGGCCAGCCGCTGCTTCATCCCCCGGGAAAATTTCTCTATCCTGACCGAGACCCACTCGTCAAGCCTGACCAGATGGATTAATTCCTTTATCCTGTTTCTTAGCCTGTTCCCCTGCATCCCCCGGAGCCTGCCCAGGTAGCTGAGTGTCTCTTCCGGAGTGAGGAAGGAATAGAACTCCGGTGTCTCCACGATAGCCCCGATCCTGGAGAGTGCCTGCTCCGGCTTCTCGGCTATGTTGATGCCGTCGATATAGGCGGCACCGGAGGAGGAGTGGATGAGGCCGCACAGTATCTTGAGGGTGGTGCTCTTGCCGGCACCGTTGGGGCCAAGGAGCCCGACATCCTTGTTCTCGGCTATGCTGAGTGACAGCTTATCCAGAGCCAGGAAATGGTTGTAATACTTACTCAGGTTCTCGATAACTATAGGCTGACTCATCCTAAATCCCTACCGTTAATCAGCGTTTATCAATTTTACCATCGGTGTCAAGACTCTAATCCAGATAGCCGATTTGTGATGGCGGTCTTGCCATCTTCTTAAACCCTATACCGGCTTCCTGGAAAAGGCAGATGAAGTTGTCATCGTTGTACTTACCAAAGCTGATGTAGCACCTTATCCTGGCGTTGACCAGCATCTTGGCGCACAGGACGCAGGGAGTATGAGTGGCATAGATGGTCGCCCCCTCAAGGCTGACTCCGTGGAGCGCCGCCTGGATGATGACGTTCTGCTCGGCATGGATAGCCCGGCATATCTCGTGTCTTTCCCCCGAGGGTATGCCCAGCTCATCCCTGAGACAGCCCAGCTCAAGGCAGTCCGGCGAGCCGGCCGGGGCACCGTTATAACCAGTGGCCAGTATGTGCTTGTCCCTCACGGCCACGGCGCCGATATGGTGCCGGCGGCAGGTAGAGCGCTCGGCCACCACGGCGGCCACCTTGAGAAAGTATTCATCAGCGGACGGCCGGGTCAATGCCTTCCCCCTAAAGCGGAAATTATCTTCTTCACTTCCTTTCGCAGATTTTCTAAGGAAGCCTCGTTCAGGATGGTGAAATCGGCTATGGCGATAGGTCCGCTCTTGTTCAGGTTTTCTATTTCGGTTCTATCGCGGCCGGCTGCCTCTTCTAAAGTCAGCGGCCTCTCTGCCCTGGCCGCCAGACGGGCATATCTTGTTTTTGGTGAAGCCCAGACGGCGACGACAGAGAAGTCTTCCCCGTAGTAATCCTTGAGCAGAAGATACTCCTCCCAGGAGTAGAGCCCGTCAATGACTACCGGCGACTTCAGTGCCGAATCAATTCGCGGAAGATTGAGTCTGGCGTAGGCGGCCATGCCGTATCTTTCTCTGAGTTGCTCTCTTATGCGGCGCTCGTTTTCCTCGTTTAGTTTGAGCCCCTGCCTTGTTACTTCTTCATCGGTAACATCGCCGAACCTTATCCTGTGAAAGCCCTTGGCTTCAAATAACCTGGCTGCCTCCGATTTGCCGGCGCCAGCCATACCCACGATGGCGACTACTGTCATAGTTTCTGCCTTAAAGTATATTATAGGAGAACAGTCGGCCAAAGGCAATGAACTCCGTAACGGCCTGTGCTATAATCGGCCAGAGCTGAGGGATAGAAAAAACGGTGCAGAATCTGACTGACAAAATAGAAAAACGGCTGCCAGCTGAGCTGGTCAGTTTTATTAAGGCCGCCGGAGACCTTGCCGCCCGAAAGGGGGAGAAGCTCTATCTTGTTGGCGGCATCGTCCGCGACCTTGTTCTGGGCAAGGGCAACTTTGACATCGACCTGGTGGTGGAGGGTGACGCCGTGGCTCTGGCCAGGCGGCTTGCGGAAAAGGAACCGGGTGAAATCACCATTCACCACCGCTTCAGCACCGCCAAGCTCAGGTGGCGGAAGTGGTCTGTTGACCTGGCGACGGCCCGCTCCGAGAGCTATGCCCGGCCGGGAGCTTTGCCCACCGTCAGGCCCGGCTCGTTGAATGACGACCTCTTTCGCCGGGACTTTACCATCAATGCCATGGCGGCTGAGCTCAGCCCGGAAGACTATGGCAAGCTGATTGACCTCTACGGCGGTATGAATGACCTTGAACACAAAATTATTCGCATCCTGCATGATAACAGTTTTGTTGACGACGCCACCCGCATCTGGCGGGCAGTCCGCTACGAACAGCGGCTGGGCTTCAAGCTGGAGCCAAATACGCTGGGGCTCCTCAGGCGGGATATACCCATGCTGGACACCATAAGCGGCGACCGCATCCGCTATGAGCTGGAGTGCGTGCTTAGTGAGGGGTACCCCGAGAGGGTTTTCAGGCGGGCCGGGGAGCTTGGCGTGCTGAACAAGCTAGGCCCATCGCTCAGAGGCAACGGCTGGCTTGAGGCAAGATTTGACGAAGCACGCCGGGTTTGCTTACCCCACCAGCCGCCGCCTGACCTCTACCTGGCGCTGTTTACCTACCATCTGACCGACGAAGAGAAGGAAAAACTCATCTCTTTCCTCAGGCTGCCCAAGACGCTCGCCCAGACACTGAGGGACAGCGGCAGAATAAGGACCAGGCCCCCCGAGCTCGCCAGCCCCACTCTTAAGCCAAGCCATATATATCATCTCCTTCACGGCTATGCTCTGCCGGCAATCACTGCTAACCTTATAGCCAGTGAATCACCGGAAGCCCACCGGAATATCCGGCTTTATCTTGACAAGCTCCGCCTGGTAAAGTCCAGACTTACCGGCGACGACCTGATAAATATGGGCATCGCCCCCGGGCCTCGAATAAAAGAGATACTGAACCGGCTCCTTGACGCCAGGCTGGACGGCGAGGTTAAGACAAGGCAGGACGAGGAGAAACTGGTAAGGGAGTGGATGGAAAGTGGCTGATTACTTTCTCTTTCTCTGCCACCAGGTGTGCTCCCGGTCAAAAATCAGCCCCTTTCTCTCCTCGGGGCTGATTTTTTTGACCTCCGGTATCAGCCGGAGAGCGGTAAACAGGGGCAGGGCTACCGAATAGATGATGAGACTTGGCTCGCCACCAAACCCCCAGATGATAAAGGGCAGAAAAACATAGCCGACACCTATTCCAAGCCTGATGTTGCTGGTGGGCAGGATGACTAACACCATCACCGCAAAGCTGATGGCGCAGGGGATGGGCACCAGGGCGAAGAAGACCCCGATGGTGGTCGCCGCTCCCATTCCTCCCTGGAACTTGAGGAAGACAGACCAGTTGTGACCGACCACGGCGGCGAAGCCGGCGATAAACGTGATTACCAGGGACGGACTTAGCTGTTGGGCGATCATCACTGCCAGGGCGCCCTTGGCCATGTCAGCCAGGAGAACGCCGATGCCGGCGGCAGTCCCGACTTCCCGCATGACATTGGTCGCCCCTATATTGCCGCCGCCCACCTGGCCTATATCAACTCTCTTTATCAGGCGGCCGGCGATATAGGCAAAGGGAACAGAGCCCAGAAGATAGCCGGTAATTATGGCCAAAGCTGGTTCTAGCATCGTCTTAACCTTCAGCGTGTTCTAAGGTTCAATAGACCTGAGTGTCTCTGTCAGATAGCATTCCAATCCCTGTTTTTGGAGCCGGTCATATATCTTCTTGGCCTTGGCCTTGGCCTTGGTCAGGGTGAACAGGGTCGGCCCTGAGCCAGCCAGGTGAACGCTTTTCGCCCCGGCTTTTAAGAACCTTTGCCGATAGTCGTCCAGCCCATCAAAGCTGTTGTCGGCAATAGATTCAAAAACGTTGAACAGATTATCTTGTGTTATCCCGCCACCCCGGGTCAAAAGTGCCACCAGTCCTTCGGTTACCCTCCCATTTGTGTAGTGTTTCGGTTCAAGGCTGGCATAAAGCTGCCCTGTCTTTCCCTCTGGTCTGGTTGTATCTGGCACTAGCAGGACAAGCCACATATGGGGTAGCGGAGGTAGCGGACTAACCATTTCACCCCTGCCCTGAGCTAGGGCGGTGCCACCGAACAGGAAGAAAGGTACGTCCGAACCCAGCTCAGATGCCAGTCGGGCCAGGTTACCGGGTGGCAGGGACAAGCTCCAGAGCTTGCTGAGACCACGCAGGACAGCGGCGGCGTCACTGGAATCCCCGGCCAGTCCGGAGAGAAGAGGGATTTTCTTATGGATGTCTATTATTGCACCCTTGCGGCATGCCGAGGCTTTCTTAAGCCAGCGGGCGGCCCTGGGTACCAGGCTTTTTCCGGCCAGCCATCCGGGCTCGTCGCACCTGAAGACCAGCCTGCTGTTCGGGCTGAAGCAGAGTTGGTCACACAGGCCGATGGTCTGGATGACGCTGCGGATTTCGTGGAAGCCGTCGGTCCTCTTGGCCAGGACCTCTAGGGTCAGATTGACTTTGGCTGGTGTCAGAACGGTCAGCATCACGGTCTCTCCGCCCGGCCAGATACCCGCCACAACTCTGCCCATTCTTCCAGGGTAAGAGTCTCTGCCCGCCTCTGGGGCATTATGCCGGCTTTCTCCAGCAGCGGCAGCATCCCGGGCTTGCCGATTCCCAGTCCCTGGGCCAGCGAGTTGGCCAGCTGCTTGCGGGGGGCGGTAAAGCCAGCCCGCACCAGCCTGAAAAAGCCCTCTCTGTCTTTAACCGCCACCGCCGGCTCGGGGTGTGGAACAATCTTAAGGACGGCTGAGTCCACCTCCGGTGCCGGGTAGAAGCAGCCGGCGGGAACATAGCTTATGATCTCAGGCCGGCCGTAGAACTGCACGCTAACAGCAAGCAGGCTCATATCGCCCGGTTTTGCCGCAATAGCCTGAGCCACCTCCTTCTGCACCATGACCACCATGAGCCTTGGTCTGGGCAAAGCCTCAAGAAAGTGGCGCAGCACCGCTGAGGTGATATAGTAGGGCAGATTGGCCACCACCTTGTAACCCGATTCGTCTATCCCTTGTGGCAGGCCTGTTGTTAATTCCCTGAGAAGAGCCGATGGTTCAGTATCAAGTATATCCTTATTGATAATGGTCACATTCTTGGCTTGGTCTAAGGTCTGTTTCAGGGCATCAGCCAGCTGCTTGTCAAGCTCAACCGCCGCCACCCAGCCGGCTTGTCTGGCGAGCTCCCGCGTCATCAGCCCAAGCCCGGGCCCGACCTCAATAACAATATCAGCCGGGGTGAGCTTGGCGGCCGAGACTATGGTTTTCAATACCTCCCGGTCAACAAGGAAGTGTTGTCCCAGGCCTTTCCTGGCTTTAAGCCCGAGGCGTCGCAACAGAGATTTCGTCTGGCTGAGCAGTGACGCCTCGGGGCAGGTCTTTCCACTTCTTGTCTTCTTGACCATCATTTTAATCACAGCCCGTGCTCCAGGCGGACTACCAGGCGCACGGGCAGGTTGTTTTTGACCATCTTCGTCTGTGTGGCTTGGATGTCGTAGGCGACGCGGTACAGCCTGACCACCCCTGATTGGCTGTCGTAGGTGGCGTAGCTGGCTCTGGGGTCGCCGTCCCTGGGCTGCCCAACGCTGCCCGGATTGATAATCGTCCGGCTCCTGCCCAAGACCTGTCCGATGCCGGTGGTAAAAGGTATAGATGAGCAGTCGCCGTTCTCCTCCTGTCTGAATATCAGGGGGACGTGGGAGTGCCCCACCAGGCAGAACTTTGAACTGAAGTGAGCGAAGCTCTCCCGGGCACTGTTGGTGGATAGAAGGTACTCCCATATCGGCTCCCTGGGGCTGCCGTGTACCAGAGTGAAATTGTCTTTCTCAATGACCCTGGGCAGACCCTCCAGGTAGTTGATGTGCTCCTGGCTTAACTGCTCTGCCGTCCAGCGGGCGGCAAAGGCGGCATCGGGGTTAAAACGCCTTATGTCTGCCTTACCTATAGCCGCCAGGTCATGGTTGCCGCAGATGGATATGTGCCTGTGCTGGCGCAGGAGTTCAAGGCACTGGCTGGGGTCAGGGCCGTAGCCGACAATGTCCCCCAGGCACCAGAGCTCTTCTACCTCTCCCCGGTGGGCAATGTCCTCCAACACGGCGGTGAAAGCAGCCAGGTTGGCATGAATATCGGCTAGTATGGCATAACGCATTCCTGAAACATCATATCACAATGGGGGACAATATTTAATTGACCGGAGCAGACGCCCGTGTTAAAATCTATCTTTGATATGGAGATTAGCTGGCTGGGCCACTCATGCTTCAGGCTCAGGGGTAAGCAGACTACGGTCATCACCGACCCTTATTCCCCGGGTTTGGGTTACTCTCTGGGCAAACCCACGGCCGGCATTGTGACCATAAGCCACCAGCACCCGGGGCACAGCTTCGCTGAGGGCGTAGCCGGCAACCCAAAGATAATTTCCGGGCCCGGCGAGTATGAGGTTGGCAACGTGCTCATCATCGGTATCGTCACCTTTCATGATAAGGAGAAGGGCAGCTTAAGGGGCAAAAATACCGTCTACCTTATAGAGATAGACGAGATAGCCATCTGCCACCTCGGTGACCTGGGGCACGCGCTCACTGACGAGCAGGTGGAGGAGCTGGGTAATGTTGATGTCCTGTTGGTGCCGGCGGGAGGGGTTTCCACCATAAATGCCTCCCTGGCCGCTGAAGTGGTGCGGCAGCTGGAGCCCAGAGCGGTCATCCCCATGCACTACAAGACACCGGCGCAAGCGGTAGGGCTGGACCCAGTGGACAGTTTTCTCAAGGAGATGGGGGCTTCAGGTATTACTCCGCAGGCCAAGCTCTCCTTGACCAAGTCAAACCTGCCCCAGACCACTCAGGTCTTTCTCCTTGAGTATTAAGGTGCTACTTTGGTTTCTTTGACTCCTCTTCTCCTGGCGGAATCATGGTAATGATGCCCTTAGGCTGTTAATCACCGGCATCGCCTTGTTTATGGGTATGGCGTAGCCAAAACCCTCCACGTCTGTGACAGAGCCAGCCGCAGTTAACCCGGCATTGGTGATGCCCACCACCTCTCCGTTGATGTTTATCAGTGTGCCGCCGCTGTTGCCGGGGTTGATATCAGTATCGGTCTCAATCATGCCATCCATCGTCAGGTTGTTAGTGAGTGTTATGCTAACACTCAGGCGGCTAACCACGCCGGTGGTTATGCGGACGCCCATGTCAAGTGAATTGCCGATAGCCGCCACCGGCTGCCCTGGTTTTAAGAGTGAGGAATCGCCTAAGGCGACCACCGGTAGGTTCTGGGCGTTAATCCTGATTACGGCTATGTCATTCTGGGTATCGCTCTTCACGGCGGTAGCAGTGAACTTCCTCCCGTCAGCCAAGGTAATGTCAATTGTGGTGGCGTTGGCCACGACATGGGCGTTGGTGACAATGATGCCACTGTTATCAATTATCCAGCCGGTACCGGCTTCCCCTCCGCCTCCAGCCTGACTGCTAATCTGGACTTCAATGATAACGGTGGCCGGCGCTACTTTTCCGTAAGCGGCGATAAAGTTACTGCTTGGGTCACTTGTGGATACCGTGGTGGTTATCGCTACCGGTGTTAATGTCTGAGTTATTGTTTGTGTCACCGACAGTGGCGGCGGAGTGCTGGTCACCGTTGTCGTGTGCGTCTTTCCCGGAGAGGTCACCGTACTAGTCACAGTGGCCGTAGTGGTGCCGCAGCCAGAGCAGAAAATTGCGATTAACAAGGCCGGAGTGAGCAGATAAAGCGATAAAAAGCGCAAGCGCCTATTTCCCATCTTTGGCCCCCTTCTGAACAGACTTAAAAGGATGAACACTCAGAGCATTCTAGCTTCTAAAGAAATTAAACAGAAAATAACATAAAATAGTTATAAAATCGGGTGGGAAATAATTACAAAGTTGTGACACTTTTATGTTATATAAAGAGGCGGCGCCGGCTCCCGGTTCCTCTTTTGCTTAGTGCCTCTTTATGACCAGCGCTAGAATGGCTATCAGCAGTATGATGATAGCCCCCATAGAGCTCAGGGTGTAGAACACCCACTCCGGGATAGCTGAGGCTGTCTGAGCAGGAGGTGGTTGGGGTTGGGCTGGTTGGGTTGTTGTTCCAATTGTAGAGTTCGCTCCCGGATTGATTTCTGTATTGGCGGTTGACTCCGGCGCCAGGACTGTCACCGTGGTCAAGGTTACCGGCGGCTGCGGAGCTGGTTCCGAGGACTGGTTTGGTTCTGGTTCAGGCTCAGTGGTGAAGATGCCTGCGGTACTCCAGGCACTACGGAGGTCGGAGCTGACCGCCCTGACCTTCCAGTAATATGTTGTAGCATAGCTAAGTGACACCTCAAGCTGGTAGCTGTGGCCGGGCACCGGTTGCCCGCCAACTTTTATAGTTATTGAATTAGCAAAGTCGGGGCTAGCAGCTATCGCAATTTCGTAGCCAGTGGCCCCGGCCACCGGACTCCACTGGAACACCGGTCTTATGGGTAGGCCGGTGGCACCATCCGGTGGGCTTTCTGGCTCGGGAGCGACCATATTCACGTCAGATGAGGTGGTGAAAGACCACTTTTCCGACCACGGGCTTGCCACCGGCTGGACGGCTCTTACCCGCCAGCGGTAGGTGGTGTCAGGCTTGAGGGCGGGCAGTGTAGTCGAACTTTCTTCGATGCTACCCTCAAATCCGGCTGGGATAGAGGAGAAGTCGTCATCATCGTCCAGCTGCCACTGGTAGCCAGTGGCGCCACTGGCTATCTCCCAGTCAAGGCTGAGGCCGCTGACAGTACCATTGGTAACGGTGCCTATACCCGATGCCTGGTCGGGTGGCCAGGTCAGGTTGATGGGTACAGCCAAACTGTCAATGTAGGTCATCAGGTGGTTATCGGTGGTATCAATTGACCAGAGCTGGTGGCCGCAAAGCCATAAGTCAAACAGGGTAACCCCGTTATCAAGCCCCTGGGTAATGGTTTCAAAGTGTGACTCTGATTCTGGGTTAAGGCAGCGCTCAATGCCACCTCTATCATTTGCTGAGTCCACCTGTTGGAAGTTGGCGGCGTATAGCGTATCCCCGGTTGAGATTTCCAGTTTACCAATCATACTGCCATCAGGGAGGCTGGTGTCTATATTTTCCCAGTCGGTGCTGGTGCCGACGTCAAAGCGGGATATCCCGGCGTCGGGGCTATCGCTTGCGGCGTAGACGGTGTGGTTACTGGAGAATTGAGGGTCAAAAGCAACGCTTATATCACCGGTCAGGGGAGGTGTCGCCGTTAGCGGTAGCGGCGCAAACGAAGCGCCATTATCACTGGAGATGTATATCCAGCCGTTGCTATTACCCACCAGGATAGTCCTGTCCTGGTCATAACTCGGAGACAGGGCTATAGAGCTTACGGGCTGGCTGCCGACCACGGCCGCAGAATAATTCAGACCACTATCAGTTGTCCTATAGACCAGCCCGTTATTGCCATCAAATCCGCCTAGAAATAGGGTGGTGTCATCTGCTATAGCCCACTGGTCAACAGGAAGTGGAGTATTATGATATATGAAGCTCTGTCCGTTGTCGGTCGCTTCCCATATCACCGGGCTGCCTGCCCGGCTCCCGGCCAGGAATACCACCTGGCTGCCGCTGCCGTACTGTGGAGAAAGCCGAACCAGGTCAATGACATCGACATCTTCCAGTGCGCCGGAGAAAACTCTCTGCCAGTGAGCACCATCGTCCAGGCTGCGCCACAGGCTGGACTTGCCGCCCCAGGTGAGCATAAAGAGGGATTTATCCTGTTCGTAGTTCGGGGAGACTGCCAGGTCGACAATGGTGCTAATCTCGGTGTCAATCAGGCCGGTCTGGTTCCAGCTGGCACCGCCGTCCAGGGTGGTGGAGACGGCACTCTCGGCGCCGCTGGTGGCGGCGTAGGCCCTGCCCTGGTCGGGAAAATCAGCCGACATAATCACCCGGGTTTCGGACTGCCCGGTTGGTTCCTTCAGACTCCTCGTCCAGCTTGAGCCGCCATCCCGGCTGTGATAAATCTGGCTGCTGCTGGCGGCACCGGCCAGCAGTTGGCCATTAGCCGCCTGACCGCTTATGGCCAGGCTGGTAACATCCATATTATTCAACTCGTAGCCTGAGCCGATATTAAGGTCAACAGCCTCCGAGTTATCCGGGGCCGCCATACCATAAATGGCGTAGACATCCCCGCTATCATTGCCGGTATCAATGGCCACAAACTGAATGCATTGCCCGGTAGTCCAATCAGAGCTGTAGTCGTCGGGGAAGACGATATCAGCCGAGTTGGCCACTATGACCGGTGTCCCTGTGTTATCTTTCCCCAGCCTGGCATCACCTATCGTCTGGCCCCAGTCGGCATCGCCGATTTTGGTGGTGATAAGTGTATCGGTCTCGTCAGTGACCACGGCCACTATCTGCTGGTCATGGCCAAAACGGGGGGAGAAGGCGACGCAATAGACATCATAGTTACCCACGGCCGTGTCCAGCCACTGGGCAAAAGCCTGCCCTTCGTCAAGGATATAGACGCCGCCGTATTCGCCGGCATCCCTGTCCCGGATGCCAGCAACGACGAAATTTCTGCCGCCCCAGCGGGCGACATCGATAGCCATTATTTCTGTGTTATCCGAACTGCCCAGGGCCGGGTTTACCCCCAAGGGCAAGAAGCTGTTACCAGAATCGATAGACTTGTAGACGTTGGTGGCGGTGGCGTAGTAGACGGTGCCGGCATCGTCCGGGTCAGTGACAATATCAACTATGTCATCGGTAACACCACCCGCAGGCTGCCAGCTGGAGCCACCATCGGTGGATTTGAACAGGGTGTAGTCAAGACCATCTACACCGGCATAAAGGCTGCCATCTATTGCCACAGCCAGGTTGTTTACATCAGAGCCTTTAGCCAGCGTCCAGCCCCCGGCATCACCCTGGGCCGGGATATTCTTCGGGAGCCACCTTAGCTCGCCCTGGGCGGTAGCCGGAGCATCAGCTAGAAGGTTGAACAAACTGAGGAGCAGGCTTAGCCCGATGGCAAATGGTAATTTTGCCATTTGGCAAAATTCTACCTTGGTCACAGGCTGAAGTCAATACAACAGCGGGTCTGCCTTAAGAGCTGCCCTCTATTTGTTTAAGCCGGGCATCATCAAGGCCAAAGTGGTGGGCTATCTCATGTCTGACCACCCTTTGTATGGTGGCTATAATCTCGGCATCACGCTGGCAGCTGGCCTCGATAGACTGCTGAAATATCGTTATTTTGTCCGGCGGCACCAGGCCGTAGTTTTGCCCCCGCATGGTCCGGGGTATGCCTTCGTAAAGCCCGAGCAGAATGTGACCCGGCCTCAATCTGGTTTTGGCAAGCTGCCCCGGGGTCGGATTTGCCTGAACCACAACATCGACATTGCTGAGCTTGATGCGAAACTCTTCGGGTAAACCCTCAACCGCGCTGGCCACTAACTGTTCGAACCTGGCTCTGTCCATATGGCGATTAAGTGTCTCGTCCAAGATATCTTAACCAAAATGATAATGGCTTCAATCCGGCTCTACCATGATGAAGGAGGAAGCCTCTTGCCCGATGGCCCTGGTCTGGTCGCCGACCTCAATGGTCAGGGTGCCGTCAAAGGGTGCCTTTTCCAGAACTTTTACCCTGGTTCCGGGAACAAGACCCAGGCTGGTCAGGTGGTGTAGCAGTCTGGTGTTGCTCTCACGGACAACGCGCACCATCCTGGCTTCTTGGCCCACCCCGAGGTCAGACAGCGGGATACCCGAGGCTCTGGGCTGTTTAAGGTCTTTCCGGGGTATGGGGCTGCCGTGGGGACAGACACGGGGGTTATCCAGAAACCGGGCTAGCTTTTCGGATACCAGGTCAGACGTGGCATGCTCCAGATTGCAGGCTTCCGGATAGACATCCTCCCAGCCAATCCCCAGGTGGTTGTTGAGCAGCACCTCCCACAGGCGGTGACGGCGGATTAACTTCAGCACCCTTCGTCGGCCTTCTTCGGTCAGGCTGACACCCCCGTAGGGGGTATGCTCCACCAGCCCCTTTTCTGATAGACGATGCAGCATCTCGCTGACCGAGGCCGGGGACACTTCCAGAACGTGAGCCAAGGAAGAAGTCCTGACCGGGTTTTCCGCTCTCTCTTCCAGGTCGTATATGGCTTCCAGGTATTCCTCAACAATACGCTGGCCCAAGTTAGACCCCATACTGATACTCCAAGCTAGTTAATTCTAGAGCATATTTTAGGGAATGTCAATAATATTTTTAGGTTATTTTAAAAATGTTATTAGGTATCCTTGACAACACGCGGGATAGTTGCTATAATTGTCCTTAAAATAAGGCTAGCCTAATAATAATGTAAGGGTAGCCTATAATAATTTGAGGCAGAGATGGTGACCAGGCGGCTAAGCGAATTAGAGCCCGGGGCTAAGGGCAGGGTAGCTAGAGTGGCTGGCAGAGGAGGTATCTATCGGCGCCTTCTTGATATGGGGGTGGTGTCAGGGACCGTGATTGAGGTTGAGCGCTTGGCGCCCCTGGGAGACCCGATGGAAATCAAGCTGAAGGGGTACCACCTCACCCTGCGTAGGGCAGAGGCGGCCAATATTCAGGTGGAGCTTGTCCAGGAGCCTGTGATGCCCCTGAACATGGTTTTGCCCGGGGGGCTGGTTCAGGTGGTCGCCATAAGGGGTGGCCGGGGACTACAGAGAAGGTTGGCCGATATGGGGCTCACTCCCGGTGTTCCGGTCAGGGTTGTAAACAGCCAGAAACCGGGCCCGGTGGTGATTGAAATAAGGGGTTCAAGGCTGGCTTTGGGGCGGGGCGCGGCTCACCACATAATGGTTGGCGAAGTCAAGGTCGAAAATGACTGAGAGGATAACTATCGCCCTGGCCGGCAATCCCAACTCGGGCAAGACCACGGTGTTCAACAGCCTGACCGGAGCCAGGCAGCACGTCGGCAACTGGCCCGGGGTAACAGTGGAGAAAAAAGAGGGGGACGTCAGTGTCCCCGGCTACGATATAAAGGTGGTTGACCTGCCCGGTGTCTATGGTCTGACCGCCTATTCTCTGGACGAGGTTATCGCCCGGAACTTCGTTGTTGATGACCACCCGGATGTGGTCGTGGTCATTGTTGACGCCTCCAACCTAGAGAGGAACCTTTACCTTGTGGTGCAGCTCCTGGAGATGGGGGCCAAGCTAGTGGTCGCCCTTAACATGATGGACGTGGCCCGCTCCCGGGGCTACCAAATTGATGTTCCCCAGCTTTCTCGTCTCCTGGGTGTCCCGGTAGTGCCTATGGTGGCCACCCAGAGCCAGGGGATGCGGCAGCTTCTGGCCACTGCGGCCGGTGTTGTCCGGGGCAGGATTCAGCTAACAGGTTTACGGCTTAACTATGGCTGTGACATGGAGGAAGAGATAACCAGGCTGGAGAAGCTTATCGCCACTAACTCCAGTTTCCCAGGGTATTCTCCGAGGTGGCTGGCGCTGAAGCTCCTGGAGGAGGACGGGGAGATAATCAGGAAGTTCAGGGAGCAAGGCGACAAAGAAGGGGAGGTTCTTAAGGCTCAAGAGAGGAGCCTGACCCACTTAAAGAGCATTTATGGCGACCAGGCCGAGACGATAATCGCTGATGCCCGGTACGGCTTCATCAGCGGTTTGCTGAAGGACGTTCTGGAGAAGCCGGTGGTTGAGAGCCCCAGGTTTTCTGACAGGGTTGACCGGGTGGTCCTCAACCGCTGGCTGGGGATTCCCATATTCGCCGCTGTTCTCTTCGGGCTTTTCCAGTTTGTCTTCACCCTGTCGCTGCCCTTGATGAAGTGGATTAACAGCGGCTTCGGCTGGCTGGCCGGACTGGCTTCGGGCATATCCCCGGACTGGCTGGGCTCCCTGCTGGCTGATGGTGTTATCGGTGGAGTGGGTCTGGTTCTTTCTTTTACCCCGGTGATACTTCTTCTCTATCTGGGCCTGTCCATTCTTGAGGACAGCGGCTATCTGGCCCGGGCCGCCTTTGTTATGGACCGGCTTATGCACCGGATAGGGCTTCACGGCCGGTCATTTATCCCCCTGGTGCTGGGCTTTGGCTGCAATGTGCCGGCGGTTATGGCCGCCAGGACTATAGAAAACCCAAGGGACAGGCTGGTAACCATTCTGGTTACCCCCTTGATGTCCTGTGGTGGCCGGCTGCCTATCTACGTTCTCTTTGCCGGCGCCTTCTTCGCGGCCTATCAGGGACTGGTGGTCTTCGCTATCTATGCCATCGGCATTACCCTGTCCATCCTGCTGGCCTGGCTTTTCCGCAGGGGACTGGTCAGGGGTGAGAGCGGTCATTTTGTTATGGAGCTCCCTTCCTACCGGCTGCCCACCATCGCTGGTGTACTGACCCACATGTGGGAGCGGGGCCGTGCCTTTCTGGTCCGGGCGGGAACAATCATCTTCTCCGCCGCCGTGTTTGTCTGGCTACTTGACTATGTCGGGGCACTGGAGCCGATAGGCAGAGCTGTTGCCCCGGTATTCAGCCCGGCCGGTTTCGGCCAGTGGCAGGCGGTGGTAACCCTGATGCTTGGCGTCCTGGCCAAGGAAGCGGTGGTCGGTACCCTGGGCGCCCTGCTGGTTGTTGACCAGGCGACCCTGGGGCAGACCATTGCCTCGCAGCTGGGCTGGACGCCGCTGGTTGCCTTTGCCTTTATGACCATGTGCCTGCTGTACATACCCTGCACCGCCACCATTGCCGTCATCAAGCGGGAGACTGGCTCCTGGCGCTGGACTGCTTTTGTCGTTGGTTATACACTGTCACTGGGCTGGCTGGCAGCGGTGCTCATATACCAGATCGGCAGCCTTTTTGTATCTTAATGCTGAGATGATTCATATTGATGGCTCGGCGAAGTCGGGCAGCGGTACCCTCCTGCGGTATGCGATGGCCCTATCGTGCCTGCTGGGTGAGGGGTTAGATATCAAAAATATCAGGGCCAGGAGGGAAAAGCCCGGGCTCAGGCCTCAGCACCTGGCTTCGGTTAATGCCTGTGCCCAGATGTGCCGTGCCCGGGTTGACGGAGCTGTTGTCAGCTCCAGAGAGCTGACTTTTTTACCCGGTGGCGACATAAGGGGCGGCTATTACCAGTGGGATATCGGCACCGCTGGTTCAACCACCCTGCTGGTAATGGCCCTGCTCCCGGTCGCCCTCTTTGCCGGGGAGGAGACCGTGCTCAGAGTATCCGGCGGGCTGTTCCAGGACTTTGCTCCCTCGGCCCATCATGTGCAGCACGTGCTGCTGCCCACCCTGAGCAAGATGGGCATCCAGGTAGAACTTGAGATAGTCCGCCCGGGCTATGTCCCCAGAGGAGGTGGCATCATCCAGCTCAGCATCAGGCCGGTGACGGGCAAGATAAGGCCCCTCAACCTGCCCGAGCAGGGAAAGGTCAAGAAGTTGAGCGGGCTGGCCCTTTCCTCCCATCTTGAGGAACGCCGGGTCAGCCACCGGATGGCTCAGGAGTGCCGGAAGGTCCTGGCCCAGAAAGGCTACCAGGCCCGGTTCGAGACCCTGTATGATGAGACCGCTCCGCAGCCGGGGGCCAGCCTGGCTCTGTGGGCTGAGACCGATTCCGGTTGCTTGCTGGGCGCGGACCAGGCAGGCAAGAGAGGGCGCAGCTCTGAAGAAATAGGCCGCTACGTGGCCGGGAGCCTGCTGGCCGACCTGGCCACCGGTGCCACTGTCGACCGGCACCTGGCAGACCAGTTAGTTATCTATGCCGCCCTGGCCGGTGGAACCACAGCGTACACCATACCCCGCCTCACCGAGCATATTGACGCTAACCTGTGGCTGGTGGAGAAGTTTGGGGCGCGAACAGAGCTTGAGGGCAATAGCCTGCGCATAGCAGGGCTGGGCTACGCCCGGCGTTCTTAGGTAGCCCCCTTTCTTCATCCAGCGTCTATCTATAGCCCTCTGAAGGTGACCGTGTATTTCAGGCCTTCCTGGCTGACCGGGTGTCCCGGGGTGGTAAAAGGCAGGTGTTTGCCGTTGACCTCGGCATAGGGGTACATAAAGTAGTTGAGCGGGTCTCCGCCCTGTGCCGGGCTCAGGATGACGTCTCTCCCCGGGTAAAAGTCAATGTAGGTCTCGGTCTGGGCCCCGAAGAAATACTGGCGGGCCTCGGCTGTTTTCGGGTCGGCAAGGCTGCACCCCTGCGTCAGCATGAACTTGAGGACGTCTGACGGGTCAACCGGCACCCAGCCGTAACCCGGGAGATAGAATTCAGCCCGGCAGTGATAAGCGCCTGTTATATCCCCCTCCTGGGCCATTCTGATGCCGAGAATCTCTCTCGCCGGAACACCGACACTCTTGGCCATGGCGACAAAGACCGAGGAAATGTCGCTGCACTTGCCTGAGAGGTCTTGGAGCAGAGCTTCGACATCGCCTATGCCACAGCCCTTTATATCCGGATTGCGCTCACCCTCTTCCACGATGTAATCATAGATGGCGATCGCCTTGCCCAGGATGGTCTTTTGTCCCTTGGTGACCTTAACGGCAACGTCCTTGACGTCGCCGGTGGTCGGCCCCAGGCTCGTCGGCAGCAGGTACTGCTCTATTTCGACCGGAATCGGCCCCTCTTCCTTGGGGAAATTCTTCATTATGATTTCTTTCCTTGTTATCTTGAAGGAGTAGGTCAGTCTGGCATCCCCCTTAGGCTCGTCCCACTCGGCGTAGAGGCTGATGATGCCGTGTTCCGCTTCCCGGTAAACACCGCTGTAGTCAAAATTGCCCTCTACGCTGACATCTTCAATTGTCTGGTAGTCGTTAGAGGTCACGTAGGGAAGCCACAAGCTGACCTTCCCGGCGTTCTCCGGCGTGTCTATGGTAATGTCAAAGGTCACCACCCCTTGCTTCTCCTTGGCTGTGACCTCTTCGGTAGAGCGATAATTATTTGCCTTCCCCTGACACGCCGGCAGGATAGCAAGCATGAGCAAGGCAGCCAGAAGCAGGATGATGGGTTGCCATTTTCCGGCTGACCGTTTTAGAATTCGCCCTGGTCTCATTTTTAAAGGCTCCTCCGCTTTGTTTATTCAATGAATAGATTATCATAAGTATTTCTTTTTGTCAAGATAAATAATATTGATGAAAAGACATCACTGGAATTAGCGTGATGGATTGTGATAGTGTTAGGTTATTAATTTTTAGAAATTTTACAGGACGATATACTGGACATATGACACTTAAAGGACAGTAATATTGTCAATTGTCTACCAGATGATTATAATTAGGCGACAAGGAAATTGAATATCGGTGATGCGCTGTGAGAAATAATAAGAAGGTGGCCGTTACCGGCGGCGCCGGCTTCATTGGCTCGCATCTGGCGGAACTGCTGGCCAGCCGGGGCTATCGGGTTGTCATCCTTGATGACCTGTCCAGTGGCAAAATGGCCAATATTGAGACTCTGCTGGGCAAGGGGAGCGCGGAGTTCATCCAGGGGAGTGTGGTTGACCTCCCTCTGCTCAAAAGTGTTTTCCAGGGTACTTGTTGTGTCTTTCACCTGGCGGCTCTCCCCGGTGTTCCCCTCAGCATAGATAACCCGAAAGCCTATCACGAGGTAAATGTCACCGGGACGCTTAACGTTCTTCTGGCGGCCAGGGATTGTGGGGTCAGTAAAGTGGTCTATGCCTCGTCATCGTCGGTCTACGGCGATAGTCCTGTTTTGCCTCAGAAAGAGGATGTGCTGCCGGGCCCGCAATCGCCTTATGCCACAACCAAGCTGGCCGGAGAGTACTACTGCCGGGTGTTTCGCAGGGTCTACGGGCTGCCCGCTGTTTGCCTGAGATATTTCAATGTTTATGGCCCCAGGCAGGACTCAGAGTCCGAATATGCTGCCGTCATTCCCAGGTTCATCAGCCAGATTTCTCAGGGAAGCCCGCCGGTTATCTATGGTGATGGAGAACAGACAAGGGATTTTACCTTTGCCAGAGACGCTGCGGAAGCCAATATATTGGCCGCCGAGAGCGGTGCCACCGGTATCTTCAACATCGGCGGAGGCAAAGGTATATCTATTAACCGGCTGGCCAAGCTTATCGCTGAGCTTATGGGCAGCAACCTTGCCCTGGTTTATGAGGCGCCAAGACCGGGTGATATAAGGCACAGCCTGGCTGATATTTCCAGGGCTAAGGCCTTTGGTTATGAACCGGGGTACAGTCTGGAAGCCGGGCTGAGGGAGACGATAGGATGGCATCTCACAGGAAGCAAGCCATGAAGAAGGAAATGATGGCAATACTTGTGTGCCCGGTGTGCAAGCAGGAGCTTGAACTCACTATTGAAGAGGAGAAGGGACAGGAGATAATCAGTGGTTCTCTGTATTGCCCCAGATGTGGTCATCACTATCCAATCACGAATGGCATCCCCAACCTGTTGCCGCCAGAGCAGACTGCCGAGCTAGATATTTAACCTGATACAACAATAGTCATAGGAGGTAGAGTCAGTTTGCGCCCGATCAGGGTTGCCCTGCTTGGCTTTGGCTTTAATGACTATACTATACAACTAGCCAATGCCCTGGCCCAGAGGGGAATAGATACTTTTCTCCTGCTGCCCGACCAACGTATAGAAGAGCATCTGGACTCCATAGAGAGGCAGGTCAAAAGATATTTCTATAAGCAGCCGCGGCTTTATTCCCCGGCAAACTTGCTGTTGGTGCTGAATATTTTGAAGCAACTATCTACCTTTAAACCAGACATTGTTCACCTTCAAGTCGGGCATCCCTGGTTCTCGCTGACTCTTCCCTGGCTAAGATTAAGAAGGTATCATGTGGTGACCACTCTTCACGATGTTAGGCCCCACCTAGGAGAAGATTACCTCAGGTCAAGGCTCCTTTTATTTCTGGCCAGGAGATATTCCGAGCATATCTTTGTCCACGGTCAAAAGATAAAAGAGCTCCTGGCGGGCAGCTACCCGGCCGGCAGGATAAAAGTAATACCCATCGGTGAGCACAATGTCGCTCCGCTTAAAAGATACGTAAAAGGGCTCAAAGAAGAAGGGAAAGTGGTTCTCTTTTTCGGCCGGATTCGCCCGTATAAGGGGCTGGAGTATCTGATTAGGGCTGAACCTTTAATTATCAGAGAGGTGCCGGGAGCGAAGATGGTCATCGCTGGCAGAGGGGAGAACTTCAAAAAGTATGAGCGTTTGATGGTTAACAGGGAGAGTTTCATCGTGTATAACCACTATGTCGGCTTCAAGGAGGCGGTGGAATTGTTCCAGAAGTGCTCTCTGGTGGTTCTGCCTTACATTGAGGCGTCTCAGAGCGGGGTGGTAGGTCAGGCTTATGCCTTTAAAAAACCGGTGGTGGTGACCGGAGTGGGCAGTCTGCCTGAGGCTGTAGAAGATGGTAAAACGGGGTATATCGTACCCGCGGGGGACGAAGTGGCGCTGGCGGGTGCGGTGGTTGAATTGTTAAAAGATGACGGTTTAAGAGAGGAAATGGGCGAAAAGGGCTATCAGAAGCTAAAGAGGGATTTCTCGTGGGATGGGATTAGTGAAAAGACCATTCAGGTTTACCGGAAAGTTCTGGGAGAAAGCGAATGAGGATGGGGTGATGCGAATACTTAACCCCTTCAAGATAAACGACTGGGGAATCAGGGAATACATTGTCCTGATGATAGTCGCCCACTCGCTGATGCTTCTGGTCAACGGGTTTTACCTCGGTGGTTTGGATTTACCGGTTTTTAGAGAGGCCGTGGGTTTTATCTATCTGGCCTTTATCCCTGGATTTATCATCCTCAGACTGCTAAAGATACACCGGCTGAATCCGGTCGAGAATATCCTTTATTGTGTTGGTTTGAGTGTCGTCTTCCTGATGCTGGCCGGCTTCCTGATAAATGTCATCTCCCCTTACTTTGGGTGGTCATCTCCGCTGGGAACACTGTCTCTGGTCACAACTATAGTGACAAGCCTCGCCGCTCTAACTGCCTGGAGCTACTACCGGGATAAGGGTTTTTCAGCGCCGGATTACCTGAATGTGGGCGAAATCCTGTCGCCCCCGACCGTTTTTCTGCTCCTGCTTCCCCTGCTCAGCATTATCGGGACTCATTTTGTCAATTATTACCACTCCAACATCGTTCTCATGATATTGATTGCCCTTGTGGCGCTGGTCGTAGTCCTCATTGTCTTTAATGTCTTCATTCCTAGGCGGCTATACCCCCTGGCGGTATTCAGTATTGCCCTTTCCCTTTTCTATCACCTCTCGTTAATCTCTCCTTATCTTACCGGGGCTGATATCAAAGTTGAGTACTACGTCTACGGTTTGACCAATCAAAATCTATTCTGGGACTGGACTCTTCCCAACCAGAGCAACAGTGTCCTTAGCGTTACCATCCTGCCTGTCACCTATTCTTCACTGTCTGGCATTGAAGGGACATGGGTATTTAAAGCCATTTTCCCCTTTCTCTTTGCCTTGGTGCCTCTCGGTTTATACTCCGTCTATGAGAGACAGAGCGATGACAAGACCGCCTTCTTGGCTTCTTTCTATCTCGTGTCTCTTAATGCTCATCAAAGTTCTGAATGAAGACTGTCTTGGGGGTGGGGATTCCCAGCTTGCCGGCTACTTGCATCACATATCCCTTGTCGTTGGCTTTCATGATGGCCGAATAGTCGTGAAGGGGCACTTTTATAAAGGGCTCCAGCTCGGCTCTGTGCTCGGCGATGATATAGGTGTCTTCGGAGTGAGTTGGTATCAGGACATCGTGCCTATTCTGCTTGGCAAATTCGGTCAATCTGGCTATGAACTCCCGGGGCGATTGCTGGGGAGGGGGGTAGATAAAGGAACCGGATGAGTACCTGGAAAGGGAAGCCAGGGCGTGCCTTTGTTTGTCTCCTGTGGTCACCCTGACCCCATTTCTGCCCAGACTTCTGGCAATAACCAGGGCTTTGATGCTGCTAGCAGTCGTTACAATGGCGCTCAATTTTTATCCACCCCGATTGCTTGAGTGCTAGGCAAGCTGCTTCTCCTATTTTCAGTGACCGGCCAGGATAACAGACGGGACGATGACTAACCAGGCGAACAAATACATCAGATTTAGCGGGAAGGTTAAGATGTTTATCTTTTCACCAACTACCGTTATTAACAAATCTAATCCTATCGTTGCCAAAAGGGATATTATACCAACCCGGAGGAACTGTGAAGCGTCCAGTGCTCCCCCGAATGTCCTTGTTGCTGTGAAAAATGACAGGAAACTACAGAGAGGGACGGTTATTATCGCCAGTGCCGGGGGCACCTTTCGAATCATAGCAACGGTATGTTTCAAATCCAGTGAGACATTGTATATCTTGAAGTAGACGATAAAAAGTGCGCTTCCTAATATCCAAAGGCCTAGATAACCTGTGATGGGAATGAGAATAAAGACGGCTATATTGTTCATGATAGCTGTCCCGTGTCGTCCTCTTCCTGAAATACCTCTTTGGCTGCCAGCATTTCCTTTAGAGTGGTAGGAAATATTCCCTTCCCAAGGCCGGACACTTTTCCAGAGGCCCGGGGTTGACTAAGCCGTTTATGTTACATGTAGTGTTAGCAAACACTACAACCCACTTTAGTCCTTGTCAAGTTCCTGTAAAGTCCGCTGCATCTGGCATAAACGCGACAGCTTCACTATAAAGGCTATTGGACAAAATTGGCACTGAGGAATTTGCTCTGTAACAGTGTACTGGTGTGATAAAACTATTTGGGAAGGTTATTGAAAAGACTCTTCCGCGAGGGAGAGTTCTAGTTATCGTCTCCTTTGGTGGGGCTGAGGTATCAATAAGTAATACTGGCAAGGACTTTGACTTGGTCTTCAGCCTTAGCATTTAAGCATAGAAATTTCAACGACTCTTTTGTTTCGTAAATGGGATCAACATCGGTGTATCATGCATATATTTCACGTACTGATCTTTGAAGAGAGCACGCATCTCCTTTTCTTCAAATGGAATCTGTACTAACCGAAACCAAAGTAGTATGAACAAAGTCGCGGTCAAATTCGACGTTGTTCCAGTCAGGAGGCCCCAGCCCAAAAAGACGATTATGGCTCCAAGGTAGAGCGGATGTCTCACATACTTTTGTGGGCCACTTATGATTAATGGCTCTGCTCGCCCTGATATCTCCTCTATTGGAGTTCTCGTGAATAGCTTCCGGAATGTAAAATATGTTGACACTAGCATGGTTACAGGTCTCCTATACTTGAGAAGCCAAAGTATAAGCGCAATCCCAACCCCCATCAACACTGCTCCCACAACTCGCAGTGCAGCGGGCAGATTTAGAGATGAAGGGAGATTCAGTATTTTTGAAATAAGGGAAGCAATCAGAAAGAAAATCGAGATTAGGGCGAGAATTATAAACAAGGCTAAGATGGAAGCTCTCATTTTTCCTATCATTCACAGGCCCCTTTACTTGCTGGGAAAGAGAACATAGCGGTACCACCTACTGGCACCTTAGGTTGAAAAACTGAACGTGGAGCCGAGGAGATTCGAACTCCTGACCTCTTGAATGCAAATCAAGCGTTCTCCCAACTGAACTACGGCCCCGGGAGAACATTATAGCAATGCCGTTATCCGGTTGGCAATTTGTCCAGAGGAAACGGTCGGGGGTAATAAATCAGGTAGTGATTAGCCGTTTGTTTTCAAAAAGCAGTCTATTGCCACAACTCTTCAATGTCTTTTTCAGCTTGCCGGTCGTCTTCCTCGGTTGACATAAAACATTTGTAGGATTCGGCGGAGCCATACTCCCGGGGCTGGAAGGCCACCGGCATGGGCACGGCATGCCCGAAGATGAGCGCCTGCTGCTTGGCCGCCAGCTTGGCCAGCACCGATTTGAGTTCGCTCCTGCCGGAGACACCGGCCAGCACGCTGTCCATGTCACGCTCATTGTCCAGCAGGCAGGTTATCTTTGTGCCCAGCTGGGACATGACCTCCTCATCAATGCCGCTGGGGCGCTGGTCAATAACCAGCAGGGTGACATTGTATTTGCGCATCTCGCGGGCGATGGTGCCGAAGATGGTCTGCCCCGATACCTCCGGGTTTAAAAACTTGTGGGCTTCCTCAATGGTGATGACCAGCGGGGTGGGAGGTGCCGTTTCTTCAGCCATCGCCCTTTCTGTCCTTTCCCGGTACCGGTCATAGATGCGCCGGGTGAGCAGGTTGGCCATCAGGATGTAGGCGGTGATATCGGCGTATCTGCCGAACTCCAGGACAACGTTTATTCCACGGTCAAGGTAGCTGAGAATCTGGGGAACCACTTTCTGGACGGTCTGCCTGTCTATAAAGGGAAGCCGCCTGATGGTGTTCAGCCCGCGCTTGAGGTTCTGGAGGGTGCTCTCGTGGATGCTTAGTTCATCCAGCAGCGCCCTGGTCCCTTCAGAGTCATCCAGCTCTAGAGTGTTGAGCAGCCAGTCCTGGCCAAACCTCCGCCGCATCTGGTAGATGGCTTCCACCGCCGGCTCGGTGAGGTTCAACGTCTGGCGCAGGAGAACCATGTCCTCTGGCTCTATCTCGTCATAGCCGATTTTGACCACGCAGTCGGTGCTGACCTTGCGCCTTTTGGCGTTCTCCTCGTCCAGGGTGAACACGGCCACCTTTGCCGGGAAGAGCTGTTTTAAGGCCTTGACCTTGCGCCCTCCCTCGCTTGAGCCTTCCCAGCCGTACTCGCTGTGCATGTCAAAGACCAGGTTAGCACAGGCGCCCTTCTGCAACATGCCGATGAGCAGCATTCGGGTGAGGAAGGTCTTGCCGGTGCCGCTCTTGCCGAAGATGCCGTTGCTTCGCTTGGCCAGCTCCGGCAGGTTGAGGCACAGCTTGGTCTCCATATCCAGAGGGTTGCCAATCCAGAACCTTTGTTTGTCCTCTTTGCCAAATACAAGCTCAATATCACTGTCCTGGGCTATGTTGACCGCCGAAAAGTGGCTGGGGACAGTCTTTACCGGCTGGGGGCCCTGGAGCAGGCTCGGGGCGTCGCCGCCGATGGCGAGGTAGGGCACCACCCGGAGCCGGCCGTAGGTGCTGGTGCCGGCCAGAACCTCGGCGATAAAGGGGTCGGAGACATCCGGCGGGCTGCTGGCCAGCCTCTGGTCGGTCGCTCCCAGGCTGACATCGGTTATCATGCCCAGGAAGCGCCGCTTTTGCCCTTCAATGGTCACGTAGCGACCGACGGCCATATCCTCCACCGAGGCTCCGCTGTCCAGCCTGACCTCAACCCCCTTGGCGAGCGAACCGGCGACGACCATGCCCAGCCTGTCCTCACTCATGGCCTCATCCTCTCCAGGATGGCTCTTAGCTGGTCAAAATCGCCGCTGAGCCGGCCGGCCAGCTCTCTGCCGGCAGTAACCAGGAAGCGGCGGCTGTCTTCCTGCACCTGACTCATCTGGCGCAGGCAGGCAGAGATAAGCTCGTCCTTGGGTATGGGCAGGCTGGCGTTGAGCATCAGGTTGAGGAAGTCCAGGGACTGGCTGAAATCTTTGACCTCTTGTGGCGGGCAGAGGTAGACGAAGCCGTGGATGCGCGCCGGCTCGGGCGGCAGGTAGTGGTAAATCCTGTCGTTTGTCTTATGCCCGACCACCAGGGCGCCGAACTCGCTCCTGAGCAGCCTTTCAAGCTGGGGACTGGACCTGTAGATGGCCTCCTCGCTTGTCTCGTCCCTGCCCCGGGCTATGGGACGGCGCCCGGGCTCAAGGCTGGCGGTGGCGGCACTACAGACCACACCGTATAGCTCAAGCTCTGAGCCCCCGGTCTTGACCAGACTGCCCAGCGGCGGAATCTGATAGAGCTCATAGCACTGGGCGGTAAAGTCAGTGGTGCTGGCTTCTATGACCTCGCCAACTTTCTTTGATAATTCAACCATGTTTGACTGCTACCCGCGGGTTCCGGGTCACCTCCCCTTGACTCATCAAAAAGATTGGGAGAGCATACTGTTTGATTCTTTTACCCTTTTTTCTTCTTGTCTTTTTTCTGCTTGGGCTTCTTCACGTTCTTTCTGCCTTTAGTGCCCATTTGTCTAACCTCCTTTACAGTCTGTCTCTAAGAGGCTGATAACTTATTACCCTACGGCTTGGCCCAAGAAGAATGGCCAGACCACGATACCGAGTATGATTTTCCACCAGACCAGATGGGCGAAGCCGATGGTGAACAGCCAGCCGATAAACCAGAGGATACCAGCGAAGCTGCCGGGTGCACCGCCACCTTTCCCTTCCGGTGACATAATGATCTCCTTCCTGCCTTAAACTATACACCCACCTCTTCTACCACCTAATAATAGCAGATTGTATAATTTTAATTAGCCTGCCTTCCTCTCAGCCACTGGGAGGTAAATAATAGCATCCCGGCGATAAGATAAGGCAGACCGGCTATCAACCAGGCCGGGAGGTAGTTGCTCCTGGCATAGACACCAATATGGACGCCAAATCCGATGGAAACCAAAACCAGCAGCACGCCGGCCAGCCACTCCCGCCACCAGGATATAGCACAGCCAATCAGGGCAATGCCTACCAGCGCAATCAGCGAGATGCCTTCTGTGGTGATTGACTCTGAACCCAAGTCCAGACCGGCACCGAGAGCTTCGCCAATGAGGAAGGTCAGGAAGAGCCCGGCGGCAGCCAGCACCATAACCCGTGCTACCCATCTCATTGATTTTGCCAGGCGGTGTTTCCGGCTCTCCAAAGATCACCTCCTAAATCCATCTCGTCCTTTTGCTCCGGCTCTTGGCTGAGGTCGCCACGGGCAGGTGCTCTTGCATTAGCCATTGCTCTACAAGCTGCTGGAAGTTGTCACGGTCGGCAGAGCTTATTACCGCCTGTTCGTGGGCCTCGGATAACGCCACCGGATAGCCCTGCCCCCGCCGGCACTGGTCCAGGACCAGGGCGTGAACCAGGCCCAGCAGATTTTTATCCAGTGCCACCCACTGGGGAACCTCAACCCTGGCTATTTCATCATCAACTTTGAGGTAGAAGAAATAGACCCTGTGAACACCGTAGCGTTTCTGGACTATTGACGACTGGCTGATGAACAGGGCCGACCTTTCGCCGGCAGCTAGCAGGTTGAAGAATAGCTCCCTGTCCTGGACGCCGGCTACGGCGTCACACTCCTGTCCCCGCAAAGGGTTATGGGCACAGTAGCGGTCGCAGTCGGCCACATCATTGGGGCAGATGGCCACCCGTAGGGTATTGACGACGTCAGTGGAGCGTGGGTAGCTGATGTAGCTGGCCAGGGCGATTATTCTGTCCTGGCTTAGCCTCTTTATTTCATCGAGACAGTGGATGAAACCTCTGTCCAGCAGCACCTTGATGACAAATTCCGGGTAGTCTTTGCTGGCCAGACCCCAGAGAATTAGCGAGCCGTCAAGCAGTGCCAGAACGGGGGTGTCCGGGGGCAGCCCGTCTGCCAGACTGGTCAGGTGGCGGCACTCTTCAACGCAGCGCTTGATGTTCAGCAGCGTGCCTTCCACTGGTAGCTCGCGCCCGCCCTCGGGTGACGCTATAACCAGGTCGTCATCCCCGGAATAGAGACTGGGGAAGCTATCAAGGGCGGCGCTTGGTCTTGTGCCATAGCTAAGGGTAACACTGCCTATATTTATCAGGTAGCACCTGGTGGGCTGGTGGCGGTCGACATCAATTTGAGAGCCGTCGCTGGCGATGACGGTGAACTCTTCGGGGGGTGGTGGTGCCTCATAGTGCCGGTTGAGGCTGTCCACCAGCCCGGCTACCAGCCAGGTGGTCTTGCCTGAGGCGATTTTAGTCTTCAGGTGGTCAAGGTTGATGGCCTCATCGTTTAATATGCCCAGCGCTTTGAGGAGATGTTGCTGCCGTTTTTGGCCGCCTGCCTTTAGCCGGGCTGCCATGTCGTCAATCTGAGGGGCGACCTTGTTTAAGTCCAGGCTCATCTCTGCCGATAGTATAGTTCATCGGGCTGGTGGACTCAAGCCAAGTATTGCACTGTCTTGTCTTTTGCCTCACCCCTTCTTTCTCTCTTGAAATCTTTCTAAATGTTATAATGAGGAACTAAATCTGGCTGGGGGGCTTATTGTGCTGCCGGTTCTGTTGAGCGTGGTCGTGTATTCCTTTTCCGGGGTGATGATGCCAGGGCTCATGTTTGGAGTTACTCTGGCCAAAAGCCTTAAGTCTGCCTGGGCCGGTGTCTGGATTTCGCTGGGGCACGCGGTGATAGAAGTCCCGCTGATAGTGCTGATATACTTTGGCTTTGCCCGGTTCTTTGAGAATGATGTAGCCCGGCTGGTGCTCAGCGTTGCCGGCAGCGGCGTGACTATCTGGCTGGGTATAGCCATGTTCCGTGCCCGTGTCGGGCTGGTTCAGAAGAGCCGGGACCTGCCCTACAACTCTTTCATTGCCGGGATACTGACCAGTATCCTTAACCCCTTTTTCCTGCTGTGGTGGGCGACCATCGGCTTTATGCTAATTATGAGAATCATTGATTTTGGTGCCGTAGGCTTGGCTCTGTTGACCGTCATCCACTGGTCGTGTGACCTGGTCTGGCTGTCGTTCATTTCCAACCTGGTCTATCGTACCCACTCACTCTGGGGAAGGAAGGTTCAGGAGAGGCTGTTTATCGGCGGCAGCCTGGCCCTTGCCGGTTTTGGGGTCTGGTATCTGGTATCAGGCATCCAGTCGGCGATGGAGGCGGGTTTATGACCGTTGGCCTGGTCTATGACCCCGTCTATCTGAGGCATGACACCGGGCAACACCCTGAGAATGCCCGGCGGCTGGAGGCGGTCACGTCTCACCTTGAACAGGCCGGGCTTAGACGGCAGCTTGTGTCCGTTGAGCCCCGCCCGGCCACCGTTCAGGAGCTAGCCTTGGTGCATGAGGAGGATTACATAAGGCACATTCAGGAAGTGGCCGAAGTGGGTGGTGGCTGGCTTGACTCGGATACGGTTGTCTCCCCGGGCTCGTACTTAGCCGCCAGTTATGCCGCCGGCGGTGTTATTGCCGCCACCGAGGCGGTTGTGGAGGGCAGGGTGGCCAGCGCCTTTGCCCTGGTCAGGCCTCCGGGGCACCACGCCACCGCCCGGATGGCGATGGGCTTCTGCCTGTTTAACAATGTGGCTGTCGCCGCCAGCTACGCTCTGGCCAGGTATGACCTTGAGCGCGTGGCCATCATTGATTTTGATGTTCATCACGGCAATGGCATCCAGGAAGCCTTCTATGACGACCCCCGGGTGCTCTATATATCAACCCACCAGTACCCCTACTACCCGGGAAGCGGAGGCATCGAAGAGACCGGCATCGGGCTCGGTCAGGGCACCACGGTGAACGTTCCCCTGCCCGCCGGCTGCGGTGACGGTGAATATCAGACGGTCTTTGAGGAGGTTGTTGTCCCGGTAACCAGGCGCTTTGAGCCCCGGCTCATCCTGGTCTCGGCGGGCTATGACGGCCACTGGGCTGATGAACTGGCGATGATGCAGGTTACTGTCACCGGTTTTGCCCGGTTGGTAGGTACGATTAAAAATCTGGCGAATGAACTGTGTCACGGGCGTCTGGTGCTGAGCCTGGAGGGTGGCTATGACCTGGCGGCGCTTTCTTCTTCAGTGGGGGCCGCCTTTGACATCCTTCTGGGCAAGGCCGATATCGAAGACCCCGTGGGGCAGCCGCCGTATGTCATCAAGGCGCCAGACGTCTCTTTGCTGGTTGAAAAAGCGAGCCGGCTCCATCGTCTGTCCTAGGCTCTTTTTCGCACGTTGCAGACGACGGAGCACTGGTTGCACTCTATGGTGCAGGGTTCAACATGAATGGTGACGTCGGCATTTTTCAGTCTTTTCTCCAGGTCCTGCTCCAGGTGGTCACATATCCGGTGGGCGTCTTCGACACTGGTATTCTTGGGCATTTCCAGATGAAGGTCAATATAACGCCGGCTGCCTGCTTTTCTGGTACGCAGTTGGTGGAAGCCTACCAGCTGGCCGGTGTGTTCATTCAGAATGGAGCTGATTTCGGCCTCCTCGGCCCTGGGTAGCCTGACATCAATCAGCCCTTCCCAGGCCATCCGGCTGACACGATAGGTGGCTCCCAGGATGAGTAGCGATACTCCGAGGGCGACAATCGGGTCAATAATATACAGGTCAAGCCCAAAAAAGGTGCCAATTCGGACGATGGTTAGTCCTGCCAGCACCCCGGCCGTAGAGTATATGTCACCGGTGAGGTTGTTGGCGTTGGCCTCCAGGGCTACCGAGCCGGTAGCCCTGGCAACACGAAAAAGATGCCGGGATAACAGGATGCTGGCTATCATAGAGACCAGCATAATGCCGATGCCGGCTTCAGTGAGCTGGATTGCCTCACCCTTGATGATGCGCAGGACAGCGGAATAGATTATGATGCTGGCGGCGCCAAAGAGAAGAAGCGCCTGGATGCCGGCGGCTATATTCTCAACCTTGCCGTGGCCGAAGGGGTGCTCCTGGTCAGCCGGCTTGGCTGAGTAACCGATGGTAAGGAAGGTGATGACTACGGCGAATATGTCCAGAGAGCTATCTACAGCCTGGGCCCAGATGCTTATACTGCCGGTGACGACACCGACGGCAATCTTGAGTCCGAACAGCCCGATGACGGTGATGAGCAGGAGCCTGGCGGCACCACTTGGCGTAGAGAACATCGCCCTTTACCTCACCCCGCTTTTGTTGACCGCCAGGGGATAAGCCTTCCCCACTCCCTTTTCTCCCAGACCACCAGCAGGGAGGCGGCGGTACCAAATGAGCTGTAGCTCCCGGTGACAATTCCTGCCAGAAGCACCACCACCAGGTTCTGGATTGAGGTGCCCACGAATAAGAGAAGTGCCACCAGCACGAACAGTGTGCCCAACCCGGTGATAAGGGAACGGGACAGGGTCTCGAGCAGGCTGTTATTGACCAGGGCTTCGAATTCAGCCCCGGGATTTCGGCTCACCTTCTCCCGTATTCTATCGAAGATGACTATGGTATCGTTGACACTGTAGCCGATGACGGTCAGAACGCCGGCGATAAACATCAGGTCAACCTGCCAGCCGAATATACCACTCAGGATGGCAAACACACCCACCACCACCAGTACATCGTGGACAAGGGCGACTATGGCGCAGGTACCCCAGCGGAGAGGATTGGGCATGCGGTGGAAGGCCCAGCTT
Organism: Dehalococcoidales bacterium; assembly: GCA_034413595.1. Taxonomy (GTDB): domain Bacteria; phylum Chloroflexota; class Dehalococcoidia; order Dehalococcoidales; family JAUWZL01; genus JAUWZL01. The sequence continues at coordinate 14,286 of DAOUMC010000019.1, read as the reverse complement.
ATATAGAGCAGCATGCCAAGGGCCGAGATAGCCACGGCGATGGCAACATTGCGTGTGGTGTCAGCGGCCGCCTTTGCCGACACCAACTGGAAGCCCCCGTCCTGAAATGGCCCCAGTCTGTCGGTCAGACCGGCAAGCAGTTCCGTTTTGGCTTCGTCATTAAGCTCGGGCAGGTCAATGATGAAGTCGGTGCCCGATTTCCGAACGATGGCACTGCCGGCGCCGTAACCCAGGTCGGATAGTGCCTGGACCACCTGTTCCTTGGCCACCGGCTGCTCAAAACTTATGGTGATCTCAGAACCGCTTTTGAACTCAATACCGGGATGAAGGCCAAAGACGATGAGGGCGATAATTCCGGCCAGGATGACTATCCCCGAAATCAGGAAGAACCAGAATCTATGGCCAATAATATTAATCATTTGGGCTTCCTCTGATAGGGAGCAAACAGCGATGGATGTCTGGCTAGGCCGGTGCCCACAAAGGGAAGAAGGAAAGTCCGGGTAACCGTTATCGCGGTAAACATGCTTACGGCCACGCCGATGACCAGTGTCACCGCAAAACCCTTGGCCATATCGCTGGCGACGATGCTGATACTGCCCAGCCAGTACAGAACGGCCCCGGCCAGTATTGTGGTGATGTTGCTGTCCCATATCGCCGGCCAGGCACGACTGAAGCCGGCGTTAAGCGCCGCCCCCAGGCCTCGTCCCCCCCACATCTCTTCCTTTATCCGCTCAAAGATGAGCACATTGGCGTCTATGGCCATGCCCACTGACAGAACGAAACCACCGATGCCGGCCAGTGTGAGGGTAACCCCGACCAGCTTGAAGATGGCCAGGGTCAGAACGGCATAGTAAATCAGTGCCAGGCTGGCCATCAGCCCCGACAGGCGATAGTAGCTAATCATGAAAAGCATGGTTGCCAGGATGCCTATTATCCCGGCTTTGACGCTCTTGGACACGAAGTCTGCTCCCAGCCAGGGCTCAATAGTCTTTTCATCACCGGTTCTCTCTAGGGGCACCGGCAGCCGCCCGGCGTTGAGCTGTCTGGATAACCGGGTGGCCTCATTAAGGCTGAGCCCCTCTATCTGCCCCCGCTGGGTTATCACCGACTGGACAACCGGAGCTATGGGCTGTCCGTCGTCTCCCCTTAGCGGCTGGTCGCCCTCAAAGATACCCAGTCGCTGGCCCACCAAACGGCTGGTAATGTCTTCAGATAGCTGGCTGCCTTCGTCATTCCACTGGAATGCCAGCAGTATTTGGCCCTGGTTGCCCGCGGTTACATAGGTGTTCTCCTGGAAGTACTGGCTGGTCAGCTCCTTTTCCACGCCATCAATCACGGCAGTGGCCGGTTTCCACTTGCCCAGCTCGTCCTCCCACTTGTAGGGTTCATCGCCGGTCACCAGCTCCCCGAACTCCAGCAGTGCCACCCGTGACAGGCTCTCCTTTTCGGCGTCGGTGAGGCTTTTCCCCGGTATCTCAATGAGTATCTCGTCGCTGCCCAGTTTACGAACTGACGATTCGGTCACTCCCAGAGGATTTATCCTGTTTTCTACAACGGCGATCACTCCGGCAATGGTGCTATCCCACTGGCTTGGGTCTATTGAGGACAGGTCAGCCTTATAAACAATGCGGGTGCCACCCTGCAGGTCCAGGCCCAGCCTTATCCCCTTTTTCCCCAGAATCCCCGCCTCAAGGGGGAAGGCCACCAGTACCGCCAGGGCAAAGATTGCCAGAGCTGCTATTAGAATTAGCGTGTTTCTTCTGGGCATATTTCCTGTCACTCCACCTGGGTTAATAGATGGTTCTGGACATAAGCCATAGCTTCCTGCCGGCTGGTCACCTCACCGGCGGCCTGGGCTTCCCGCACTGCCTCAAGGAGTTGCCCGATTCTGGGCCCCGGACTGAGATTGAAGTTTTCCATCAAATCATGGCCGGTTATCAGCCTGGACGGGGCCGTTACACTCTCCGGCTGGAGGTGTTGGTTAAGGGCATGTTCTACCACACTGGCGTGCTGCCGCCAGTTGGCCATGTCCAGGTCCGAGCCTCTGGTGGCCAGATGGTCTGCCAGACTGAAGAAGAGGGTGTCAATGGCGGCGTCACCGGCATCACGGAAGTAGCGGTAGATAGCTCGCCTGGTAGGCAGTTCCTCCTCCCGGCTCATCTGGGCCGGGCGAAGATGGTAACGGACAACGGCTTCAACCAGTTTCGTTTCCCTGGTGCTGAACCTGAGTCTTTTCAGGATATCAGCGGCTACCGGTGCCCCCTCCCTGGCGTGACCCAGAAAACGGACCCTGCCCCCGGCGGTAATGCCCTTGGTCTTCGGTTTGGCAATATCATGCAGGAGGGCCGCCAACTTAACCAGCAGTCTTCTGGTGCTTACGCCACTGACCTTGAGCTCAAAGTGTCGCGCCAGCTCGGTTGACCATGGGACATAGTCCAGAACCTTGCTGTCAGCGTGCTGCCAGTCTCCCCGCCTGAGGACAAAGTCAACGGCATCCACCGCCCTGACTGAATGGTGGAAAACATCCCAGCGGTGTTCTCTGGGCTGTTCCACCCCCTTGGTCTGGCCCAGCTCCGGAACCAGCGCCGTTAATAACCCCAGGTCATCCAGATAGAGCCAGAGCTTGCCGCTATCGACAATCGCCAGCAGCCCTAGCAGTTCTTCTCTTATCCTCTCCCCGGCGACGCCCGAAATAAGGTGACAGTTTTTCCGAATCAGTTCCTCGGTCTCCGGGCTGACGGTGAAGCCGAGTTCGGCCGCCAGGCGCACCGCCCTTAGCAGACGGGTGGCATCCTGCTCAAACGTTGTCTGGCTGACCGCCCGGACGGTCCTGTCCTGAATGTCCTTAAGTCCCCCGAAGGGGTCTATAAATCGGGCCTCGCCTGTAACAAATCTACCAAGGTCGACGGCTACGGCGTTAATGGTGAAGTCACGCCGCCCGAGGTCTTTTTCAATGCCGCCCTCGATAGTTGAGAAATCTATCTGCCAGTTGCCGGCGTCTCCTTCTCTAGTCAGAATTACCCGGGCTACCTGATTTGCCTTGTCCATAAGAACGTACTTGCCCCCAAGAACAGCGGCTATTCCGGGGGTGACCTCAAGGGCGTCTGCTCCCAGGGCGATGTCAACATCAGCCGTGTCTCTTGACAGCAGCCGGTCACGCACAAAACCACCAACGATGTAAGCCTTGACATCTTGTCTTAAAAGGTAGTCGTTTAGACGGCTCAGCAGTGACAAAACCGGGCTGTTTAGCGATAGTTTCAAATCGGCCTCAACTGTGCGGGTCATCTGAAAATAAACTATACTCCACCAGCCTGTATTTATCAAGCAGGCCGATTAAGGCTCTATCCTGCCTCGGTTGAATCTAATAGCGGCTGCCATTGCGGGCTCAGATTTATCGGGAAAGGCAATCTCTGTCAAAAGAGGTTGCCTCGCGGGCCTGCCCTGAGCGCCTTGAGGTTCTTCGTGGCTCAGAATGACGCAAGTCAAGGGCCTGTAATGACGGGATGAAACACCAGCCAGACAGCGCCTGGCCGATTGAGTGCTTACACCTTTGAGCTTTCTTTAACCATTCCTTTGGCGATGCTCTTTAGCATGGCGAGGACTCCGATAACGGCGTGCTGTATCTCAATCGGCTCCTGAGCAAGCACCTTGGACACATAGGGGTCTAGCCGCTGGCCGGTGTAGCTTGGCCGGGCCTCAGACAGGGTGCTGGGCTGGGGAGACAGATAGCCGGCCAGGGTAAAAAGCTCTTCCTCATCAAAACCCAGGGGCTTGGCAATCCGGCGTAAAATCCGGGCTGAGGGGAAGCGCTCACCCCTCTCCATCCGTCCCAGATGAGACGGAGAGACCCCCGCTTTCTGGGCCAGCTCCTGCAAAGTCAGTGGTATGGCGACTCTCTGCTGTCGGATTATTTCGCCCAACCCGATTCCCTTTTCTTTCATGACATAATTATAATTAGCCAAATGGCAAAAGTCAATAGGATATAACTAAAGAATTTTATTGACTAGAGGCAATGTAGTCAGGCCGGTTTGAAGCAGAGTGGTATTCCCTGCTGTCCGTTTAAAGGACTGGAAAACCTGACGGGACTTGACGCCATATGGCATTTATTTTGACTCAAAATAGAAATCTCCTTTTAAAAGTATTGACAAAAGGCATAATATAGGCTATATTATGGCCTATAGTCTTAGAGATGCGACTATGATAGTAAAGACGAGAGTTTTTGACCTGAAAGACTCTAACTACAGAAACCTATCACAGCTTGCCCATGCCATGGGAATATCGGTGAGCCAGATTTATCGGGTCAAGGAGGGCAAGCGGAGTATCAACCAGAAGTTTATTGTCGGCGCAGTGAGAGCTTTCCCCCAGTACAGGCTGGATGACCTTTTCTATTTTGTCCCTGATGAGGCGGCTGCCTCCACTTTTGGAGAAGGGTTGTCATCCGGATTCTAGGTAAGCCCTACGGGGTCAATGTCTACCGCCCAGCCCTGGGGGATAGCTATCCGGGCTAGAAAGGCAGGTAGCCCGGAGCCACGAAGGGTGAGTTGCCAGCGGAACCTGCCCCTCAACCGGCGGATAAAGGCCGGCGCCGGGCCAATCAGGTTGATACCAGGGATTCCTCTGGCGTCTATTTCCGAAGCCAGCAGTCGTTTCATTCTTTCTGCCTCCCTGTGGCAGAAGGCGTCGTTCTGATGGCTGTAGGTCAGGCGGGCAAGTTTAGAGAAGGGTGGGTTGTGTAATTGGCGGCGGTAGGCTATTTCCTGGTTGTAGAAGGCGGAGTAGTCGTGTTTTAGCGCCGCTCGGATGGCGTAGTGCTCCGGATAGTATGTCTGGATGATTGCCCGGCCGCTTGAAGGCCCCCGCCCTGCCCGGCCCACCACCTGAGACAGGAGCTGGAAGGTTCTTTCTCCGGCCCGGAAGTCGGGCAGGTTCAAGCCGGTATCGGCGCTGACTACCCCGACCAGCGTTACCCCGAGCAGGTCGAGCCCCTTGGCCACCATCTGGGTGCCAATCAGGATGTCGGCGTTATGGCTGCGAAATCTGTCCAGTATCTTCTGATGAGAGTGTTTTCCACGGGTGGCGTCGCTGTCCCAGCGCAAAAGCCTGGCTTCCTGGAAGACCTGGCTGGCTTCCTGCTCCAACTTCTGGGTGCCGATGCCCAGGAACTTTATACGGCGGCTGAGGCATCGGGGACAGGACCGAGGTACGCTGGTACGGTAGTTACACTGGTGGCAGATAACGGCTTCTTCGGCCGAATGATAGCTCAGGGCGAGCTGGCAGCGCCGACAGCGCAGCACCAGACCGCAGCTACGGCACTGGATGAAGGTGGCCGCCCCCCGCCGGTTGAAGAAAAGGATTACCTGCTCCTGTCTGGCCAGCGCTTGTTCTGTTTCCAGTTTGAGGGAACGGCTAAAAATGCTCCTGTTGCCCGTTTTCAGCTCTTCCCTTAGGTCAACCAGCTCGACCTGGGGCAGGGCTGAGCCCTCATAGGGGGTAACTCGTTCAGGAAGACTGAGCAGGTGATATTCTCCTCTCTGGGCGTGATAATAGCTTTCCACGTCGGGGGTGGCGCTGCCCAGGACGACCGTCGCCCCGGTAAGCTCGGCCAGCCTTATAGCCACATCGCGGGCGTGGTAACGGGGTGAAACGTCCTGCTTGTAGCTCCACTCATGCTCCTCATCAATCACTATCAGTCCCAGGTCGGGCTGGGGGGCGAAGATAGCGCTTCTGGCCCCGATGACGACATCAAAGTCACCCTGTTTTATCTGCCGCCACTGGTCAAACTGCTCCCCCAGGGAGAGCCGGCTGTGAAGAACGGCAACCTTCTGGGGGAAGCGGGTGGCAAATCGCTCTATGGTCTGGGGAGTGAGGGCGATCTCGGGCACCAGGACAATGCCCCGCTTGCCCAGCCTCACCGCCTCGGCCAGGGCCTGAAGATAGACCTCGGTCTTGCCGCTGCCGGTGACCCCGTGGAGCAGGAAGACAGAGGTTTTGTTTTGCCTGAGGCTTTCCCCGATGGCGCTGAGAGCCCTTTCCTGGGCAGCAGTCAATTTGAGTGGTAGGGATGGTTGGACTCCCTGGTAGGAAATCGGCTGACGTTTCACTTCAACACACTGAGTGGTGATTAGCCCCCGGCTTACCAGAGTTTTAACTGTCTCGGATTGGCAATTGGCATTTCTAATGGCTTCAGACTGGAGCACCGGTTCCGTTTTTCTGGCCAGGAAAATTAGGAGGGCTGCCTGCTTGGTCGCCCTTCGGCCCAGCTTTTCGGCTTCCTTTCTGGCGGTCTCGGCATCCACCGCCAGGCTGAGGTAGAGCTCTTTCTTGGGCCTTACCCTGACGGGCTCAAGTTCATAGCTTCTGACTACAAGGCTGCGTCTGGTTAACTGCGAGATGGTAGCCTGGGCCTCTTTCTTGCCCAGAGCCTTCTCCAGTTGTTTTAGGCTGACCTTACCTTGTCTTTGAACCAGCTGCATAACTCTCCTTTGCTCTGTGTTAAGAGAGGAAAGGTCGTAATTGTCGGCGGCTGCCGATGCCGAGATAAAGGTCAGGGTCTTGCGTTCGAAGCCCGGTGGTAGCATCAGGGCAACGGCCTCGTATATGGGGCAGAGGTAGTAGTCGCTAAGCCAGCGGGCGAGTCTGAGCTGGTCTTGTGATAGTATTGGTTGAGGCGAAATTACGTCGGCTATTGCTCTGATTTTGGTCTCCTCCACTGAAGGGTACTGGGTGAGCTCCAGGACTATACCCTGGAGGAGCTTGTCGCCGAAGGGGACCCAGACCGCCTGCCCGATGTCAATGCTCAAGCCCCCAGGGATGGCATAGCTGAAAGCCTGGCGCCGGGCTGCCGGTGAGTTTACACTGACCTCAGCAAAAGGCAAAGGCACCACCCTCAAAGCTGGAATATAGGCTTATCGCCTGGTGGGTCAGTTCCAGCGGTCTTTTTCATTCGTCCGGCTTCGGCTCTAATTCAGGTTGTTTTTCCTTGACCCCCCGCTTTTCCTTGATACGGGCGGCTTTGCCGCTCAGGTGACGCAGGTAATAGAGCTTGGCCCGGCGAACCTTTCCGTGGCGTATTACCTCTAGCTTCTCAACCCTGGGTGATAGGAAAGGGAAAGTGCGCTCGACACCGACGCCGTAGGCAACCCGCCTTACGGTGAAATTACCGCCGTCAGCGCCGTGACGGAGCCTGGTTACCACCCCCTGGAACACCTGGATGCGTTCCTTTCCCCCTTCCACAATCTTGGCACTGACCTTAACGGTGTCACCCGGGGATGGGACAGCGATGTGGGGATTTGTTTTTGTCGGGGCAAGAGATGCCATATTCATTCTTTAAACTCCTTGTTCAAAGTAAATCATTAACTCGGTCATTTATCAAGTTGTGTGGCTGGGGGGTCTGACAGACGGCTGACCAGACGCCTCTCCTTCAAACTCAGCTCGGCTTTATCAATCAGCTCCGGGCGGCGCTTGAAGGTGCGCCGGATGGCCTGCTCACGGCGCCAGGCGGCAATCCGGGCGTGGTTTCCCGAGAGCAAGACCTCGGGTACTGCCCAGCCGCGGTATACCGCCGGGCGGGTGTAGTGAGGATACTCAAGGAGGCCGTCGGTGTGAGAATCTTCGGCGATTGAGTCTTGGGAACCGAGGACTCCCGGTATCAGCCTGGCGACAGCATCCACAATCACCATAGCCGCTATCTCCCCTCCGCTCAGGACATAGTCACCGATGCTGATTTCGTCTGTGGCCAGGTGCTGACGAATCCGCTCGTCAACACCTTCATAATGCCCGCAGATGAGCATAATCCAGTCATACCCTGCCAGCTCCCGGGCTATGGCCTGGGAGAATAGACGCCCCTGGGGGCTGAGCAAGATGATGGGCAGCTCCGCCTCTCCTCTTATCTGCTCAACGGCTTCAAAGACGGGTTCTGGCTTCAGTATCATGCCAGCACCACCGCCATAGGGGTAGTCGTCGACGGTGCGGTGTTTATCGTGGGCCCAGTCCCGGATGTTGTGGATGCCAATCTCAATCAGACCCTTGCTGATAGCTCTCTGGATGATACCACTGCCGAACGGTCCTTCAAACATCTGTGGAAACAGACTCAGGATGTCGATACGCACTTGTCACTCCTATCGGGCTTTAAGAGTACTATTTTACCATACATATAGCCTCCAGCAAAGTAGCCGAAATTTGTAAAAATTGCTCCGAAAAGTATTGACAAACAGAGGGCAAGGTGTTGTAGAATGGTTAAAAGTGGTAGAAAGTGGGGAATTGGGGTTTTTCTAAATCATTTCCGATTAGAGTTAGCTGAGGGCAGAGATGTTTTTTGGTGAGTTTGAATATAAGATTGATGAAAAGGGCAGGGTACCCCTACCGCCCCGTTTTAGAACCTATCTCAAGGAAGGAGCGGTGCTGGCGCCCGGCATCGAGAAGTGCATCACTGCCTACCCCCTTGCCGAGTGGAAGCGTCTGGCGACGGAACTCACCGGAGGCTCAATCGCCCGGAGTAAACTGAGACGGCTGAACCGGGCCCTGTTTGCCTCTGCCTTTTACCTCAATATAGATGGACAGGGTAGAATCAGTCTGCCGGCCCCGCTGAGGGACTACGCCGGGATTGAGGATGAGGTAGTTATCGCCGGAGCCAATCAGTACCTTGAGCTCTGGAATAAGAGCCTCTGGCAAGAGGAAAAAGCTGCTAGCCAGCAACAGGCGTGGCAGATAATAGAAAGTCTAGAGAATAAGTAAGGGGTTCTTGTGGAGGCGACACTGCCGGTTCATATTCCGGTGCTGCTAGATGAGGCCATTGAGACTCTGGCTGTTTGGCCTGGTGGCCGTTATATTGACGCCACCATTGATGGCGGCGGGCATGCCGCAGCTATCTTGGGGCACAGCTCAGCCGGTGGTCAGTTACTGGGCATTGATGCCGACCCTGAAGCAGTAAAGGTAGCCCGGGCCAGACTTAAAGCCTATGGCAACTCAGTTCTTATTATCAATGATAACTTTGCCCGCCTGGAGGCTATCTGCCTTAAGCACGATTTCGTGCCGGTTAACGGCATCCTTTTTGACTTGGGGCTTTCCTCCTGGCAGCTGGGTGGTACCGGCCGCGGCTTCAGTTTCCAGTATGATGCCCCTCTGGATATGCGTTTCAGCCCCGGCCAGAAGCTGACCGCTGCCGATATCGTTAACACCTATCCTGAGGTTGAACTGTCCCGACTTATAAAGAGATTTGGCGAAGAGGGCTTGAGCCACCGGATAGCCAGGGGTATTGTCAAAGAGCGTCCCATAAAAACCACCCTTGAGCTAGCCCGGGTGATAGACAAGGCCGTCGGCTCAAGAAGGGGCAGACTCCATCCCGCCACCAGGACCTTCCAGGCGCTAAGAATCGTGGTTAATGATGAGCTGGAGCATCTGGAGTCGGCCCTCAAGCAGGCGGTTGGCCTGCTTGGGTTTGAGGGCAGACTGGTGGTCATCAGCTATCATTCTCTTGAGGACAGGATTGTCAAGAGATTCCTTAAGCAGGAGTCGCGGGACTGTATCTGCCCCCCGGATATTCCTGTCTGCACCTGCCACCACACCGCTCGGCTCAGGCTGGTTAACCGGAGGGTTATTGTTCCCTCCCCGGCCGAGGTCCGGGCTAATCCACGGGCTCGCAGTGCCAGATTGAGAGCTGCTGAACGAATCATAACTGACAGTGAATGGCGTGAGACGGCTGAGAAGCTGTGCTGTCTGGGTGATGACACTGCCGGAATGTGGCGAAAACCGTCTCTTTTGAAGGAAGTCCTCGGGGCTTCTTCACTAGCCGGATGATGGGTTTGTAACTTCTAGGAGGAGGAGGTTTTAGAGATGTGAGGGTAGAAGTAACTCAAGGAAGTAAAAAATATGGTCTATAAAAAAGGAGGAGACAGATGGCAAAGCGGACGACTATAACTTCAATTGATGTTGGCACCACCAAGGTATGTACCACGATCGCTGAGGTAGACGAATCCTTCGGTGTCCGGGTTGTCGGTGTTGGTGTCACGCCGTCACACGGTTTGCACAAGGGCCTGGTGGTCAACATCAACGATGCCAAAGGGGCAATCAGAGACTCGGTGGTAAAGGCGGAGCAGTCGTGCAACTACAAGGTGGACTCGGCCTATGTCGGTGTTACCGGGCGTCACGTGAACTCGGTAAACAACCACGGGGTAGTGGCCATCACGCGGAATGACCGGCTGGTGCGGCCCGATGACCTGCGGCGGGTGTTGAACAACGCCCACAACATCAGCGTACCCAATGACAGGCAGCTGTTGCATGTCATCCCGCGGGGTTATGCCGTTGATGGTCAGGTAGGGGTTAAGAACCCGGTGGGAATGTATGGCTTCAGGCTGGATGTGGAGACACACATTATTACCGCAGCCGCAACCTCAATCCAGAACCTGGTGAAGTGTATTCGCAGCCTCAGTATAGACATTGATGATATGGTGCTGGAGCCCTTGGCCTCAAGCGAGGCGGTGCTCACCGAGGACGAGAAACAGGTAGGAGTGATTCTGGCTGATATCGGCGGTGGTACTACCGATATCTGTGTTTTTAAAGACGGAAGCATCTGGCACACCGCCATTCTGCCAGTGGCCGGTTACCAGCTTACCCGGGATATCGCCATTGGTCTGGGGCTGCCATTTGAGGTGGCTGAGGAGATGAAAAAGAGGTATGGCAGTGTCATGCCGGTCTACGAGAGCAGGATGGAAACTACCAGTCCGATATCAGAGGACGGGCATGGCATATCCTATCAGGACCTGTGCGATATTATCCGTGCCCGGGTTGAGGAAATCCTGAGGCTAATTCTGCTTGAGTTACCCCGTTCGGATTATGAATCACTGGTTCCGGCAGGACTGGTGCTTACCGGTGGTAGCTCAAATCTGTCGGGTATGGAGACTCTGGGGCGCGAGATACTGAGGCTGCCGGTTAGAGTGGGTATTCCCACCCACATTACAGGGATAACTGACGCCATTCGTGACCCGGCCTATGCCACCAGTGTCGGCCTGCTGCTCTGGGGGGCCAAGAACCGGAATAATCACAAGTGGCGCGGTGGCTGGTTCGGTTCCCGGATACGCCAGGTAGCTTTCAGGCTCAGAAAACTGTTTCGCTAGGTTCAGAAATTAGGTAGAAAGGAGAGAAGGAAATGGCAAAGACAAGCTTTGTTCCCAATCCGGCCAGGATTAAGGTTATCGGTCTTGGCGGCGGAGGTTGCAACGCCGTTACCCGCATGGTCAGGGAAGAGATTCAGGGAGTGGAATTTATCGCCATGAATACTGATGCCCAAGCCCTGGCCATTACCGAAGCCCCGACCCGCATCCAGCTCGGAGAGAAGCTTACCCGGGGGCTGGGGGTTGGTGGTGACCACAATATGGGGCAGAGAGCGGCTGAGGAAAATCGTGATGACCTCAAGGAGCTGGTCTCGGGCTCTGACATGGTGTTTGTCACCGCCGGCATGGGTGGTGGCACTGGCACCGGGGCTGCCCCTGTTATTGCTGAAGTGGCCAAGGATGGCGGGGCTCTTACCATTGCCGTGGTTACCAAGCCCTTCACTTTTGAGGGCGTTCACCGCGGTGAGGTGGCCAAGGAAGGTATTTCCAAGCTGTTGAGCAAGGTTGATACCCTTATCATTATCCCCAATGACCGGCTGCTTGACCTCTGTGACCAGAAGTGTGCCGTGGACAATGCTTTCCAGATGGCTGACGATGTCCTCAGACATGGCGTTCAGGCTATCTCTGAGGTCATCACCGTCCCGGGGATGATCAATCTTGACTTCGCTGATGTCAAGGCGGTGATGAAGGATGCCGGCCCGGCCTGGATGTCTATTGGCATCGGTTCGGGTAAGAACCGGGCGGTGGATGCCGCCAAGTCAGCTCTGGCCAGCCCGCTTCTGGATGTCACTATCGAAGGCTCGAAAGGGGTGCTGTTCAATATCGTTGGTGGTAACGACCTTACCCTGTTTGAGGTCAACGAGGCTGCCGACATAATCAAAAAGGCGGTAGACCCGGACGCCAACATCATCTTCGGTGTAGCTCATAACTCCAATATGAATGAGGAAGTAAGGATTACCCTGATTGCCACCGGCTTTGTTACCAAGACGGAGTTTAACCAGGACACAGAGGCGGATGAGCTTACCAGGCAGCTTAAGAACATCAAAACCGAGGACGAGCTGGATGTGCCCTCTTTCCTGAGGCGTCCGCTCTTTAGCCGCCGCCAGACGACGATTCCTGCTGACAAGGTTATTAAGCCAGAAACCAGGGTCAGGTTTTGTTAGGTTAATAACTAGACTGGCAAGAAGGCCGTGGCACCGGTGCCACGGCCTTCTTGCTTTTGGTAAATATTGGGGCGTCTGAGAGGGGTGTAAGCCCCTCATTGATTATTATCTCCCCTAAGGATAGTAAGATAATTCAGGGTGAATCTGTTACTGATATAGGGTTGCCTAAGGCTTGACAAATACTATATGTTGTGGTATCTTAGCCTCAGCATACTATAACTTGAGTTATCGTCATGAAGTGTCCCTATTGTAGCAGCGTCAGTTCCAGAGTTATAGACTCCCGTGATGTCAATAGTGGCGTAAGGCGCCGCCGTCAGTGCCTTGACTGTAACTCCCGTTTCACTACCTACGAGAAAGTGCTGCCGGCCAGCCTTTTTGTGGTCAAAAAAGACCAGAGGCGCGAGGAGTTTAGCAAGGGCAAGTTGCTGGCCGGTATTCGCAAGGCCTGTGAGAAACGGCCCCTGCAAGCCGGGGCTGTTGAGCGACTGGCTGACGATATAGAGGCCGAGCTATATCAGATGGGCCGGGCCGAAGTCGCCAGCTCCATTATTGGCGATATGGTCATGGAAGGGTTGAGGCGCCTGGACTACATCGCCTATATCCGCTTTGCTTCGGTCTACCGTGATTTTGCCGACATCACCGACTTAAAGCAGGAGGTGGATACCCTGGTCAGCGCCGGCGCCGGGGCTACCCAGCCCGGCAGCCAGCTGTCCCTCCTGCCGGACGAAAAATCAGGGGCGATGGCCAGGGGTCATCGCGGGGGAAGAAAATGAGCCAGCCGGTCAACCGCACCCAGATTGCCAGGATTATCTTTTCGGCGGCGGCGTCAATGGGAATCTCTGACAGGAGCCGCATTGAGCGGCTGACCAGCCAGGTGATTGAGCGGCTGGAGAGACCTCAGGCACTACCTGGCATGGAACATCTGGTGTCTAAGACCCTTAAGCAAGCCCGGCCGACCAGTGAGTTTGAAATCCTTACCCTGGTGAAAGAGTTTCTGGCTGAAGATGAGACAAGAGAAGGTTATGAACGGGAGGAACCATCTATGAAAGACAAGGCAAAGACCCCCGCCGTTTACGGTGTCAGTCTTACCCCGAATGCGCTCCAGGTTCTGGAGCGGAGATACCTCAGGAAGGACAGGGAGGGGAAGATCATTGAGACACCGGAGGAGATGTTCCGCCGGGTGGCTCAGACCATCGCCTCGGCCGAGCTTGTCTATAATCCCAAGATAGACGCCGGGCACTGGGAGGAGGAGTTCTACCGGCTTATGGTCAGCCTCGAGTTCTTGCCCAATTCACCCACCCTGATGAACGCCGGCCGGGAGCTGGGTCAGCTTTCCGCCTGCTTCGTCCTGCCCATTGAGGACTCCATGGAGTCCATCTTTGAGACGGTAAAGAACACCGCTCTCATCCACAAAAGCGGCGGCGGCACCGGCTTCTCTTTTTCCAGGCTGAGGCCGGAAAAGGACCGCGTGGGCTCGACCGGCGGGGTGGCCAGCGGCCCGGTCTCATTTATGCGTGCCTTTGACATCGCCACCGATGTCATCAAGCAGGGCGGGACCAGGCGCGGGGCCAATATGGCTATCCTCAGTGTTGACCACCCGGACATCATGAGGTTCATCACCGCCAAGGAAGACTCCACCTCCCTTACCAACTTCAACATCTCGGTGGCGGTGACCAGTCAGTTTATGGAGGCGGTCAAGGCCGGTGCCGAATACAGTCTGGTCAATCCGCGCACCAAAGAGGTGGCCGGCAAGCTCAAGGCCAAAGAGGTGTTTGATAAGATAGTGGCCATGGCCTGGCAGACCGGCGACCCTGGCATCGTCTTTATTGACCGGATAAATCAGGACAACCCCACGCCTGAGCTGGGCAGCATCGAGAGCACCAACCCCTGTGGCGAACAGCCGCTGCTGCCATACGAGTCCTGCAACCTGGGCTCCATAAACCTGGCCAGGATGCTGCGCCAGAACAATGGGGCGGCCGAGATTGACTACACCAGGCTGGCCGAGACGGTCAAGC